>CALHDG010000040.1 GCA_938023075.1 uncultured Chitinophagales bacterium
TACCACACAGAGTTATATCGAATTTCAAGCACATGAAAAATTGACTACCGAGTCTATAGAAAATATGAAAATTACTGCTGCTTTAACCGTTTTAAGTGCCTGCGAAACGGGTTATGGTTTTGTACAACATGGTGAAGGCGCGATGAGTTTAGCTCGCTCTTTTTATTTGGCTGGTTGCCCCAGTTTAGTAGCAAGCCTTTGGCGAGCTAGTGATGAAAGTTCTGCCAAGCTGTTGTTGTATTTTTATCAATTCTTAACAGCAGGAAAAACCAAGGATGTAGCTTTACAACAAGCTAAATTACAATATTGCGAAGAAGGTGGTTTAAAAGAAAGCCATCCCTTTTATTGGGCGGGTTTTGTGCAGTATGGGAATAGAAAGGCCTTGTTTTGAAAAATGCATTATTTATTCGTGCCACGACTGTTAGTTCGGCTTACAAGTCGTGGCACGAATGCCATACTCTAATCCGGCGGATTATGCAAATACAAATTCTTCTTACCCAGTTTACCTTTCTGGGCATCTTCATCAAATGAAATGCTAAAATCAGAATGATGGCTTTCATCCGATGGAATGGCATCGGTTAGTTCCACATTTCTTCGTTTGTATGCCGGCTCTTTTTCCATTTCGTTTACATTGCGTGGGGTACTCAACTTTAAACTTAAATTTCGTAAGCGCTTTTTGACTTCAATACTTTTTTTCAGATCTTTCAACTCTTCATCCTCCGCAGTATTGTCAACAGTTGCTATTGTTGGCTCTGGTTGTTTGGTAAACAATTTCATGGCATCGGCTTCTTTTTCTGCCAATTTTTTTTCGTAG
Source organism: uncultured Chitinophagales bacterium (assembly GCA_938023075.1). GTDB lineage: Bacteria > Bacteroidota > Bacteroidia > Chitinophagales > JAHDHT01 > CALHDG01. The sequence goes on from CALHDG010000040.1 coordinate 815, forward strand.
GCTTCTTTATCAAATGCCAGTTCAATTTCATTGTCTGGTTCAACCGGTTGCTTCACTTCTTCTTCTAACTTATGCACTACTCTGCCCGAACCAGAAAACTGCGTGATCTCTTCTTGCTGAATTTGCTCAAAACCGGTAGCAATAATGGTGATGCTTAATTTGTCGCCCAAATTGGCATCATTGCAGTTACCCCAGATAATTTCGCAATCGCTACCAATTGATTCTTGTACGTAGTCCGTCACTAAGCCAATTTCGTCCATAGTTACCTCATTGGTTCCTGAAGTAATGTTGAGTAATATATTAGTGGCACCGTGCATATTTCCATTATTTAAGAGCGGCGTATTAATAGCATTTTGGGCAGCTTTCACAGCACGATTGTCTCCCTCAGCAACGCCGATACCCATAATAGCCACACCACCGGCACGCATCACAGTATTCACATCTTGAAAATCAACATTTACATAACCTGGAATCGTAATAATCTCCGCAATACCTTTGGCGGCGGTTGTTAAAACATCGTCAGCACGAGCAAAGGCTTCTGATAGTTTTAAGTCACCATACATTTCGCGTAAACGATCGTTAGAAATCACTACTAAGGTATCCACCGATTTTCTGAATTCCTCTACCCCTTTTTTGGCTTGCTCAATTCTCTTTTTGCCCTCAAAAGAAAATGGTGTGGTAATAATACCGACGGTTAGTACGCCTAACTCTTTGGCTACTCTGGCAATTTCAGGTGCACCACCGGTTCCGGTTCCACCACCCATACCGGCAGTTATAAACAACATTTTGGTATTGGAGTTGAGCACCTGTTTAATTTCATCAATGGATTCAATGGTTGCATCTCTGCCTACCTCAGGTTTGTTACCTGCACCAAGCCCATTGGTTTTGCTGGGACCCAATTGAATTTTAATAGGTACAATACTGGATTCTAAGGCTTGTTCATCTGTATTACAAACTATAAAATCTACGCCTTCAATACCTTTGCTAAACATGTGATTGACTGCATTACTACCGCCTCCGCCTACACCGAGCACTTTAATAATAGAGCCTTTGCTTTTTGGATTATCAAATTCTAATGCCATATCTAAAATTTTTTATATTTTAACAATTATTTTTATTTATCTAAACTTAATATCTATTTAAAATTATTTACTTCTTCGTCTACAAACCATTTTTTACTTTTTTCAAATATTTTTGTAAACCAACCTAAGGTGTTTGCCGTACCTTGATTTTTCAATTTTTGAAAATTATCTACTTTTATATCATCCATCGTGTTTTCTAAATCTCTAAAACCTTTTAAAATTAAACCAATAGAAGTAGCAAACATTGGGTGCATCAATTCTTCTTTTGCGCCACGTGTAAGGTGTTCATTCGGATAACCAATTCGGCAATCAAAACCAGTTAAATACTCTACTAATTGATTTAAATTTTTGAGTTGAGAACCGCCACCCGTAATGGCTATTCCGCCAATTAAACGATCAATATATCCGCTCACTTTTATTTCGTGCAACACCTCTTCAATTATTTCTTCCATGCGCGATTGAATAATACTCGACAAAGTTTTCACACTCACTTCTTTATGCTTTCTTCCTTTTAAACCCGAAATAGAGATCATCTGATTCTCCATCGATTTTAAAGCCAATGCCGAACCAAATTTAATTTTGAGTTGTTCTGCTTGTCTTCTCATTACCGAGCAACCTTCTTTAATATCTTCGGTTACAATGTTGCCGCCAAAAGGAATGACCGCTGTATGTCTGATCAATCCGTTATGAAAAATTGCCAGGTCTGTTGTGCCTCCGCCTATGTCTACTAAGGCTATACCGGCTTCTTTTTCTTCGTCGCTTAAGGTGGCTTGGGCAGATGCTAAGGGTTCCAATATCATGTCTGCCACTTGTAATTTTCCTGCTTCCACACAACGTTGTATATTTTTTGCCGCTGTAATTTGACCGGTTACGATATGAAAATTGGCTTCAATCCGGTTGCCTGACATGCCAATCGGATCTTTAATGCCTAACTCATTATCAATAGTAAACTCTTGCGGTAACACATGAATAATCCGATCTCCAGGATCGATGTTGAGTTTATACATATCGCTCATCAGCTTTGTAATGTCGTTTTCATCAATCACTTCATCCGTTCCATTTTCTCTTACCAAAGAGCCTCTACTTTGTACGCATTTAATATGCTGGCCGGCAATACCCACATACACACTCGCAATATCAATATCTGCCTGATCTTCTGCCATTCGTACTGCCTTTTGTATGGCATCTACCGTTTTGTTAATATTGGCAACTACGCCACGCATTACACCCGTAGAATCTGCTCTACCCATGCCCAAAATTTCTAACTTGCCATATTGATTTTGCTTTCCCGCAATGGCAACCACTTTGGTTGTTCCAATATCTAAGCCTACAATAATTTCTTCTTTTTCTTCCATTAGCTTGCCGGTTGTTTTAATGAACAAACAATTTGTTTTTCGTATTTTAATTTTATTGATTCGTAATTATATTCCGTGATTAGTCCTTTTTCATAAAAGTTTAATAGCTTTTTAAACTTGTGTTCCAGGTTTTCAATCGCACCCAACTCAATTTCAAAGTTGCCTACTTTGGGTATGATGATGAACTCCTGATGTTGATTTACATAAATTTGTTCGACCATAGCCTGCCAAAGTGGTTCTTGATATATAAAATTCGCCAATTCAAAAATATGTTGACCAATAGTAGAAGTAATTGTTCCATTTGGCAATTGATTATCATTGATATAGCCCGATACTATTGGTACGCGAGCCGTATAGTTTTTAGAAACCTCAAATTTTTGTGCTTCATCATCTATATAATATCCTATATTTTTATTATTCACTACTCTAACTAATGGCTGCTTTTCTTTTACCTTAATCGTCAACTTTCCAGTATTATCCATAAATACATCCGCTTGTTTTACAAAAGGTATTTCTTGTAAGATGGCTTCTATCCGGTTAATGTCAACAGAATAGATTTTTTTACCTTCTATATTAGCATCTACTTTTTGTTGTACTTCTTTTAAAACATCAGCTTCTTGTAAAAATTGATTTTGATCAAACTGTATTTCAATAGCCGTGCAAATATTTTGTTGATGTTGAGTGGTGGTTGCCCAAAGCAAGAAGACAAAACCAAGCAAAGCCATTAAGCTACCTGCTTTCCAAAGCCATGATTTTTTATGTTGTGTAGCTGCTTTCATAAGTCTGCTTTTTTAGATTGAAATAATTGTTTAATAGAAGGAATGAATTGATCAATATCTCCCGCTCCTGCAATCAACAATATGTCAACTGATCTGTTATTGAGTTCCTCCATTAAACTTTCATTAGCACATACTTTTGCGTTGGAATGATGCATCTTTTGAACGATCATTTCCGAGCTTACTCCTGCTATTGGCAATTCTCTTGCAGGATAAATATTCAATACAATAACCTCGTCTGCCATATTTAAACTCTTTGCAAATTCATGAACTAAATCTTGCGTTCTACTATATAAATGTGGCTGAAATACAATGGTTATTTTTTTATTGGGATACAAAGTTTTACTCGCCGAAATTAAAGCATCCAACTCAACAGGATGATGTGCATAGTCGTCAATTACCACCAATGAAGGGGTGTTTATAATATATTCAAATCTCCTCTTAATTCCTTTGAAAGTCGTCAAGCCTTCTCGAATTGCCTCCAAAGAAGCACCTGTTAGATAATTTAAAGCAGCTGCTGCCGTTGCATTTTCAACATTGTGTTTACCAGGTAAATTGAATTCAATATCTTCAATCATATCTCCATCTAAAAACAAATTGAACAACTGCTTTCCGTTGTTAACCCTAAGCTTATAAGCATAAAATTGTGCAGCTGCTTTTTTATTAGGCTCATCTTCTATTTTATAAGCACAAGAGTTATTTTTTATTTTATTCGATACATAATGATGAACCAGCAATTGTCCTTTAGGCATTATAGAATCACCAAACTGTTGGTATGCATCAATCAGGTTTTCATAGTTTTTATAGATATCAAGATGATCTGCATCAATAGCTGATATTACCGCCAAGTGAGGTTGTAGCTTTAGAAATGAATGATCATATTCATCCGCTTCTACTATCATGTAATTGCTCTCTCCATAAACAAAATTGGAGTTGTAGTTGGTACAAGTGCCCCCAATAAATGCCGTAGCATCTAAACCGGCACATTGGGCAATCCAACTAGTTAATGCGGTGATGGTTGTTTTACCGTGTGTACCAGCAATAGCTATTGTTTTATAATTTTCCGCTATTTTCTGTAATACCTCCGACCGTTTATACACGATATAGTCATTATCTCTGTAGTAAGATAAAATTACATTTTCATCAGGAACAGCAGGTGTATATACCACTAATTCAGCTGCCTTATCCAATTGTTCAACTTCATCTTTAAAATACACTTCTATGCCCTCTGCAACCAATTCGTCAGTTAGATCAGTTTTGGTTTTATCGTAGCCTGCCACATTTTTTTGTTGCTTTTTAAAGTAGCGCGCCAAGGCACTCATCCCGATACCACCGATACCGATAAAATGAATATTTGATATGTCCTTTAAGGCTTTCATCAATTTTGTTGAGCTACTTTAGTTACAATTCGAGCGATGTCTTCGGCGGCATTCGGTTTAGCCAATTGTTTAAAATTATTACTTAAAGTTTGTTTTCTTGGTTCATCATGTAGCAAGTTGATTATGGTTGGAATAAGTTGTTCATTAGCGTCTTTATCTTTAACTAAAATAGCAGCATCTTTTTTAACCAAAGCCATCACATTTTTGGTTTGATGATCTTCTGTTACATTAGCAGAAGGCAATAAAATAGCGGGTTTGCCAATAATTGCCAGTTCCGCAATCGTTCCTCCTGCACGAGAGACAATTACATCGGCGAGTTGGTAAGCACAATCCATTCTGGTAATGAAATCTGTTATGATAATGCGGTCTTCATAACCCTTACCATACGGTTTAAACTCTTCCAAATATAATCGACCGGTTTGCCAAATCAACTGCACTTCACTTGCAATAAGTTGATCAAATTGAGTTGCCATTGCTTCATTAATTGCCCGTGCACCAAGACTGCCGCCTGTAACAAAAATGGTTGGCTTATTCGCATCTAATCCAAATTCTGTTGCAGCTTCTTCTCTACTTACATCAATATTAATAATTTGGCTACGAATAGGGTTGCCGGTAATTTTAATTTTATCTTGATCAAAATATTTTTCCATTCCCTCATAAGCCAAACATACTTTTGAAGCACCTTTACCCAATAAGCGATTGGTTATTCCCGGGTAAGAATTGGCTTCTTGTAACACCGTGGGCACCCCCAACCATTCGGCAACTTTTAAAGTTGGTCCACTAGCGTAGCCTCCTACCCCAACAGCTACCTGTGGTTTAAATTTTCGAACTATAAAAAATGCCTTTACTAAACTCACCAATAATTTTACAGGAAACAATATATTTTTTAACGTCAATTTTCTTTGAAAACCACTAATCCACAAACCTTTTATTGGGTAGCCTGCTTTGGGTACTTTTTCCATTTCTAATTTACCTGTTGCTCCAACAAATAATATGTCAATTGATTGATGCATTTGTTTTAATGCATTAGCAATTGCAATAGCCGGAAATACATGACCACCGGTTCCTCCTCCACTTATCAATACTTTCATTTCTTTTACACCAATCATTTCCTTGCTAATTTTGGTTTATACTCTAATTCCTCTATATATCTACTTACACTTAATATAATACCAACCGCCAAACTAGTAAATATTAAAGAGGTACCGCCCATACTAATTAATGGCAATACCAAACCGGTTACTGGTAAGAGTTGAACGGTTACTGCCATATTCATAAAGGCTTGAACTGCTAAACTTATACTCAAGCCAACGGCGAGTATCGCACCGAAAGCATTGGGAGATTTATAAAATATTCTAATGGTTCTTAGTAATAATAACAGGTATAGAAAAATGACAAATGCTCCACCTACCAAGCCATACTCTTCAATAATAATGGCATAAATAAAATCGGAATAGGGATGTGGTAAATACCGGCTTTGCTCACTGTGTCCTGGTCCCTTGCCAAAAACACCACCACTCGCTATGGCTATTTCTGATTGTTGCGATTGCCAGACTTCCTCTTCATTATCTACATAATTAATAATACGATTTTTCCAGGTTTGTAATCTGCCGGAATAACCCGTCATGGCGGCTACTGATATAAAAGCAAAACTTAAAAAAGCCACAACAAAAACACTCATAATCAAATGTTGCGTTTGTATTCTGCCAATAAACATCAATAATAAACAGGTGAAAAATAATAGCGCCGCACTGGATAAATCGGCAGGAGCGATTAAACCACAAACGATAATTAATGGAATAAAAATTTTCAGAAAGGCACGATTCCCTTGTTTAATTTTATTTTGATGAACGGTTAATATTCGTGCTGTATACATTATCATTGCCAGCTTAGCCAAATCTGCCGGTTGAAAACTTAAATTGAGTACCGGTAATTCTATCCAACGGCGTGCATAATTCAGTTCGGCTCCATAAAACATGGTTACAAACAACAAGGGTATGGATATCCATAATAAAATTTGCCCAATCCGGCTGTAACGGGTATACGTTATCCGGTGGCTTAAAAACATCAACACTAAACCAAAAACAATAATACCAAAATGTTTTAATACATAAAATTCAGTATTGCCATTGCGATATTTATACGCTAACGATTCGGTAGAGCTATACACCACCAACATCGAAATAAGCGTTAACGCAATAACGATACCCCAAATTATTTTATCTCCTTTCAGGTATTTGAACATTCTAATTTTTATTTCCGAAGTTTTTTTATCATTAATATTTTTGTCTACAATTGCCTTACGGCTTCTTTAAATTTTTGTCCACGCTCTTCATAATTTTCAAACATATCAAAGCTGGCGCATGCTGGTGATAACAAAACTACATCTCCACTTTCTGCCAGATTAAATGCTTGTTCAACCGCCGCTTTCAACTCTTGTTTGTTTACAATAGAGGGCACTTTATTTTCAAAAGCCAAATGAATTTTTTCCGCTTCTTTACCTAAACTCACAATAGCCTTTACCTTATTTTTTACCAAGTCTTCTATTAGAGTATAGTCGTTTCCTTTATCTACTCCACCGGCTATCCAAATAACCGGCTTCTCCATAGTTTCTAAAGCATACCAAACCGAATTAATATTGGTTGCTTTTGAATCATTAATGAATTCAACTCCTCCTATTTTTAAAACGGTTTCTAAGCGGTGTTCTAAATTCGTAAAATCGAATAAAGATCTTCGTATCCGTTTCTTTCTTAAGTTTAGCAACCTGCCCGCTATACCTGCTGCCATTGAGTTATACAAATTATGTTTACCCTTTAAACCTAATTCACTTATTGTTACTTCCATATTCTCTTCGTTGGTTTCTATTATGAATTTATCCTTCAAAACAAATGCTCCATTTTGAGTTTGATGTTTAATTGAAAATGGATGCATTATTGTACTGGTATTTTTTTTGCTTAGATGCTTTTGGATCGTCTCGTCATCATCACAATAAATAAAATGTTGCTGTTTAGTCTGGTTTTGAATAATCTTAAATTTAGCGGCTGCATAGTTTTCAAAATTATATTGATAACGATCTAAATGATCGGGTGTAATGTTCATTAAAATCGCTATATCGGGCTTAAACTGTTGAATATCATCTAATTGAAAGCTACTAATTTCTAACACATAGTAGGCATATGGCTTTTCTGCCACCTTTCTTGCAAAACTTTCTCCAATGTTGCCTGCAATCGCCACATCTAAGTTTTCATTTTTTAAAATTTGATAGGTTAATGAGGTCGTGGTGGTTTTACCGTTACTTCCGGTAATGCCTATTATGGTTGCCTCTTGTACAAATTGATAAGCAAATTCTATTTCTGAAATAATCGAAATATTTAAACTTCTTAGCTTTTTAATAATCCCAGCTTTTTCAGGAATACCGGGGCTTTTAACTACTACATCTGCTTTAACAATCAACTCTTCTGTATGCTGTTGTTCTTCAAATGGAATAGAAGCCTCACCGAGTTCATTTTTATAGTTAGGTTTTATTAATCCATAATCAGAAACGAACACCTCATAACCTTTTTGTTGAGCCAACAAAGCTGCCCCTACCCCACTTTCGCCTGCGCCTAATATGACTATTCGTTTGCTCATCTTAATTTAATAGTTACAAAGGTTAACAAAGCCAATAGAATAGTAGTTAGCCAAAAGCGAACAACAATTTTGGTTTCAGGCATTCCCTTTTTTTGATAATGATGATGTAAAGGACTCATTAGAAAAACCCGTCTACCTTCTCCATATTTTTTCTTCGTGTATTTAAAGTAAGATACCTGAATTACGACAGATAAATTTTCGACCAAGAAGATGCCACATAAGATAGGTAGCAGCAATTCTTTTCTAACCATAATACCCAAAACGGCAATAATAGAACCGATTGTTAGCGATCCGGTATCACCCATAAAAACAGAAGCCGGAAAAGAGTTATGCCACAAAAAACCAATGCATGCTCCAGTAAAGGCACCTGCAAAAATTACTACTTCGCTTATGTTGGGGATATATAAAATGTTCAAATAATCGGCTGCTATATAATTGCCCGATAAATAGATAAATAAACCTAAAGTTCCACCAATAATAGCAGATACACCTGTTGCCAATCCATCTAAACCATCGGTCATATTAGCCCCATTAGATATAGCGGTTATAATAAATATGATAAAAGGTATATACAATAGCCACGAATACTTTCCCCATGCTGAATTAAACATGGTAAAAAAAGAGGAATAATTTAAGTTGAGGTCTTTTATAAAAGGAATAGTGGTAATGGGAGCTTTTACATCAACCAAATTAGTTACAATTCCATGTTGATCAACTCGTTCATGTTCATCTTGCAATTGATAATAACCGGTTAAATTTTTGATCTCTTTTTTATCTATAGTAACTTTTACATCGTTATGAAAAAACAGAACAGCCCCAACTAATAGCCCCAAGGTAACTTGACCAAATATTTTGGTTCTACCTCGTAAGCCTTTTTTATTTTTTCGAAATACTTTAATATAATCATCTACACCACCAATAAAACCCGCCCAAATCGTTACAACAATTAATAATACAATATAAATATTTTCGAATTTAGCCAGTAACAAAGTTGGGATTAAAATAGCGGTGATGATAATCAAACCACCCATAGTAGGCGTGCCTTGCTTTTCCTTTTGTCCTTTCAAACCCAAATCTCTAACCGTTTCACCTACTTGTAAGCGGTGTAACAAATTGATGATCCGCCCTCCAAAAAGAATGGTAATAATTAAAGATAACATAACTGCCGCTGCCGCTCTGAAGGACAAAAACTCAAACACGCCTGCCCCACTAATGTTGAACACCTCATCCAGATATTTAAACAGATAGTATAACATTAGCTTGCGAAGTTTTTAAAGGTTTCCAGCAAAATCTGCTTATCATCAAAAGGGTATTTTACATTTTTTATTTCTTGATATTTTTCATGTCCCTTACCAAAAACACCAATGATATCTCCACTTTCGGCAAGGTAACGTGCCATTCTAATGGCTTCTTTTCTGTCGGTAATTCTTACTACTTTTTTGCGGTCTGTCGGTGAAAGTCCTTCCATCATATCATCAATAATAGCATCCATTTCTTCTGAGCGTGGATTATCTGAAGTGAGGATAACCTTATTACTTAAGGCACAAGCAATGGCAGCCATTTTAGGTCGCTTGGCTTTATCCCGGTCTCCTCCTGCCCCAACTACTGAAATCACCGTCTCATTACCGGTTCTAATTTTGTTAATCGTTTCTAACACATTTTTTAAAGCATCGGGTGTATGCGCATAATCGATAATACCAATAATTTGATGCGTTCGATCGTACACATGATCAAAGCGACCTTCGGCAGCTCGTAAGCGACTGATCTCATTTAAAATTTCATCTCTGTTGGCTTCCAACAAAGTAGCGGTTGCGTAAACTGCCAATAAATTGTAGGCATTAAATTCACCTACCAACAAGGTGTTCACTTCGGTATCATCTAAGTTTAACAATAAACCGGTTAAAGAATTTTCAATGACTCTGCCTTTAAAATCTGCCAAACTTTTAATGCCGTAGGTATATTGTGTGGCAAGGGTATTTTGAAACATGATCTTGCCGCGTTTATCATCAATATTGCTTAAAGCAAAAGCCGTTTTCGGTAAGCCATCAAAAAACAATTTTTTGGCTGCCAGATATTCATCAAAGGTTTTATGATAATCTAAATGATCGTGCGATAGATTGGTAAATACACCGCCCTTAAAAGTAATGCCTTCTACCCGTTGTTGCACCATAGCATGCGAACTCACTTCCATAAAACAATAAGCACAACCGGCTTCATTCATTTGATGCAACAACTGATTCAATCGCAAGGTGTTAGGTGTGGTGTGGGTTGCATCGTAGGTGGTATTACCTACTTTATATTCAATGGTTGAAATTAAACCACAATGGTAACCTAAGTTGGAAAATAACTGATACAACAAAGTACAGATCGATGATTTTCCATTGGTGCCGGTTACCCCAATTAAATTAATTTTAGCGGAGGGATTGTCATAAAAATTTTTAGCCAATACACTTAGAGCTGTTTGGCTGTTCTTCACTTTTAAATAGGCAACTTTAGGATTAATTTCATTCGGCAATTCTTCACAAACTACTACCACAGCCCCACTTAATATTGCTTTTTCTATATATTGATGCCCATCTACAGCAATACCTTTTATAGCGACAAACAAATCGTGGTGCTTTACCGCTCTTGAATCAAAAGCGATATTGCTAATGTTAATGCTGTTGTCGCCCAACACTTCCAACAAAGCTACTCCATATAATATGTCTCTTAGTGCCTGCATTAACTTAACTCAATTCTAATAATTGCTCCATTTTTAAATTGCATACCCGGTTTTATAGATTGCTTTTGTACTTTTCCTCTTCCGGTAAAAATCACTTTCAAGCCATGATTTTCTAACAGATAAATCGCATCTTTCAAACCCATCCCTTTTACATCGGGTGTCATCTTTTCTTTTAACTCATAAGTGTTTAACAACAATTTGTCGGTCGTGGTTTTTGGCTGCGTCCATTCATTTTTAGAATGATCAGCAACCGGATTTTCAAAATATGCTGACAACATCAAATAATCTTCTACTGCTCCTTTTTTAGTTTGGGCATCTACCAAAATCATATTTGAATTTTCTTTTAATATAGGATGTAGTGGTTGATCAATCGCATGAATTTGCTCGGCAATTCTTTTAAAAACCGGAGCGGCTACGGCATTCCCATAATATTCTTCTCCTTGTGGTTTAGTGATTACCACTGCGCAACTATATTTTGGATTTTCTTTGGGAAAGAAGCCAATAAAAGATGCCTGATATTCATTTTCATAGCCTTGCCTTCCTTTCGATATTTTTGAGGTGCCTGTTTTTCCACCATAATTTAAAAAGTCGGATTGTATATTTTTTGCCGTTCCTTTTTCAACAACCTTTACCATTAAATTTTGTAATTGTTTAGCTGTTTGCTCACTGCAAATTCTTTGGGTACTATTGTTTGAATATGATTTGATAGTTTCGCCAACTTTTATTACCCGTTCTACTAAATAAGGTTTTACATGTTTTCCATCATTCGCAATTGCATTATAAAATGTAAGCCTTTGCAAAGGAGTTAAACTAAGGGAATAGCCAACCGATAGCCAAGGTAAAGTTACGCAGTCGTTCCACGCTTTATCTTCAGTGTTCATAATTACCGGTTGAGGTTCGCCTACAATGCTGATACCGGTTTTTTCATCCAACAAAAAATCGTGTAAGTAGTTGATAAAATTAGCCGGCTTATTACCAAAATGTTTGACCACCGTTTTGGCAAAACCTACATTAGATGAAACCGAAAACACTTCTTCCAAAGTAATAGTACCTCTAAACTTAGTAGAGGCATCTTTCATTTTTTCTCTGCAAAACTGATGCGCTCCATGATCTACTACAACTTTATCGTTAATATCAACTTTATGGCTTTCTAACAAAGCCGCCATAGTAGCTACCTTAAAGGTTGAACCCGGTTCCGCATTTTCGCCCACTGCATAATTATAGGCTTCTATGTATTTTTGTTTTTTGTTCAAACCCAAATTGGCAATCGCCTTTATTTTTCCAGAAGCTACTTCCATTACAACAGCACATCCATGGTCAGCCTTATGATTGATTAATCCTTCTAATAAAGCCTGCTGTGTAATTTGCTGAAAATCAACATCAATAGTAGTGCTTATGTCTGCTCCATTAACCGGTTCAATATTATCTTTTTTATCAAGCGGCAGCCAACTCTCTCCTACCCTGCGCTCAATACACAAGCCTTTTAAACCCGCCAACTCTTTATTAAAACTCGCTTCTAAACCAACGGCTTGAATGCCGTTACCTCTATCTGAACCTAAGGTACGTCTTGCCAATTCGCCCCAGGGCCAGGTGCGTTTATGTTCTTTGGTAATAATTAAACCACCCTTGTTTTGTCCCCGTTTAAACAGAGGCCATTGCTTAATTTCTTTAACCTCCTGAAAATCCATATTCTTAAATATAGATATATAGCGTTTATAATTTTTACGGGCATTTTGCAGTTTTCTTTTCATACCAGCTTTAGAATAATGTAAAGTAGGATCTGCGAACCGCGTTTTAGTGAAGGTGCTGATCTTTTCGGATAGTGCATCAATATGTTCATTAAAATCTTCCGTACTAATACCTTGCGCATTCGGATCAAAATAAACATCAAACTTGGGAATTGAAGTTGCCAATAAGCGACCGTCGCTACTATAAATATTACCTCGTTCTGCATCAAAAACTTTTGGACGACTGTTTCGGGCAGCCTGTTCCAATAAGTCATCTCCTTTTGCAGTTTGGATGTAGAATGCCTTACCCAAAATGATAATTGCTAATAGCAACATGCAGCTAAAGGCAACATACAATCGAATTAATATTTCTTGTTTGATGGTCATGGTTTAGCTAATCCTGTGGCATTTTTTGTGGTGGTTCGGTAAACGTTTTTAAGCCTATATTGTGCTTATTGATTAAGTTGGTGATGTTGTTTTTACTCATCAATTTTTCTGCTTTTGCTTTTTTGGTAAGATATTCCCAACGCAATTCTTCTACTTCTTTATTTAAGTGAGATACATCAGAAAAAACTTTTTCTGCACTTCGGGTATTTAAAATATAGAGTAAGCCTAATAGGGTTACAAAAATCAAATAGGGTATGTTATCTAACATCCAATTCCAGCTTATGCCATCGCCAACATCCACCATTTTTTTGCGTGGTTTGTCTAAGTGTTGTTCAACTTTAGGCTCCGGTTTTAATCTTGGTTTATTTACTGCTGTCATGGCTTATAATTTTTCGGCTATTCTTAATTTGGCACTTCTTGCTCTGGGGTTTTCTGTAATTTCCACCTCAGATGGTAAGATGATTTTTCTATTGATTGCTTTTAAAGGTTTGGTAATTTTTCCATAAAAATCTTTTTGAATTACTCCCTCAGTATTACCCGAGCGAATGAAATTTTTCACAATTCTATCTTCGAGAGAATGATAGGACATCACGACCAACCGTCCACCAGTCACCAATAGTTCTAAACTTTGTTTGAGCATTTCTTTTAATGCAGTTAACTCTCCATTCACTTCAATACGAATAGCCTGAAACAATTGCGCCAGGTAACGGTTTCGTTTCCCTTTTATCCAAGGTTCGATGGTTGCAATTAGTTCTTGTGTTGTGTTTATGGTTTGTGCTTTTCGTTTTTCGCACAATACACTTGCCAGCTTTCGGGCATTGTTTAACTCTCCGTAGTAGTAAAAAATATCAGCCAATTGTTTTTGATCGTACTCATTAACTACTTGTTGTGCTGTTAAGTTTTGTTCTTGGCTCATCCGCATATCCAAATCTGCATTAAATCGGGTAGCAAAACCACGCTCTTCATTATTTAACTGATAAGAAGAAATGCCTAAATCTGCTAACACTCCATGAACTTGTGTAGTCTGATGTAATCGCAAAAACTTTTGAAGATGTTTAAAATTATGAGCAACGAAATGAAAGCGCGGATCGGTTATTAAATTTTGTTGAGCAGCTTCGTCTTGATCAAAAGCAAACAATTTTCCATTGTCATTCAGTTGATTTAAAATAGCTTTACTATGTCCGCCACCACCAAAAGTTACATCAACATAAGTACCGTTTGGTTTTATATTTAAACCAGCCATACACTGCTGTAGCATTACGGGTATGTGATATATATCTGCCACCATTAAGCATCTTCATTTATTTTGTTTACTGGCTCCTCAATAAAGCCATTGGCAAATAGAGCTTTTGCAGCTTCTTCAAAGCTTTTTTCGGTATTCTGTATATACTTATCAAACTCCGGCTTCGCCCAAAGCACCAAGCTTTCTCCTACTCCTTGTACAATAAGCTCGCCTCCTTTCTCTGCTTTCAATAATTCTAATATTCTTGCAGAAAGTACCACTCTATCATTATCATCAATTTTTAAATCGACTGCATTATTGAAGAAGTGAGTTGCAAAAACACTGTAATTCGAATCAAATGGATTTTTTTTACTTTCAATGAACTTGACCATCTTTTCCCACTTGGGTTTGGTGTCAAGATAAAACACGCCATCCAAGCCTTTATAGAAATAGAGTTTTCTATAATCGGCAATCAACTCTTTGAACCGGGTTGGAATTTTGAGCCGGTTTTTGGAGTCCATTTTGGTTTCTATGGTTCCGAAAGCGGTAAACATTTATTTACAGAAAGTAAAATTACCACTTTATCCCACTTTTTACCACATTAATTCCTTATTGTGGATAAGTTTTGCAATTTTTATGAGTATTTTGGTGTAAACATGTGCTAAACAGCCTATTTTAGATGTGAATAAGCGTTAATTGTTCTATATTAAATTGAACAAATATTTTCAAGATAGTGGACTAATTTCCCCAAATAACTGAAATAGTGGTGTCGTTCCAAAATTTGAAACTTTATAATCAGACTTGTTTTCGCTTTACTGAAACTTTGTTCTAAATCTTAAAATAATTTCATCATACTGCAAATTGTTTATATTCTTATGTTATTAACCTGTTGGCTATACATTTGGAATGTATTTAAAAAGTGATGAAGTTGGAAGTTTAGCCCCGATAACAGTGGTTATGCTGCTTGAAGCGTTTGCCCTTGTGCGGTGGCGCAGCATTTGAACGGATAGCGGGTAGCCCGTTTCTAAATGGTTTCCACTGTTTCGCTTCTAAAAAATATAGTTGTTTATATTCAAGATTAATATATATTTATCATAGTGATTTCATTTACTCTTTATTGTACCAATACACCGAAGTTTGAAAGTCTGCTTCCCGAAAACCGAAGCTTTTATAAATATCCAAAGCATGATAAGAGGGTTCAGCAGCAATAACCAATTGTTGTAATTGCTGAAATGCAATATGGCAGATATAATTAATTAAAGTTTTACAAATACCTTGTCGGCGATAAGCGGCTTTGGTTAGTACACTTTGAAACCGACCGATACCTTGTTGATGAAACAAGCCGGCAGCGGCTACTAATTCGTTATCAAGGTAAGCTCCATAAAAATTACCGTTTTTCTGCTGGTTTAATTGTTGATATAACTTTGCCCTTCCTTGCATAAATTGCCGGTATGAGGTAGCTTCAAAGCCGTTAGGTTTTTCTTCGCATTCTAAATCAATCCATTGTTGCCAATCTGCTTTGGTACTAAATGAACGAATGTTTAGGTCTTCATTTTTTTGCTTTAAACGAATGAAATTGGTTGGGCTAGCAGCCAAAACTGAAATCAATTGCAAGGTATAGCCTGTTTGAAGAAATGATGAAAGATGCTCTTTTACTTTACCCGACCAGCAAAAGGTAAAATGCCTGATGCGTTCATCAGAAAAATGGCTTTTAAATTGTTTTTCTAATTTGGCTTTTTTAAAATTTTCAGGCATTTGTTTAAGTAACAAGAAATTACCATAATAAAAATAAGGTTCATTAGGGCTTTTTACCACTATGTAATTAGGATAAGTTGTTATTTCTTTATCGGTTTCAAGAAAAAATAGATCGGTTAAATATCCTAGGTTAGTCATGCTAACTTTTTTGCAAATTCAATTTCTGAATGGAAAAATTCGAAATTCGAAATTCAGCGTTCGATATTCGATATTTTTTGATTGGTCATTTATTGAATAATGAATGTTGATTGATTATTAATGTAGGTTCTACTACGATTTTTATTAGAAACCTTATTAAAAGTTTTTAAACTACCCCGACCTTTTTCTTTAGAAAAAGCCCATCTACCGATGTGTCGGTACAGGCTCTTCAAAATTTGAAGGGGAACTAGTCCGGCTTTCCATACATAATAACATAAAACTGCATTCACTAAAATGATAGTATACCTTAATGTACAAGTAAATTACATTCAATATATTGAATGACATTTAGATAGAATTGCAAAGGCATCCCGTTTACGAAAAGACGGCATTGAGCGGAAAGCAGGACCACACTTTATGCAAGCCCTCACTTTACGTTTCAACATTATTTTTATTCGTTACTGAAAATCTAACAACTCTATATCAAAAACAAGGGTTGAATTTGCCGGTATTTTTGGACCCTGTGCCCGGTTACCATAACCCAAGGGAGATGGAATAATCAGCTTACCCGAGCCCCCTTTTTGAAATTTTGGAATGCCTTCATCCCAACCTTTAATTACCCTGCCTTGCCCGAGTGGAAATTTAAAAGATTGATCTCTATCTTTTGAAGAATCGAACTTTGAACCATCTAATAAAGTACCGGTATAATGCACTTCAACCCTTTGCCCTGGCTTAGGGAAACCACCTGTACCCGGCTTATCAATTATATAATATAAGCCACTTTCAGTTTTTTCTACTTTTAAATTATTATCAGCAATGTATTTATTAATTAAACCGGCTTCTTTGTCAAGCTGAGCGGCTTGAGCTGCGGCTGCTTCCCGCTGTTGTTCTTCGGCAGAAGAAAGTTTAATCATTTTGATTACATATTCCAACTCGTCATCGGCTGTTAAAAAAGCTGGCAATTGATCTTTATAAACCGAGCTGGCTTTTACTACAAAATGGGCACTATCGCCGGCACTCATCATTAATAAACCATCATTTATAGCACCGTTAAATAAAGTAGGCTGAAATTTAAAATTTAGCGGCTGTGGATTAGTAAAGGTATTAAACAAAACAGAATCATTTTTAGTTGCTTTATACAGCATGTTCAGGGTTAAAAAATCATCCATTTTAACGGTGCGCCCATCGGCATCTTTTACCATTTTATATTTCATACCACTTTGGGTACTTTGGTAATTAGAATTATTGCAGTTGCTAAAAAATGCAAGCAATACTAATGCAAGCATACTGTTGGTAAACATTTTGATCATTTCTATTTATTTCTTTTTATGATTAGTAACTTTTAAATCTTCGTACAAATGTAAAACGCTTTCAACTTTTTTCACAGCTTCTAACAACGGCATTTTTAAACTACCTCCTGAAGCATTGCTGTGTCCTCCTCCATTAAAATGGGTGCGAGCCATTTCATTCACCGAAAAATCGCCTTTTGAACGTAAAGAAAGTTTTATTTTATCTTGTTCTTCCTTAAGCAAAACCGAAACATCTACATTTTTTATACTCAAAGGTTGATTCACCAAGCCTTCGGTATCGCCTCGTTGCACATTATACTTATGCATTTCTTTAATTGATAAAGGTAACACGGCTGCTCGTAAACCTTTTATGGTACGCATTTTTTGCCCCAAGCAAAAGCCCCAAAAACGAACCCGTCCAAAGCTATAACTGTTGTATATTTCTTGATTTGCTTTTACTACATCCGCCCCAGCTTCAATTAGTTTACCGACAGTTGCATGCACATCTTTAGTAATTGAATGGCTAAATTTACCGGTATCGGTTAAAATGCCCATATAAATACTATCAACTACTTCTTGGTTTAAATAAGTGAACCAATTATTTTTCTCAATAAATCGGAAGACTAGTTCTGCGGTTGAGCAAGCACTGGTATCAGATAAAATGAAGTCTGCAAAATCTTGCGGTTGCAAATGATGGTCGATCATTACTTTATATGCTGATGACTTTTCTACAAGTGGTTGCAACTCCCCTACCCGTTTTAAATCGTTGAAGTCTAAGGCAAAAACAGCTTCGGCTTCTTCCAATGCGGTTAGTCCTTTTTGTTTGTGGGCTTCACTCCTATCGAAATAGATAATTTTATCGGTGGCTTCCAGGTATTTTAAAAATTGAGGAAAATCGTTAGGTACAATTACCTGAACCTGGTGCTTCATTTGTTTGAGCAAATGGTAAATAGCCATAGAAGCACCAACGGCATCTCCATCTGGATTAACATGGCAAATGGTTACAACTTTGCGTGGTTTTGAAAGAAAATCAGCAGGTTCTATATTTCGACTCATACATTATTGGCAAAGGTAACAGTTTTTTTTAGATGTTTTCGATAAGATGGGGCTTGATTCTTCAAAGCCATCTATGAGAGACACGAAGGGAGAGGAAGTTATCTTTCAATAAACATTTTACTTTAAGGAGTGATTGTAATAAAAAATGCGCTCAACCAATACAGCAGAGCGCATTTATTTCAGAGAGTTAAATTCTTACTTAGGAATGCTACAAAAATAAATATACCATTTGACTTTGTCAGAATTGGAAAATTTATTTTCTTCTCATTCCTTATCTTTTTTATTCTTTTATAAATTTTTTGTGTATCAAATTATTACCCTGGTTAATTTCAATGAAATACATACCAGCAGTTAGATAATTAACTTCGATAGATTTTATAGAAGCATTAGCTTCAACAGCTACAGTTTTCACCAAATCTCCGGCTATATTATAAACCTTAATAGTGTTGTTATCTAATTGGTTTTGAACTTGAACAAATAAAACTGTACTGGCTGGATTTGGATAAACTTGCAAATCATTTAGGCTACCGTCTGTAAGTTTAGTTACTTGGGCTAAACTCATCGGAGCTAGATCGCTTTTAGCAACCAAGCCGCCACCTACTGTAAAGCTAAATGAATCGGTATAATCTGACCAATTGCCAGGAGAACACTCATGTCTCAATTGAAACTCGTACGTTATGCCAGATACTAAACCAGTTGCTACTTTATAATACAAATCTGAAATATCGCTTAACATCCAATCAGAGGTTCCAACCGCTCTGTATCTAAATTGGTTTGGTATAGCACCCATTGGTTGTGCAGCATATAAATAAATGCTGGTTAAACTGGCTGGACTTGACAATAGATCTGAACTTAAGGTAGCACAATTAGAAGGCATTGGTGGCTCGGGCGGATTAGGTGGCGTAACGGTGGTTTGTCCGCAAGACCATGAATCGGAAACTGGAGCGCTTGATAAATAGGTTTCTATGCAAGATTCGCTTGAACAATAGAAGGTACCATTGTATAAATACAAACTTCTGTTGCCATTAGCTTCGTTAATGGTTAAGAAGGTATATCTACCAAAGTCATACAAATTAATAGTTTCGCCATTACAGTTTTGCGGAGAAACGATATCGGTAATCCAAGGGTAAACCTGAAAAATAGCACCACCATCGCCTTGATACTCAATACAAGTTAATTGTATTGGACCGCCATTGGCAACAGAACAGGTGTTAAAGCCCATATAGGTAAAATCATAATTCACTTTCGTACCATCAACAAAAGTGAAATTGCTACCCTCAGGAAAATAAGGATCATACACCGTACCGTCATCATCTCTTAAAAAGTAATAGCGTTCTCCGTTGTCGCATAAATCATAAAAAAAGGTACCTGAATTTCTTGCACAGTCTGGTTCTACTACTTCGCATTCATTTTCTAACAAATAGGTAATTACCGAACCACGTGGAACCTCAACATCCAATAAATTTCCGTTACAATCATAATAAGAAACAGCAGCCCAAGGATTACATTTTTCAGCAAAACCGTATACATATTCAAAACCGTCTGTATTATAATAATATTGAAACAGGTTGTGTGAATCTCTGTCAAAGCCAACTAAAGCATAAAAATCAGGAGCAGCAGAAACGCTTACATTATTACAAGATTGTCCTTCGCCTTTGGTTCTAAATGATTGTGAAGCAGAATAATCTGACCATAAACCACCACAACAATCTCTTCTAACCTGAAATTCATATTCTGTACTCGGGGCTAAATTTCTAACATAACTGTAATAATTTTGAGTAACTGGAAATTCTGTCCATATGGTAGTACCTATTTCTCTATAACGGAATTGAATTTGCTCATCTAAATTATAGTTATGGTAGTTAATAAAGGTAGAAGTTTCTTTTAATGCAGAAGTATAATATTCACCAGGTGCCTGACATTGGGTTTCTGCAGGAAAAACATCATATAAAACTGATCGGTTCCAGTAATAAGTAACATCAAATGTTTCTGGCTGATCTTCTAAGGTTTTCCAATCAGAACCACTGTCTAAAAACCAACCATTGTTATCGCCTCTCCAACCCCAGTTAAAGTGAAAATACTCTTGTCCGGTGCCTTGCGAAGTATCGAAATAACCGTAGCCATCCGCTACCCAACAATGTCCCCATCCGGTAGCCAAGTCATCGCCGGTTAAAATAACCGGATGTGCTTCATCTAAATTTCTTTTAGCAATTTCAGCAAAGTACTCATTGGTACTATCATCAAAAACTTTTGCTTCGTGATCAAAATTGAAATAATCTACAAAAGTATTTCTAACATAGCTCCAATAGGTTTTAGTGTAGGTTGGGCTGTATTCTGTATTGGTTGCCACACCCATATGATAAATGAGTTGAGCCACATCATCGTTATAAGTTGTTAGCTCATCTGGCATGTTTGCCCAATTATAATTCGATCCGCAAAAATCTGCAGAAAGCGAACCATATCTGGCATCACTAAAAGAATTGTTTCCGTTTCCTTTTGTTGGATAGTTATAGTATTTAATTAATTGCGCCATAGCAATAGGCACACAACCTCCCCAAACTTTGCCATCTTGTCCTGCTTCTGCATCGGCAGGGCAAAAGGCATTAAAGTATATTCCTTGATCCCATTTGGTTGTGGTCAAAGGCGGTACTACAATATCAAATTGCTGCAAGTTTTTAGCACTTTTGCTATCCATTGAGCGAATTTTTTTCCACTCGTTATTAATTTTTGCGGATGCTTTTATGCCACTTCTCTTAATGTAGTCTATCCGCTGTTCATGTACTGATAAATGCCCCCATAAACCAATATTTCTTTCATCGTCATGTACATCAATATTACTTTCGGAAGAAAAGGCTAATACTGCATTATAATTATCTTCAGCAGATAAAATAACGAAACCAGTTGGTTCAAAGTTAAAAATATAACAGCTTGTTTCATTGGTATGCTCGTCAACCTTCACAAATGAAGAACTAAGCTGAACATTTTCTGCCTTAAAAGATGCATTAGTTAATGACTGCATCATGAAAACGTTTTCAGCCATGTGCTTTGCGTCATCTAATGTTATTTTTTTTGCACTGATGCTAAAAGAAACGGCAAAAACGAATAAGCTTATTAGAAAAACTTGTAGTCTTTGTTTCATAATATATTTAATTTTTATTTGGAATTAAAATGATAAAATTGTTTTAAAAGCTAACACATAATCAAATGATTAAAATAAAAGTGACGAGTAACCGCTGATTCAATAGTATGACCCAATCGGAACACTTTTGTAACTATTTATACGAATCATTTGTCAAAAGTTGTCAAATAGCTTAATGTTGGAAGCAAATGTACGGGCTTTTTGAAAAGAAAGCGATAACACTTTTTAGCCTTTGTCTAAACTTAATTTATCTAATTTCTACCAATAATTAATTAACACATTGTCAATCAAATAGTTGTATGAAATATCGAATTTTTATTTGTCTACATATTATATAATTACTTACTTTAAAAAGATAAAAGAAAAAGATACTTAAAATGAGATAACAGTTGTGTTGTCTTCCTTTTTTAATAATACTTGTTTAGGTTGATGTCCTGTATCCAATCAAAAAAATAGATGAAATGATATACTTTCCTATCAATTCATTTATTTTGTTAAGCTTAAAAAACCTTAAGGTATAATTCAAAAATATCGGTCCATTTTTACCTTTGAGATTTTCCGATCTACTTCATTAAAAATACTCGTCTTAACACCACTAAGCCTGCGTTTATTAACTTGTATATCAAAAAATCACTTTGCTAAAATTTGAACATTTATTTTATCTTCATTCCTAACCGTATGACTAACATTTAGTCCGGTAGTTAACCAACTTATTAATAGGTTTAATAGCAACGAAGTCGTTAGCTCCTTTTTACAAATCATCATTCAAAATTAGGTGTTCAATATTCGATATTTATATTGAAATGATGAGTTGAATTAAGTAAGGGAATAGTTAGTTCCCCTTTTTTTGTTTATTACTATTTTACCAAATAAATCTAACTCCATAAACGTTTACTCGCTATTGCGGCTCCTTCTGCCATACTGGCTAATTTGGCATATACAATATATTCATCAACCGCACCAAAACCGGCAAAGGTAGAAAAGCCACAATCGGTACCGGCAATAACGCGCTCTTTACCAACTATGTTGGCAAAACGTTCAATTCGCTCAGCAACCAATGCTGGATGTTCAATAAAATTGGTGGTAGAATCTAACACACCCGGAATTAAAATTTTATCCTCAGGAATGTTGGCATCACGAAAGGTTGTCCATTCGTGAGCATGTCTTGGGTTAGAGGTTTCAAACAATAAACCCTGGGGCTTGGCTTTTAAAGCTATGGGTAATACTAAACTCATCGGTGCATCATAATGATGTGGACCTTCGTAGTTGCCAAAGCAAACGTGCATCCTTACCCGGTTGGCTTCGATATTACGAAGGGCATAATTCAACATTTCAATATGTTGTTCAGCCAAACGGATGTAATTTTCATCCGTTTCATTTTTAAAAATCATATGTCTGCCCAAACCAATATCCGGCGAATC
Organism: uncultured Chitinophagales bacterium; assembly: GCA_938023075.1. Taxonomy (GTDB): domain Bacteria; phylum Bacteroidota; class Bacteroidia; order Chitinophagales; family JAHDHT01; genus CALHDG01. Next base: position 23,893 of record CALHDG010000040.1, read on the forward strand.
TAATTGTAAAATAAAACCAGCTTTAACAATAGCTTCATATTCGGGGCGCATTGCTTCGGCTAAGGCTTCCAAATAGGCATCTTGACTATTGTAATGTTTATTGGGCAAAAACAAAGCAATTACGCCCGGCGAGGCTGCATTCATAAATTGACCAACCGGTTTATTTTCGGCAGTAGCTGCTTTAAAATTTTCAATATCCTCCTCCAACGGAAGGCTGCTCTTTACTTCAATTTCCGAAACACAACACGGGCGTGAGTAGGTTGGCGTTCCACCACCTTTAGCAGCCCGTTGCAAAAAACCCGGAAACTCTTCCAAATCTTTGGGTGCATTGCGTGGACTATCGCCTTCAAAACCTGTTATCCGGTCTTTAATGTAGGTGGCATAACTAATTTTGCTCATTTCGCCATCACTCACAATGTCCACCCCCGCTTTTATTTGACGGGCAACCACCTCACGCACCGCTGTTTTTATAGTCTTGCTAAAAATTTCAGCATCTACCACCTCGCCTCGTTCTTTTGCAAACACTAAATCCGTTACCGCTTTCGAACGTGGCAAACTGCCTACGTGTGTCGTTAAAATTCTATCCGTACTTTTATGCATCCTATTATTTTTATTTTTTAAACATACGCAATTTATCAACTCTTGACAAATTACAATTGTAATAATAATAGCAACTTTGAACTTACGGAGTACTCCGGTTAATCCGCCGCATCCGTGCCAACACATCTAAGCCTTGCTCGTTTAGGTAATGCAACAAATCAATAAATACCCAATTTTCGGCGAGTTTGTTGCCTTCTCTTCGGTAAATATCTACTACTCTCATGGGAGCGTGATTATCATTTGCAGGCAAGCCTAAAAAACCGCCACTGTTTTTGTTGTTTAAATTGGGCCAGCCAAAAAAGCCGCAATAGTCTCCTTCTGCAATTCGTGCGATGTGTCCGTTAAATACTTTATCGTACAGGTGGTCACGAAAAGGATATTGGTGTTGCTGTTGGTAACGTTCAATCGTGTAAGATGCACCAATGCCGCAAGGTCCGTACCAAATCATATCGTCTTTCCAGGTTTTGGCTAAAAGTTCCGGTGGGCAGCGTTTGGCATCATTGGTATTGAGGCTGTTTAAATCGGCTATCATTTGGTTCAACACGGCTAAAGTCAAATCCGCTTCTTTGGGTTCTTGTATATCATATAATAAACCATCGTGCGTGCGTGGTCCGGGGTACATAAAGTGAGTGCCGGTCATAGGCGGTAATGGATAATGACCGGCTTGATGCATCACACTAATAAGGTCTAAAAACAAGGCGGTTTCAGCAATTTTACCTTCTTCTGTAATGCGGTGAAACTCTGCAAAGCGCAAAAAAGCCATCTTACCAGTAGAAGGAATACCCAACCAATTCTGGTCAAATAAGCCCAAAAAGTGTCCCATATGGACTACCCAAACGGTTTTGCCTTCATCGCAATCGTTGGCACCGGCGAAAAAAATATCGGTTCTTCTTTGTAGCATATTTTTGGGTGTTTTGGCCGTTTTGGGTGTTTTGGGTGTTTTATATGATGTATCTCTTGAGGCAAAAGCTTGCCGGAGAGGTAACCAAAACTCATTTACTACATCTTCGGCAGTATGTTTTTCATAGAAGGGATGCATGCCTCGCCAATGATAATTTTCGGTAGTGTATTGTTTTAATACTTCGCTTAATTCGCTATCCGCAGCTCTATCAAAATCGTTAATATAGTTTTGAACGATTTGTTTTTCTTTTTGAAAATTGGTTTTATGATTTGGCATGGACTAAGCTTTCTTTTTATATTAGAAGTAATCAAACTTACAACAAAGGTCTTCCCCCATCAACCGTAAAAATACAGCCGGTAGAGAAAGTAAAATTTTCAACGATAGAAACCAGTGCTTTTGCCACATCTTCGGCTTCGGCAATACGGGCTAAGGGGGTTTTGCTTTTTTGCTCATCAATATATGCTTTCGGGAAGGTTTGTGCATACTCGCCCATTACCCAACCCGGTGCCAGCGAAACTACTCTTATTTTGGGTGCTAAAGCCCTTGCTAAAGAGCGCGTCATTGAATCCATAGCTGCTTTGGAGGCACAATAGGCGACATTGCTCCCAACACCGGTTCGCGCTGCAATGGATGATATGTTGACAATAATGGAGTCTTCTCCTTTTTGTAGAAGCGATTTAAAAGCTCTTACACAAGCAAAGGCTCCTCTGCAATTCAACTGGAAAATACGATCAAACCATTCGTCATCTAAGCCTTCTAAATCATGGTGAGGAACCGGTTTGGTAATACCGGAGTTATTCACCAACACATCTAATCTACCGTATTGTTGCTCAACAAAATCAGCCATTTGCACAACTTGCTCACTAACCGTAATTGAACATTTAAAAAGGTGATGACCTTCATTTGCAAGGCTATTTAAAGTGGCCTCTGCTTTAGTGCGATTGGTATGATAGTTTACAACAATCCGGTAATTGGCTTTGGCCAACTGCCTGCAAATTGCTGAACCAATGCCACCACTTCCACCGGTTATTAATGCTACTTTTTTGTTTGCCATTATTTTTATGAGACGCTACTCGCAGAATTATCAAACTCCACATTCCGGTAAATTAAGTTGAATGGAATGTCAACTTCAATAGATTCAATTTTTAAAGTGGCTGCTTGTCCTTCAAAGCGTTTAAAAGCCCACAAATTTTTGGTATTTCTTATCATAACATCAATTTGTTGTTTGTTTTGCGATACTAAAACGTATTCTCTAAATGAAGATATGGATTGATAGAAATGAAACTTATCGCCTCTATCGTAGCTTTCGGTGGAATCTGATAATACCTCTATAATAACGGTTGGATTGGTAACTGAATTTTGCTCTTTATTGGCATTTTTAATTTCACCACAAACTACCATGGCATCAGGATAGAAAATTCGGTTACCTTTTTCAACATATAATCTAATGTCACTATTAAAGGTTCTGCAATTAGACCCATCGGTACCTGGTTTTTCATTTAGAAAACTGAAAATATTACCTCCAATTGTTCCGTGCTCAATTGTACCGCCAGCCATCGCAAAAATTTGTCCATCGTGGTACTCGTATTTTTGGTTTTGTGCTTGGCTAAGTGCTATATATTCTTCTATACTAACTTTATTTAAAGTGATGGCTTCCATTGGCTACTTATTTTTAAGTGTAAATTTACGATAAAAGTTGGGTAAGGCTGACATCTTTTTTAAAAAGGTGATAGCTAATTAATTAAATACTGAACGGAAAACATCATACAATCTATTCCACTTTCTTTTTTTAATTTAGATTGCTTTCATTTTATTATCAGAACTCCTCTTTTAAAGATGCCATCTTTATCACAATTTTATTTATATTGCGTTAAGGAAAAATATATAAACCCGACCGACGCATTCAAAATAGCCCCGATTGCAGTGGTTATGCTGCCTGAAGTGTGGGCTTTGTCGCGTAGCCGCAGCATTTGAACGGAAAGCGGGCTGCCCCTTGGTAAACAGCCAAAATGTTTCGCTTCTAATCATTTAAAAAAAGGCATTTTATTGAGTTCGCTAAAAAAAACGACAAATAGAAACATCCGGCTTGTATCAAAACCAATTAATTAAAGTATATGAAATTGAAATGGATATTGTTGATGGTGGGCTTGTTGGCAGGTCAAATCGTGCTGGCGCAACACAAAGTGTCGGGAACGATTACCGATGCCAAAACAGGCGATGCCTTAATTGGCGCAACCATTGTTGAAAAAGGAACATCGAATGGAACGACCACCAACTTAGATGGGAATTTTTCGCTGGAAGTGGCAGATGAAAACGCAACACTAACCATCAGCTACGTAGGCTACAAAACGCAGGAAATGGCGGTAGCTGGTCAACAAAAATTAAGCCTTGCGATGGAAGAAGGCGAATTTTTAGACGAAGTGGTGGTAACAGCTTTGGGCTTGTTAGAAAGGAAATCGAAGTTAACTTATGCAACCCAACGGATAGATTCGAAAGACCTTAATATGTCGAGAGTGGGTGATGCCGGGCAGCAACTCTCGGGGCAAGTGCCGGGTTTGGCAATTACTACAAGCAATGGTTCGGCGGTGCAATCGTCGCGGGTAATTTTAAGGGGTGAATCGTCGTTGAATGTGAACCGCAACCAACCGCTTTTGGTGGTAGATGGCGCGTTGATTTCTAACGAATATATTGGTATTGGCACCGATGCCCATACGGGTAGTTTACCCATTGATTACGGCAACTCATTAACTGATTTAAACCCGGATGATTTTGAAGATATTACAGTATTGAAAGGTCCGAAAGCAGCTGCTTTATATGGCTCGCGCGCTTCAAATGGGGTGTTGGTTATCCGCACCAAATCGGGCAAGCAAAAGCAAGGTTTGGGGGTGGAGTTTTCTACCGGTGCTGCCTTTGATGTAGTGAACCAATTTTGGGATGAGCAGTTTGAGTATGGCGGTGGCGGCTACGATTCTGCTTCTGATTTGTATAACCAATTCCGTTCAGATTGGGGTGGCAATTTTGGTCCAAGAACCGATGGAAGTTCGGTTGCACAATCTACCCCTACAGACCCGTCACCGGATGCGACGGCATTTCAGCAATTGGCTGATAGACAAGGTTTTTTCGATATGGGCTCGGGCTTTAACAACAATGTGGCATTGTCGTTTGCCAACGATAATATTTGGGGACGTTTGTCGGTGGGCAACTTAACTAAACAAGGCATCATACCCAATACAGCATACCAAAAAAATAATGTGAGTTTACGTTTAGGTACCGATGTAACCAATCGTTTACGTTTAGATTTTTCGGGAAATTATATCACCTCCCATTCGGATAATGTGCCTGAAATTGGCTATGCCTTTGGCGAAAGTTTGATGTTCCAAATGTTGTGGGTGATGAAAAATTTTGATTTGGATGCTTACCAGGATTATTGGCTACCGGGTCAACAATATCAACAGCAAAATTATTTTTTAAGTTGGGGGGTCAATCCATACTTATTAATAAATGAAAATTTGAACGGCTTTAACCACAACCGTACCTTCGGCAATGTAAAAGCCACTTACCAATTTTCGGATAATTTATCCATTTTTGCCCGGCTTTCCAGAGATGGGTATGATGATTTGCGGACATCGCGCAAAGCACCCGGTCAACCAACTGTTCCTTTTGGAAGGTATCGCGAGCAAGATGTAAGCCTCACCGAAACCAATGCCGATGTGTATTTAACTTACACGCAAAATTTTTCGGATGCCATAGAGTTTGAAGGCAATCTTGGTGGCAACTTATTTAATCAAACCATTTTTAATAAAGTAGCCGAAACGAGGAACTTAGCCATACCCGGCATTTACAGTTTGGGCAATGCGGGCGACGTTCCTTTGGTAGACCAATACAATGCACAAAAGAAAATCAACAGCGTATACGGAGCTTTAAAATTTGGTTTTAATGAAATGTTGTATGTTGATGTAACGGCGCGAAATGATTGGTCTTCTACTTTGCCAGCTGATAACAATTCTTACTTTTATCCTTCCGTTGGTTTGAGTGCTATCTTATCAAAAATGATGGATATGCCTGAGGCGATTTCTACGGCAAGATTGCGAGCAAGCTATGCAGAAACAGGCAACGATACCGACCCATTTTTAACTAACCGAGTGTTTGCTACCGGCTTATTGCCCGGCTCTATTTCTAACTCTAATTTGTTAGTGAACCCCGAGTTGAGACCGGAAAGAACTTCGGCAATTGAAATTGGTTTGGACTTGGATTTGTTTGAATATCGTTTCGGACTTTCAGCCGATTATTATCAAAACACCACGCAAGACCAAATTTTAAGAGCCGATATTTCGCATGCTTCCGGTGCCACGGCTAAGTTGATTAATGCAGGTAAGATAAACAGTTCGGGCGTTGAAATATTAGCGAATGTTAAACCAATAGTGAACAGTAATTTTAACTGGAATTCGATGTTTAACTGGCAAACCAACCAAGCAAAAGTAGTTGAATTAGAAGAAGGTGTAGAGACCTTTATTATTGCACAAGGGCCAGAAGGGGCAACTATTGAAGCTCGTCCCGGCGGATTAATGGGCGATATTTATGGAAGAGGTTTTGCCCGCTCACCCGACGGACAAATTATATACGACACGGGAACCGGTATTGCGATCCCTCAAACTGCTAACGAAAAAATTGTGGTCGGCAATTATAATCCGGATTGGACTTTGGGTTGGATAAATTCTTTTAATTACAAAGCTTTAAATTTGAGGTTTCAGTTAGATTACCGGCAGGGTGGTGATTTTTATTCCTTAACCGGTTCGCAGTTGTACCGTTCAGGTTCGGTTACTGAAACTTTAGAATATCGCGAAAAAGATATTACGCCAGTGGGTGTAGTTGAAAATGAGGATGGCACTTTCAGCACCAATACAGTTACTTCTCCGGGTTATGATTATTATAGAAATTATTGGCTAAGAAGTAATATTGAAGCCAACACTTACGATGCTACTTTTTTAAAGCTAAGAGAAATTGCTTTGGGCGTTAATCTGTCAGATGTCATCAAGAATACAGCTCCGGTTTTTCAAAATGTGCAACTGTCTGTTTTTGGTAGAAATTTATTTACGTGGACGAAGACCGATTTTGTGCGCCACTTCGACCCTGAGGTAATGACCTTTGCTGGTGGCTCGTACATTCGTGGTTTTGAAACTGGTCAGTTGCCTGGCACGGCTACCTTTGGTTTTAATTTGAAGGTGGGTTTGTAGAATTCTCATTTTAATAAACGATATTTGAATAATGCAAGAAAACAAAATTTTAGAAGAAATTTTAAAGTTGCCGAAAGCTAAGCAACTTTATGTTGTAGAAAAAACCATGAATTCTATTCGTGCAGCCGAAGAAAAAAATGAAATGGAAACGGCTGCGAAAATATTGCAATCCGAATACGAAGAAAATGAAGAATTAACCATTTTTACACAACTCGATTTCGATGATTTTTATGAAGCAAGGTGACATTTGGACTATTAATTTAAACCCAATTATAGGAGCCGAAATAAAAAAAATAAGGCCTGCCGTAATTGTGAATGATAATACATTAGGTAAATTACCTTTAAAGATAATTGTTCCATTAACCGACTGGAAAGAGGATTTTAAATTTGCACCTTGGATGATAAAAATAGCTCCAAATGAAGAAAATGGGCTAAATAAATTATCATCAGCAGATTGTTTTCAAGTTCGTTCAGTATCAATCAAACGATTTGAAAAGAGATTGGGCGAAGTTTCTATAGAAATTCAAGAAAAAATTAAAGTAGGTCTAAAAAGGATTCTGACAATAGCATAGAAATATCATTCTACAATTATTAAATAAACTCCATAAATATTTAATAATATTAAATTTAATTTGCAAAATGAAATTACATAAATATATAATACTCCTGATTTTTATTAGTTGCTCCCTAAGCTGTACTAAAGATTTTGAAGAGATTAACAACAACCCGCTTGCCCCCACCGAAGTAAATCCGGGTAGTTTGTTGAGTAGCATAATTTTTGAACCACTCAACGCGCATTTAGATATACAAGTGTGGCTTACCAACCAAATTATGCATTACACCGTTTGGCGTAACGAAAATAATTTAGACCGCTACGATATTGCCGCAGGTGATAGTTTTTTCTCAGAATATTGGAAAGCCAACTACCGCGCCATGATTGATTATAACGACTTAGCAAAAAATGCAAGCGAACCGGAGTTACAAGCTTATGCCTCTGTTGGTAAAATAATGAATGCTTTTTATATGGCAACTGCCACCGAATTGTGGATTGATGTACCCTATAGTCAGGCAGGATTAGGCTTAGATAATTTGCAACCTGTTTATGATAATCAGCAAACCATCTACACTCAAATTTTACAAGATTTAAAAGATGCCAACAACGAGTTAGCTGCCAACAGCAGCTTTCCGCAAGGCGGCGATGTGTTGTTTAGTGGTGATGCCATGCTTTGGAAAAAGATGGCAAACTCTTTGCGTTTGCGATACCTGTTGCGCTTATCGAACAAAGCTGAAGTAAACGCCGCATCAGAAATTGCTACCATAGTTGGTGACCCGGAAACCTATCCTATCATCACCAACAATAGTGAAGCTGCCATCTATAATTTTAGTGGGGTCGCTCCTAATACTTCAAACTTTTCTACTACTGCCGGTTCCCTCAATGCCTCTGAACGATTTATAGCAAGCCTATCCGGTGCTGA
>CALHDG010000041.1 GCA_938023075.1 uncultured Chitinophagales bacterium
GAAATTGTATTGTTTTAAATCAGTGCTGTTTGTGTTTGTTAAATTTGTCATTGCTTTATCTAAATTTTTAATGTTTTGGTGTAAAAAATGTTATCGCATTCTTCGGTTTACGCTTCTTGATTTGTTAACAAATCTTCCGGCAAAATAGTTTGAATTTGGGGTCATTTTTTGCGACTGATCAAAGTTTTGTTGCTTTAAATCAGTGCTGTTTGTATTGGTTAAATTTGTCATTACTATGTCAATTTTTTTATTGATTGAAGGGGTATAACCAAAGGGCTTAAGGGAAGGTTCCCAAAAAGTTCAAAAAAATTAAAAATAATTTATCGTACTATGTAAATAATTACCAATCAATTATTTGAGCGTTTAAATTTTATGTAAAGGAGATCTGAACAAACTCCTAATTTTGATTTTTTTTGATGTCTTCAACATATAATATTTGCTGGTTTTTGTTTAGCTATTTTGTTGGCGATATCATAATAGGCAGGTAATACTTGAATAAGCTAAATGTTAAACTTTTGAAGAAGGCTTTTGTACTTATACTTCTACACAAATTGTACGTGAAAAGGAATGTTGAATGAAGTTGAAAACCTATTGATTGACCCCCTCTTGTTCCCGCTGCCACTCAATAAAATCTTTACCGCAAGCTAATTTGCCGGCAACTTTCATCTGGCTATGGATTACTCGCCAAAATGGTGTAATTGATTGAAGCGGAGTTCCATTTTGATAGGCTTCATAAGCAGCTTCGGCAACAATACGCAAGTAAATACCGGTTGTTACCGGACAGGTTTTTTCTGCTCCGTAATTTATAACTAAATCTAGTCGTATGGTTTTGAGATCTACCTCCTCACCAAAAGGAATTTGACGAATATAAGCATCCATAATTGGTGGAGAGACGATTAACATAGTGCAGCCTGCCGGCATGTCTGCAAATTTCTTTTCAATAGTTTTAATAGTAAAAGTGCTTTCAACATTTAATTTTTCTGTCCAACTTTTTTTTGCCATTGTACGGTCTCTTTTTTTAGCAAGCTTATTAAAGTGGTTAATACTTTTTGTTTTTGATTGTTCTTGTTTCTACGAAGAAGCGACGTTTTTAAACTAGCCCCGATTGCAGCGGTTATGCCATTTTGAGTGGCTTTGCAGCGTAGGCAAATGGCATTTGAGCGGAAAGCGGGACCATAAGTTATTACAATGGCTGCAAGTTTCGCTTCAAAAAAAAATTAAAAAAGTGTCAACTATTTAACTGTATAGATTTACTTGTCCTATTTTTCAATTCTCATCATTAGCGTAAAAAAAACCACAAACCTGTAAGCCGGATTCTGTTTTATTTTGCCATTTATCTGCGCAGCCTACCCACGTAAAAAGGTGCGAGCAACACCCACCCAAACAAAGTTTGCGCATTACGCTTATTTGGCCTTTCAACCCGTAAGGTTTACCCATTAAAACAGTTACCTGAATTAATTGCTATGCAAAGCATTTTCACTCCTGCTATATTTGGCACAGGAAAATTCTCTGCGGCACTGGCTGTCTTTAACTTGCGTTAAAGCCCACCTTTTCTGGTGGTACGGTACTCTGTGCTGTCCGGACTTTCCTCCCCGGTGTTTACCGAAGCGGCAAATCGGTTTGTGGTATTGCAATTTAACAACAATAATGGACATGAAAAAATATCTCATTAACTGAGTATTTCAATCATTCATCATCATTAATTATGAATTCCGCCTAGCCGCCTGACTTATTTTTCACGCCCGGTCTGGTTTTAATACGCGAAGGTTGGGTAGTAGTTCCGGTACTTTGCGGTTTAGTTGATGTGGCACTACCTGGTTTAGTTTGTATAGTTCCAGGACGTACCGGTGCGGTTTTAATACCCGTTTGGTTCTTATTTTTTATAACTCCACCGCCTTTGCCTATTCCTTTTCTACCACCTTTGCTAATAGGCTTTGGTGGTGGTGGTGGGGTGGCGGTAGTTTTTGCCGGTGTATTTTTTGGTTTATTATTGGCTTTAATAGAAGGCTTAGCTTGTGTTGCTGGTTTATTATTGGCTTTAATAGCAGCTGTAACGCGGCTTTGTAAAGCGGTATCATAATTGGTATCGCATACCCGCTTTAACGAATCAACCATAGCTTCTGCTCTATCTTTAACTTCGGCTTGTACTTTACCAGTTATATCTTCTTGTTGATTACAGGCGGTGCATAGTATACCAATAGCCAACATACTCATTATTATATATTTCATTTTTATTACTGTTTTAATCACCTAGTTAGAAATTTTTATACCACGTTTCATCAATACAGAGTCCACCGAAGCAGCTAATTGGTTTTGCATACGGTTTGTACAAACCCGATTCATCGAATCTGCTACGGCAACTTTACGCTTTTGCCAACTGTCTTTTACCATATTGTTAAAAGCTACATTGTCCATTTTGGCATTGCCACACGATGATAAAGCAAGCATTCCGCCAAATAAAAGTGCGGTTATGAATAATATTCTCATATAGTTTATTAATTATATTTTTATAAAGGTAATTATTTTTTAAGATGCTACAAAAACAACCCATCAAAATTTAGCGCAAGCGATCAGATGATCGTACCAAGCGGTCATCTTTTTTAATAAACCTTATTGCCAAAGCATTGAATAATAACATGGCTAAGGGCATCCAGCATGCCCAATATTTGGTAACGTACTGCTGTGCATTGGCTACAATTTTTGAGGTGTCTTTCAATCCCTCGTAAGGATAAAACATATATATAGCGAAACCTATTAATACAACCAATAACAACTGCGCTATGCGAACTACATTAATTTGGTGTTTGCGGTTTTTGTATAGAAAAATACCTATTAAGCTGATTAAGGCAGCTACTTTTAGTAAGCCGCCTGCAAGCATAAACGGATAATCTTTAGTTAGTTTTGCTACATCAACCGGCAATTGAAACCCTTCATAAAAATGACTAAGCGGCAGAAACAAGGCAGCAATACCCAAACCGGCGGCTAACACTAAAAAAATACTTTGTATTCTTTGAATCATAGGGCTGCAAAGATACCAAATTCTAAAATATTAAATTCGAAAAAACAAATCACAAATTCCACTCTTCAGACATTTAGCAGTTTACATCTGTAATCTGATCTCTTGCATCTAACCTCTAAAACCTAAAAAAATCAAAAAATCCACCAACCAATGTGTACTTTCAAACGCTTTAAGGGTAAGTAGCAAAAAAAATGAAGATTGACCAACTCATACAAGGGGTAAAAAAGGCAAATCCAACTATGGAGAAGCAGTTGTATGTTTGGTTATATGAGCGTTTATTTAAAGTACCCTTAGCATATTGTAAAGATAAAGACGAAGCCACCGGCGTATTTAATCATGCCATGCTGTATGTTTTCAAAAATTTACCGAATCTAAAAAATGAAGAGGACTTGCTGAAATGGGCGCATCGCATCATCAAAAATGATTGTATTGACCAATGTAGAAAAAATGCGACTTATCAAAACAAATTAAGCGTAGTTGCCAATCAAATCAATCCGATGGTTAATAATGAAGTGTTCACCAATTTAGGGATGGAAGAAATTTTACAGTATGTACAGCAGTTAGACGAAAACTATCGATTATGTTTTGTACTGCACGTTTTAGAAGGGCAGACTTTTAAAGAAATTGCCCAACAGTTAACCATCAATATCAATACAGCAAAATGGTATGCGGCTGAGGCGAAAAAAAAGCTACAACAACAAATTGAACGCAACGATTTGAATTACCAGACTAAAACTTTATCAAATTTTTAGTATGAATTTAAAAGAAAAATATACGCAACATCAAACGGAATTTGACGAAACGGCTTGGCAACAGTTTGTTGAGTTGAAGAATGAAAATAAAGCTCATAAAAATAATAATCAAATTCATATTATGAAAATAATACTCCTTTTAAGCATTATTGCTTCTTCTATTGTTGGCATCAATCAATACCAATCTTTTAAACAAGCTGATCGTGTAGAGCAAACATCAATACCAATTCAACAAAATTTGCCACCCCAATCAGCCGATTCAAATGAAACAAGCTCCATTCAACATCTAGCAGAAAACATAGTTGAGCACAAAGCAACAGTTCAACAAAATAAGTTAACTATTGAAATGGAGGAAGCAGGAAGTATTGATACTAATACAACAAAAACAGCTCAGCAAAAACTTGAATTGAACCCTTCGAAGAATCAACTTGCCAATCAGTCAAAACTAATTTATAGAGAAACGCATAAAGAAAAAACGGAACAAAATATACAGCCCCAAAATAGCCGAAAAAATACTCTTAAAAGCTCAAACACCCAAACCAAACAAAAGCTCCAAACTCAATTAAAGAAAACAGTGTTGGCATCTGTTAAAGAACAAATTTATAAAACCTTGCCTAACAAAGCCGATCAATTTACACCAAATGATGTGAAACAAACAAAAATTAAACAGCCTCAAAATTTAGGCGAACATACAGACATGTTAAGTTTAACCAATGTTGTTCAACCAAAAGAAAAACTAAATAGCCTAGCAAATACCAAGCTCCAAAACAATCCTTCTTTCCCCTCAAATATATCTTTGGGTAAGATGATAAATGAATCATCAGCTAACCTGCAAAAAGACTTCAGCGTTAGTCCATTGACTAAAATAAACGGTGTTTTAAATCAAGCAAGTCAACACTTAGCTAAACCGCATCAGTCTAATGCCAGAGATTATAAAAACACCTGGAGATTTGGCTTTAACTATACCTTTCTTTACATAAATGGAACGGACTCCAATGGAAATCTAATTAAGAAAAAGGGTTATTTTTTCGAGACAGATTATAGAAGAAAGCTGAATAAAATATTATCAGTAGGAGCAGGTTTTGGTTTTTCAAGAGCAGAAAACCCTAAGAATCTGTTTAGTAGTGAGGTCGATTTTGAAGCCAATATTAATCTACATCTTCGAGCATATTTGTTTCTATTAAATCAAACAAACAACCGACTTTTTATAAAAGGAGGAACAGGAATTTCACATAACGAAAGATTGCTTAACCAAAGGCATTATACCAAATTCTTTTACTTAGGTTGGAGCTTCGAAGCCGCCTACGAAAGAAATATTGCTGAAAATATACTTATTGGTATACAAGCAGGCGTAAGTTCAGGTAATGATGGTTTTACCTATACTGGCTTATCACTTGGTTATTTATTCGAATAAAAATTATTAATCTTAAATATACAAATGAAAATTTTAAACTTAACATTTATGCTGTTGATAACAGCTTTACTAAACTCAAGCCAACTAAACGGGCAACAAAGTCCGTATAATAATTATTTACATTTTAATGTGAGCTATGCTTTTTTTGGCACTGGAGATCAAGGTGGAAGTACCCTAGGCTTAAATTACGTTCATATGTTGAGTAAACGTTTTGGTGCACAATTTAGCTATAAGGTAGCTTATGCAGATGACCCAGATTTTTCAACTCAGTTTACCAATCAACAATTAACCAATGTTGTTTTACAAGGTGATGCTGGACATGCAGTATCCATATCAAATTATAAAATGGTAAATATAGGACCCGTTTTTAAACTTACAGATACTGACAAAAACCAATTACTAGTATCTGCCGGTTTTAATTATAAAAAAGCAAAATATAATTATATTGGCAATTTACGTTCTTTAAATAATAATACGGAAGTTTCCATAGATAGATTTGTTTTCACCAGCGAAAACGAAATTGGCGGCTTTGTGCAATTACAGTATTATTATTTTATAAAAGATAATTTTTCCATTGGCTTTCATGCCGGCACGCAACCCAGCAGCAATATTGTGCATGATTTTGGAGTTACCTTAGGCAGCCGTTTTTAACAGAGGAATAAACTTAGAAATGATGGACAAGTTTATCCAAACAATAAAGTAGTTAACACTTTTGCATTGTTTTTTTTGAAGCGAAACCTTTTAGCATGAAAATAACGTAGGTCCCGCTTTCCGCTCAAATGCTGCAGCTAAGCGGCAAAAGCCCCCGCTTCAGGCAGCATAACCGCTGCAATCGGGGCTAGTTTGCAAGCTTCGGTTCTCTGTAGAATGATAAAAACGCCATCTATCAAAAACAAGAAAATATCAACCACTTTAATAAACTTGTCCATAAATACAATATTAAGCCAACACTTTTTAAAGTTTCTCTGCCTTTTAACTTTATGGCAAAAAAACTATGTTTGTGCCATGACGAAAAAAGAGTCCGTTGTTTTTATTATTGAGACTTTAGAAAAATTGTTTCCTGAAACGCCGGTTCCTTTGCAACATCGTGACCCATATACGCTATTAATTGCCGTGTTGCTATCAGCACAATGTACCGATGAACGGGTGAATAAAATTACCCCACTTTTATTTGAACAAGCATCTACCCCAGAAGACATGATTAAATTGAGTGTGGAAGAAATTGCCAGTATTGTTCGTCCTTGTGGGTTAACCCCTATGAAGTCTAATGGCATTTATAATTTATCAAAAATATTATTAGAACAACACGACGGTAAGGTACCACAATCTTTTGAGGCATTAGAAGCTTTACCTGCAGTAGGACATAAAACGGCATCGGTGGTGATGTCTCAAGCATTTGGAGTGCCTGCTTTTCCGGTTGACACGCATATTCACCGGTTAGCTTTTCGTTGGAAATTGAGCAATGGCAAAAGTGTGAAACAAACCGAAAAAGATTTAAAGCGCTTGTTTGACAAAACGCTTTGGAACAAACTACATTTACAAATTATTTTTTTTGGAAGAGCCTACTGTCCGGCACGTGGTCATCAACCTTCAAACTGCCCTATTTGCAAAGAAATTGGAAGAAAAGATATGGACAAACAGTGGGCGGCTTTGAAACGCTAAACATCAATTCATAAATTTCAAATTGCAATTTTTAAATTTTAGCTTACTCACGTTGTAAAAGTCGCCTTAAGTTAAAAGGAATCCAAAAGGCGTAGGGCTCGCAATTTTTGCGACCCCAAAAAATGAGTGGCTTTGTATATATAAATGTCAATTTATAAATTATAGTAATTGAATTTAGTTTATGCCAATTGTTAAAACCACGTAGAGGTCGCAATTTTTGCGACCCCAAAAAAATGCTTCTTAGAAATAAATACTGCGAAACCTTTGCAGAATTAAATGTGGTGTGATATTTTAGAGTTTCGTAAGTTGACCATGGACATCTCAGAAAAATTAAAACCAGCAACCGTTTTAAAAAAAACAGGCAAAAGTATTGAGCATTGGTATGCCACAATTGAAAAATTTGGCAAAAATAAAGGGCATACGGCTATTGCCAAACATTTAAAAACGAAACATCAACTAAGCGATTGGTGGGCACAAAGCCTAACCACCCGTTATGAGTTTGAGCACGATTTAAGAAAACGGTATGAACGCAGTGGAAAAAATGGCTTAACTATAGTCGTTCAAAAAACCATCAATGCCTCAATTGGTGTTGTTTTCAAAGCATTTACCGAAAGTAAACAATTGAAAAAATGGCTTTCGCCCTATTTAAAAATGACAGTTAAGCCAGGTGCCAAATTTAATTTCGACGAAGTGGTTTCTGGTCAATTTCTAACAGTCAAACCAAATAAACAATTGCAACTCGATCTGTATTCTAAGGTGAATAAAGAGAAAAGCCACGTGGTGATCGATTTTGTAAAAAAGGAAAATAAAAAAACTTTAGTTAAGGTTACACAAGCTGATCTATACACTGAAATTGCAGTGAATGCTCAAAAAGATTTTTGGCGCAGTTGTTTGGAATCGGCGAAAAAGTATGTGGAATAAGATGACAGAAACCAGAGGCGAGATGCCAGAGATCAGATTTTAAGAGGTTTTTTCTGTTTATACATTTTTCTCTTCTTCGCAATTATTCATGGGTGTGCTGCTACCCAAACTGCGCCGTTTTCAAAAAATTCTTTTTTCCAAATAGGTACGGTTTCTTTTAAGGTGTCAATCGTAAATTGACAAACTTCAAAAGCTACTTTACGGTGTGCACTTGAAACGGCAATCACCACAGGAATATCTCCAATTTGCAAAAGCCCAACTCTATGATGAATAGCAATATGATGAAACGACCATTTTTCTTTGGCAAGTTCTGCAATTTTTTGCATTTCTTTTATTGCCATCGGTTTATAGGCTTCAAAAGCTAACTCAACAACCGGTTTGCTTTTGGTTGTATTTCTTACAGTACCAATAAACACATTGATCGCACCGCAATTTTCTGCCTGCACAAATTGAACCGCTTTTTCAGTTTGCAAGGCTTCTTCACTTAACACGATATCGCACCATTTATTTGACATGACTCAATTGTTTTAAAATGGCTTTCATCTCATTAGGGTGATTTACATTTTGAAAAACTTCCGGATGTTTCAATTGTGCTGCAGGCAATAAATGAATGTTTGAATTGATTAACATTTTACGTGGACAAGCATAACCTTGTGCCAGAAATTGTAATAAAACGGGATAGCTTTTGGGTTCATAAATAGTAATTAAAGGTTCGGGAAATTCGTTTTCTATACTTTGAAAAGCTGTTGCTACTTTTGGAGGTTGACGGTTATCGACCAATTGTTGAATGGTTGCCTTGTTCATTAAAGGATAATCACAAGCTAAAACCAGCCAAGCCACATCAGGGTTTTGTTGAAAGGCAGATAAAATAGCCCCCATTGGTCCCATACCTACAAAAGTGTCTCTTATAGTGGTAAACCGGCTTTGTATATTTTCTTTGGTAGAGATGAAAGTTTCTTTGCAAAAAGGAGCAATTAGTTCTGCCAAATAATCACGATGGGGTTGGTTGAAATATTGTATGCTACCTTTGTCTTGCCCCATTCGTTGACTTTTCCCGCCTGCCAGTACTAAGCCGTTAATGATGGGAATATTTGCAGTAATATCATCTTGTATAAATTCAATGATCGCTGTTTTATCATCTATTATAAAAACTGGAATATCTTGCCAATCCTCAGTATTTTCTTTTAAAAAATTAGGAATTTCAGTAGCATGATCTTTTAAGATAAATGCCTTTACCTTAGTTAACTGAGCTAATCTTTTTTGCAAAGAGGCTAAGCGATCGCTATCAATGCACACCAATTGACGGGAGGCTTCAAAGTGGTTGCCATTTACTAATACTAAATCTATTTCATTAAACTGTATTCTTTTTTTGTATAGATTAAAATCAGCATCTTGCCAGTTTAATTGATAAAAGTCAATCTTATCGGTTAATTCAAATTTGGGTGCTGAGGCTGTTTCAGCATGATCACTTTTGGAAGATTGATGATCGGCATCTACATAAGCAATATTGAAATCAGCAGTTAACACTTGTTTAATTTCTTGTGCTAATTGTTGAATTACGGAGCAGGTAAAACCGACCATTGCCCATTCATTTCTGCCAAACTTACCCAATTGGGCACGCGGTATACTGCTATGTTTTTGATGTGTTGAAGACATATTTAAAATAAGATCTTTTAGGTAAAGATAAGTAATACCAATTTGACTATATAATGTGACATAAGAAATTTGGAATTTATTTGATGAACTCAAGACAAAAAACGCAGACATAGCCAGCAGCTATGGAGCGTTTTTTAAACAAAGCGCTTGTGCTAAACTTGATTTAGTAGTGCCCAATATTAAACCTAAATTTGTATTGCATTTTATGGTCATATTTAAATACTATTATCCTTGTGGGTTAAGTACTAAGTTTAACTCGTTATTCTACTATGTAAACTTATTATACAAAACTAATCCCAGAGGGATGACAACTTGGTAGCATAAAAGGTACACCTTAGTTAAGCTCCGGAGGAGCGATACAGCTGAAAGTTTTTAAATGTGTCGCTCCGCTGAAGCTCAATTACGTTAAATTGCTTAGCTACCAAGATGTGGCACTTTCAGTGCCTGTATTAAATAAATAAAAATACATTTTAATGAAAAAATATGCTGGTTTATTTAGTTTTTAGAGCACTAGTTGCTATATATTTGGAACGTATTTAAAAAGTGATGAGGTTGGAAGTTTAGCCCCGATAGCAGTGGTTATGCTGCTTGAAGCGTTTGCCCTTGTGCGTTGGCGCAGCATTTGAACGGATAGCGGGAACCTCGTTACTAAATTGTTTTTTCGTTTCGCTTCTAAAAAAATATAGCTATTTATACAACAGGTTAATCTATTAAACAAAACAATTGCTTACCGACTTTATATTATAATGCTAATATTGATAATAACAACTACAAAACCATTTCTTCTACCTCAGCCTCAACAATTAGAGTACCTGCGGTTGCAGCTTTAATGTCTTCAACACTCACACCAGGAGCGCGTTCTCTTAGTTCAAAGCCTCTTTCGGTAACTTCCAACATAGCGAGGTTGGTGACTATTTTGGTTATGCAACCTACGCCGGTTAACGGCAAACTACATTTAGGTAGTAGTTTCGATTCGCCTCTTTTGTTGGTATGCATCATGGCAACAATAATGTTATCGGTGCCGGCAACTAAATCCATCGCACCACCCATGCCCTTAACCATTTTGCCGGGTATTTTCCAGTTCGCAATATCACCAGTTTCAGAAACTTCCATTGCTCCCAAAACGGTTAAATCTATGTGTCCACCACGTATCATCGCGAAACTTTCGGCGGAGTTGAATAAAGAACTGCCAGGTAAAGTAGTAACGGTCTGTTTACCCGCATTGATCATATCCGCATCCACTTCGGCTTCTACCGGAAAAGGACCCATACCGAGCAAGCCATTTTCAGAATGTAGCGTTACCGAAATACCATCCGGTATATAATTTGCTATTAAAGTGGGTATGCCGATACCAAGATTGACATAATAACCGTCTTTCAATTCTTTAGCAATGCGTTGGGCAATACCATTTTTATCTAAAGCCATACTTTTTTATTTTATTAAGATGAATTGAAGCAAACAATGTTCTATCGAAAGGTTGTAATTGTTTTAAAAAGCATTCAAAATTATTTAAACACTTACTGTTCGTTGTTCAATACGTTTTTCGTAATTGATTCCTTTAATAATACGTTGAACAAAAATGCCTGCCGTATGTATTTCATTGGGTTGCAATTCGCCAGGTTCCAACAATTCTTCTACTTCGGCAATGGTAATTTTACCGGCAGTTGCCATCATTGGATTGAAATTACGAGCTGTACCTTTAAATACTAAATTTCCGTGGGTGTCGCCCTTCCAGGCTTTTACAATGGCAAAATCTGCGGTTAATGCTTTTTCTAACACGTAATTTCTACCATCAAATTTTCTAATTTCCTTTTCTTCTGCTACTTCGGTGCCATAACCAGTTGCCGTATAAAATGCCGGGATGCCTGCACCACCAGCTCGTATTTTTTCTGCCAATGTGCCTTGTGGCGTCAGTTCAACTTCTAACTCACCAGAAAGTAGTTGCCGTTCAAATTCTGCATTTTCACCAACATAAGAAGAGATCATTTTTTTTACCTGCCGTTGTTGTAACATTAATCCAATCCCAAAATCATCAACGCCGGCATTGTTAGAAATACAGGTTAATCCACTAATCCCCTTTTTTACTAAGGCAGTAATACAATTTTCAGGAATGCCGCATAAGCCAAATCCCCCTAACATTAAGGTAGCATTGTCAGGTATATCAAATATGGCTTTTTCGGCATTGTCAAATACTTTGTTCATATTGTATAGATATTTGCCGAAGTTATATTTTTATCGGAAAATTGAGAAATTATTGCTTTGATAATTTTAAGTAAACTATTCAAAAAGCCTTCAGATAAAACTCACAATTTGCTCAAAAGCTCCTTAGCTTGTTGATGATACTTGGATTGATCAGTCACTTTTTTCAAGTACGTTTGAGCTTCTGTTGTTCGATCGGTTTGCAAAAAACACAAAGCCGTATACCAGGCTGCAGATGCTGCATAAGCAGAATTACCATCGGCAACTTTTTGAAAAGTCAACAAAGCCTTATCGTATTGTTTAAGTTGATATTCGCAATTGCCTTTAGCTATTTGTGCCTTTAAATTTTCTGGATGTTGATTGAAAATAGATAGTGCCGCTTCCCAATTTTGATTATGATACAACTTACCAGCTTTCGACAAATCGTTGGTTTCACCGCGCACCGCAAAACTTAGCTCATATAAGGCATAATAATTATCGGCTAAGATGCCAGAATTTTGTTCACCCGCCGGAAAGAGCATCAATAAAACTAAGGCTGCGGCTGCCAAACCGGTAACAGGTATCAACCAACGTATCATTGGTTTTTTATCGGAAATTTTTGATGGTTTAATTATTTCTTTTTCATGAATAGAATTCGCTTCTGTACTGGTATTTCCAATAATAAATTCATCGGCTAAACTATCCAATAGCGGAGCCATTTCCTCATCCTCTTTTTGGTAAGATAGCGTTGCATTTAAAGTGTCATCAATTGTTTTATAAAAATTGACTTGCTCCTGTAAAGATGGATTATCTGCTAAAGTCGCCTCAAAGTCAAGCAATTCTTTTCCAGCTAAGTCGCCGCCAATATATTGATTAATCTGTATTTTTAAGTCATCACTTATTTCCATTTTCCCCGTTTTAAATGAAGTTCATCAAATTGCGGATGTTTAATAATTATTCGGCGCAATTGTTCACGGCAATCAAACATGCGTTTGCCAACAGCACCAAGTGTGGGAATATTGTACTTTTCCATTACCTGAATGCCCTTTAAGCCTTCTTCGTATTTTGCGCTTAATATTTTTTGGCAAACCTCTTTCAGTTGTTCAAAACAAGCTTTAAAAATAGTAGACCGCAAGTGTAGCAAATTGGTTTCGTCTGCCCATTGAAAATCATCACTACTATACTTATATCCGCTTAACTCTTTAATCATTACGGGTTCTTTTTTATTTTTTGCCAATTTGTTAAACCATTTACTCCGGTAAATAAAGTATAAATAGCCGCCCAAGGGCACCGTTAAGGTAAATTTTTCTTTCCGTATTTTTAAAAGTAATGCTGCCATACTTTCTTGAAAGATATCTTTCGCATCTTCCACCGTTCCGTTATTTTTAAGGACAAAATTACGCACTTCCGGTCCCCACTTTTGGTATATCTCCCGTATTAAGGGTTCATCATTTTGCAATAATGCTTCAATATATTTTTGATCTGTATGCGCCATATCCGCTCAATTCAAATTTGTTTATAAATATACAAAAAAATGATAAGAAATAAGAAGGCTCAAAGTCAGATGGCAAAATTATTTTTGTAGCATTCTTTTAACCATCCTTATTAAAATTTAGCCTAATCAAGTATAATTCACACAATTGTTACAAAGCCCCTTCATTAAAATATGAGTTTCACTTAATTGGTAACCACTTGGCGCACTCATTTGGGCTTCTACTTCATCTAAACAAATGGTTTCTTTGCAACTATTGCAATAAAAATGAGCGTGATTATCAAAATGCTCTACGTGATTGCAGGCTTCGTGACATAAGGCATATTTAAGCTTGCCACTTCCATCTTGTACTTCGTGAATCAAGCCATGGTCTTGAAAAGTTTTTAAGGTACGATATAAGGTAACCCGGTCAGAATCATCCATATGACTTTCTAAATGATGATGCGAAATGGCTTTCCCTTCTTTTAACAAAAATAATTGAAGTACTTGCTTGCGTGTACTGGTTACTCTTAAGTTATATTGCTTTAATATTGTATCGATTTGCATCGCTTGTTACTCATTTAACTTTTCAAAGGTAAACAATGTTGCCAAAAGTTATTAACTTGCTTGCTAACTAATGTTGAATTATTAATTATGAAGTATTAACACGACAATTAGCAAGCTAATTTTTTTTGAAGCGAAGCGGTAAAACTGTTTGGAAAGGGGCTCCCCGCTATCCGCTCAAATGCTGCGGCTAAGCGGCAAAAGCCAACGCTTCAGCAGCATAACCGCTACTATCGGGGCTAAATTGCCAAGGTCAGTCGGCTTCAGTTAAATTGCCTTAGCGAAACCATAAAATTAATAATATATCATAATTTAAAAAGTATTCATTCAAGCATATGAAACTAACCGAAAATATAAGCCTTGCTTTTGGAGCCATTGGCAATCATTTGCTACGCTCAATTCTCACCATTTCTATTATTGCCATTGGTATTATGGCATTGGTGGGCATTTTAACATCTATTGATGCCATTAAAACTTCTTTAAGCACCAGTTTATCAAGTATGGGCAGCAATAGTTTTGAAGTACGCAAATGGCGGGTTCGCCGGTCCGACAGAAAAAACAAAAAAGTACAAAAACGCATTACTTGGGATGAAGCCAGCCAATTTAAAAACCGCTTCGATTATCCGGCAACGGTTACCATTTCTGCCAGAGCCGACAACTTTGCCACCTTAAAATACAAAGACGAAAAAAGCAACCCCAATGTAACTGCTTTAGGTATTGACGAAAATTATTTAGACGTTGCCGGTTATGAAATTGATTATGGCAGAAATTTTTCAGAAACCGATATTATTGAAGGTAGACAAGTGGTGTTGATAGGCCAAACTATTGTAGATCAACTCTTCGACAAATCGCCCACCACTGCCATTGACAAAGCCATTTTAGTTGAAAACACTAAATGTTTAATTATTGGTGTGTTAGCCGGTAAAGGTTCGGGCAGTGCCTTTGATGCAGATAATGTAGCTTTACTGCCCATACAATTGGTGCGAAAAAAATACTTAGATGACCGGCGTTCCTATTCCATTAATGTGCAAGTAGAAGATGCCAACGAGTTAGACATCGCCGGCGAAGAAGCCATTGGGTTAATGCGTGCCATCCGTAAATTAGATTTTGGAGAAGCAAATGATTTTGAAATTGCCAAAAGCGACAAACTCGCCAACACCTTAATAGAAAATATTAGATACGTAACCATGGCAGCCACTTTAATCGGCATCATTACCTTGTTTGGGGCAGGGGTTGGTTTAATGAATATTATGTTGGTTTCGGTAGCCGAACGCACCCGTGAAATTGGTATTAGCAAAGCTATTGGGGCTTCCTCCGCCATGGTGCGCCGGCAGTTTTTAATTGAGTCGATCTTAATTTCGGTATTGGGTGGTTTATTTGGTGTGTTTTTGGGTATTATTGCCGGCAATGCGGTTTCTATGCTTACTGGTGGTCCCTTTTTAATTCCCTGGGTTTGGATTTTTGGTGGCATTACCTTTTGTGCCTTTGTGGGCTTGCTTGCCGGTTTGTATCCGGCTATTAAAGCAGCTGGTTTAGATCCGATAGAGTCGTTGCGTTATGAGTAGATGGGAAAAGTTATCAAGACATGAAGCATCCCTTTACTCATAAGTCATCACCGAATTCCCCACTATGTCGTGTATGGCTTGCCCATAGGTATTGGAATGTATGGTTAACAGCGAGAGCCATCCCAATAAAATTTTTGCCAAAAATCGCAGTATCGAAAAAAAGATGTTGATGTTTTGGCGGGTATCATCGTTTGTCAATTTTTCATAGAACAATCACTACCGAATCTGCCAGCATCGACTTAATTCTAATTAATAAATTGGGGCGATTGAATTTAATAACATCCTGACCTGATTGATCAACTGTATTTGAAGTTTCCTGATTATCCATATTTTTCAAGTTATACTATTAAATAGGGATGTTGTTGAAATTAAGTTCCCAAACACATCACATCTTGCCTTTTAAGTAATAAACATTAGTTCGTGATGAAACTGTTGTTTAATACAATTTCAAAATTGTTTTTATCTTTATAGCCATCATAACCAGTTTTAAATATGTTAAAAAATAATTTATTGTTGCTAATCACCCTTGTTGTTTGTAGCACTTTCAATTCAAGTCGTGCTCAAGAATATTTAATTTCATATGATACCTTGGTGAGCTATCAAGCTTCGTTATTAGAAGGCTTAATACCAGGATTTATTGGCGAAGTTTTGGAGGACTTTCCACTTAGCCAAGACTCTGTGCTAAATGCCATTGATGCCCGGTATAATATAGATATGTTTAAAGTATTGTACAATTGCGAGCATCCGGTGCATGGATTAATTCAAGCCTCTGCTGCGGTTGCTTTGCCAAGAGATGTTGAGTGCGCTATGCCCTTGGCAGTATATCTCCATGGCACTACCTTTAATACCGAAGGGGTTCCTTCTTACCAGTCTACAGAACATTTTTTGGGTGCTATCTTTTCTGTATCGGGCTATGTTACTTTAATGCCCGACTACTTAGGTTTAGGCGATTCCGAATATATGCATCCTTACTCACACGCACAGTCAACAGCTAACTCCGGTAGAGATTTAATACGCGCAGTTAGAGAAATGCAAGAAGATTTAGGTTTTGAATTAAATGATGAAATTGTGATTACCGGTTATTCGCAAGGTGGTCATGGAGCGATGGCGCTATTTAAATCCTTAGAAGAAGATCATAAAGAAGAGTTTACCGTAACGGCTTGTTCTCCACTTTCGGGTGCTTACAGTATTTCTGATGCACAGGAATCGGTTATGTGGAGACCTTATGATTATCAGCGGTATTTGCCCTATGTAATTGAAGGCTATCGTTCTGTATATCCTGAATTAGCTGAACAATTTGGCGCCATTTATAAAGATGAATATGGTGACCTCAATAATTTTAGTGGAAACACAAAACAATTTTTTGATATTATCAATCAATATGATTTGCCAGATATTCCGATTGAAATATTAAAAGACAGTTTGATTATAGATTATATACAAAATAAAGACCATCTTTTAAAAGTATTGATGCGCGAAAACAACAACTATGATTGGACTCCAGAAGCTCCCATGCTTGTTCAAGGTTGTTGTGATGATGAGCAGGTTACTATCGAAAACTCTAGATTATGTTACGATACGATGGTTGAAAATGGCGTACAAAATCTTTCGTTTGTAGATTATTGTAACGAATATCCTGATATCCCATTTCTTGGTCATGGAGAATGCGTACCTTTTTGTTTGGTTGCCGGCAAAGCTTTTTTTGATGCCCATACCACCCGTTGCGGCATAACTCCGGTTGAAGAAACAGCAATTGAAAAAGCGATCGGTCTTCAAATATATCCTAATCCGGTGGTTGCTGGTTTTACTACTTTGCAATCAACCGAGTTTATAAATAAAAATGTTGATCTTACCTTGTATAATGCACAAGGGCAGTTAATTACAACTTACACAGTTAGTCAGTTTTCGGGCAGTATCCAAATTGATTTAAGTGCTTACCAAAATGGCTTTTATTCTTTTGTAATGCGCGCAGATAAAAAAGCTTATGGAGTGCCGTTTTTTATACAGCAATAAAAGCATCATAAAAGGGTTATTATCTTAAAAATAGAATAATCAAACCGTTTAAACAATCAAGCTATCTACAAGCCATCTGTTTTATATTAATATGGGCGGCTTGTGCCAGGCAATCATCCCCAGATGGAGGACCAAAAGATGAAAAACCTCCCATAGTTACAGAAGCTCAACCCGGGCAAAAAGCCGTTAATTTCTCTGCAAATAGAATAGAATTAACCTTTAGTGAATATGTAAAAATTAACAATATTCAGAAAGAGTTGGTGATTTCTCCCTACACTAATGAGTTGCCAGATGTTTTTCTGAAAGGGAAAAAATTGATTGTGAAATTACCGGAAAAACTCAAAGAAAACACTACCTATTCGTTCAATTTTGGTGAGGCTATTGGTGATATTACTGAAAACAATCTGGCAGAAAATTTAACTTATGTTTTTTCTACCGGTGCTTTTATTGATTCACTCATAATCAGCGGAAAAGTAGTAGAGGCTACCACCGGAAAAGCTGTGAAAGAAGCTCAGGTTTTTTTATATGAAAGTTTAGCAGACTCTTTAATATTTAAACAACAACCCGATTATTTGAGCAAAACTGATGACAATGGTTTTTTTCAGTTTAAACATTTACCTCAAAAAACTTTTCAACTTGCTGCGTTAAGCAATAGTAATAACAATCTCATTTACGATAGCAATAATGAGCAACTTGCCTTTTACAGCGATCTGGTTTTTCCTGAAGATACCTTGCGATATGCTCATCGTTTATTATTGTATCAACCAATTATACCCAAGCAATGGCAAGCCGAAGCAACTAAAGATACAGGCCTATTTAAACTGTTTGTCAATAATATCGATTCGCCAACTTTAAAAGTGATTGGTGATTCTACTACACTCTTTCACTACACCTATAATTATGCGCAAGATTCTATACTAGCTTTTTACAGTACCTTAAAAAAAACAGCGCAGTTTGCTTTTTTTGATGCAGATAACTTATTAGATACCTTGCGTATTCAGCAAATTGAATTAGATACTTTATCACCATCATTTAAATTAACTAACTGGGGAGCTAGTAAAAATCAGTTTCGTTTATTGATCAATAAACCGTTTCAGTTAGCTTCCACCTATCCATTAGAATTACTTGACACCAATCGTTTTCATATTTTACACGATTCCATTCTTTTTAAAGAAGCCTCTTTTTCTATCAATACTATTAACCCATGTTTGTTAGAGGTTGAAGCAAGTTGGCAAGAAGAATCTACCTATCAAGTTACCTTTCAAGATAGTGCTTTGACTAATATTTTTAAGCAACACAACCTCGCAGACACCCTAAGCGTACAGCCAATTTTACCAACACAAATAGAATTATCTTTAAACAATGCTGATTCTTTGAATACTTATCTTGCGCAATTATATGAAGGAAAATCAAAATTTATAACTGCCCAAAATCTCGACTCTTTAAAAACTATCTTTACCGATATTTATCCTGGCGCCTACACCATTAAAATAATTGAAGATGCCAACCAAAATGGACAATGGGATAACGGCATTTATGGTTATGTACAACCCGAACAAATGTTTACAACTGGCGAACAACCTTTTCAAGTAAAAGAGGGTTTGGTGCATAGTATAGATTTAACTGTTCCCTAACATTTTACAAAAAACGGCTATCCAAGTGTTTAAATTGTTTAAATTTTTGACAAGTTTATCTAAACAACAAATGTAGTTTACACTTTTGCATTGATTTTTTGAAGCGAAACTTCTTAGCTTTATAATACCACCGGTCCCGCTTTCCGCTCAAATGCAATTGCTATGCTTCAAAATCTGCGCTGCAAAATTGCATAACCGCTGCAATCGGGGCTAGTTTGCAAACTTCGGTTCTTCGTACAAAGCAAAACGGAGGCTCTCAAAAATAGAAAAGTATCAACCACTTTAGATAATCTTGTTAAATTTTTTAAGCATAGCGCAAATGATAAAGTGCTTATCTTCTGTATTTTTCGCCCCTTTCGTTAAAATGCGACTTTCACATCATAAAATAAGTTTATTTTCTACTCAACACTTCTACAATTTATCCACAATTTTATTTTTATAGCATGGAAGATTTTTTATATTTGAGTGGTC
>CALHDG010000042.1 GCA_938023075.1 uncultured Chitinophagales bacterium
GCAAAAAATATTGTACCCTATATTGAAAACGCTTTAAAGGTAGCTTATCAACAACAAGAGAATGGAATAGACATCAGCAAAACCGCTTTCCGTTTTATGGAGAAAAACAAAGCAACCGTTTTATTACAATCTATAAACGAAGCCGATGCTTTACAATTTGCCAATTTGCCAGATAGTTTGTTAGTACAAGAGAAAGATTTAAAAATTGCGATTAGCTTTCATAATAAACAATTAAACGAAGCAATTGAATATGAAGACTCAATAGAAGTTGAGCGATTAGAAAAAATCCTATTTGAAGAAAAACAACAATACAGCCAACTCATTAGCAATTTAGAAAGTAATTATCCCGATTATCACCGTTTAAAATACCAACAAAACCAAACCCAATTAGCTGATGTACAAAAATTTTTAGATAACAAAACCGCCCTGTTAGAATATTTTGTGGGCGACAGTGCTATCTTTATTTTATCCATTCAAAGAGAAAAATCGAAATTATATCAGATCAACAAACCTAATAATTGGAATGCTCTAAGTACTGATTTTCTATCCACTTTAAATGCGAAAGAGATCATCAATCAAGATGAATATACGGATGCGTTGTTTAACACTTTCACCACAAGTGCGGCTGAATTGTATCAATTGTTGTTAAAAGAAGCTGTTGATGATTTGGATGAAAATATTACCACGCTCCAAATTATTCCTGATGCCGAGTTAAATTATATGCCTTTTGAGTTATGGTTGACCAATAGCCTCAACACCAGCAGAGTAAATTATAGAGATTTACCTTATCTGTTAAAAGAAAAAGCCATTAGCTATGCCTATTCCGTGGCTTTATTGTTAGAAAATGAAATGGAGGAAACACCCAATTTTGAGCAGAATTATGCGGGTTTCGCACCCAACAATAAAAACTATGATTATTTAGGTGCTACCAAAGCTAATGTTATAAAAATTGCCGCCTTATTAAAAGGAATTTCATTGGTTGATAGCGAAGCAACCAAGATAAATTTTAAAGAAAAAATAGCTCAGTTTAAAATCTTTCAATTGGCTATGCATGGCATTTTAGATGATGCTAATCCGCTAAGTTCTAAGTTGATTTTTGATTGTGATTCATTAGAGGCTTATGAATTGTACAATATGAAAATACCCGCTCAATTAGGTGTGTTAAGTGCTTGCGAAACCGGCACCGGCAAACAGGCAAAAGGCGAGGGTATTATGAGTTTGTCTCGGGCATTTACCTATGCCGGTTGTCAAAGTTTGCTGATGAGTTTATGGAGTATTGAAGATCAATCTACCGCTAATATTGTTGAACAATTTTTCAAAAACTTACAAAACGGCACAACCAAAGAGCTTGCTTTAAGACAGGCTAAGTTAAATTTTTTACAAACTGCAGCAGCGGATAAAACACATCCGATCTATTGGGCAGGCTTAATACAAAGTGGGGATACCCAACCGATTGATTTTGATTTACGAAACTATGCGTGGTGGATTATAGCATTTATTTTCTTGCTAAGCGGATTGGGATTTTGGACTTTTCGTAAAAAAATAATTACTTAAGTTTCGGCAGTAAAATAATGTCCGAAGTTGTCCTTAAATTTTCTGTCCTTTCGAATGAAATGAGCAATCTTCCCTCAACTCAAAGAAAATTAAGTATTGATGCAAAATTTCTCCCTTCGGTCGAGACAACAAGTTTTATCATAAACTATTTAAGTTTCTTGAAAAGTATCGCAAAAATAAAATTTCAAGTAAAACAATCGCAATCTTAATATAAATAACTACTACCGAAACTTAGATAAATAAAAAAAATTGTTCGATCATTTTTTTACATTGAGCAACTAAAATTTAATACTAAACAATTTGTTCCTTAAAATCATCTAAGGATTGCGGAGAAAACTAATTTTCCAAGTCAAACAAATTTATTTTTCTCATTCCAAAGTTGGGCAACACCTTTTTAAATTTTTAATCTTTTAAATTAATAATTATGAAATCAATAGTCAAAATATTTTTTACCTTAATGCTTGTATTGAGCTTTACCGTATTTGCTACAGCTCAACAAAATACTGATGCCAAATCTGCTAAACTATTAAACAGCCTTAAAGAAGTAAATGGAGGTTGGCAAAAATTAGCTGCAAAAAAAGATGTGCAATATACTTATGTATACAACGATTTTACAAAAGGAACTGATCTATCAACAGAACGCTATATTTTTGATGGAGAAGCTTCTTGGGCAGAATATAAACAACACGAAGCAAATGTGATGCCCGGCACGGAAGGTACGGTTAAGCAAAGTGTTGTTAATGGAAAGGCAAAAATTACTTTAGCGGGTAAAAACATTACCGACCAAAAGGCAATAGAAGGCACTCAATTTATGAGAAGTGTAAATTTCTTCTGGTTTGCTATGATGTATAAGTTAGATGACCCTGGAACAGTTCATAAATATTTGGGGCAAGAAATGGTTAATGGCATTAACTACGATAAAGTACAGTTAACATACAATGCTGCAAAAGTAGGCAAGGAAGTAAACGATGAATACATTTTATACTTCAACCCAAATACTCATTTAGTTGACCGTTTTTTCTTTTCACTTCCCGCTATGGGAGTTAATAAGCCGGTGTTGAGAATGGACTTGGAGTATTCAAAAATAAAAGGAGTATATATAGCTACAGAAAGAAAAGCATTTGCCCCTAACGAGAAGGGAGAATACAATCACTTTCTTGATTCAACTACTAAAGATATTAAGTTTAATAATAAATTTAAGGTAGCTGATTTTGAGATCTAATACCAATTTGACTGTAAAAAGTGACACAAAAATTTTGGAATTAATTTGGTGAGCTCAAGGCAAAAAACGCAGATATAGCCAGCGGCTAAGGCGAGTATTTTTAACGAAGAGCTTGTGCTGAACTTGATTCAGTAACTCCCAATATTAAACCGAAATTTGTGTTACATTTTGTGGTCAATTTGGTATAATAACCAATAGATTAGCAAAGCATTTTTCATATGCTTAACCATATTAACTTGGTGGCTATGTATTTGGCATGTATTTAAAAAGTGATGACCTTGGAAGTTTAGCCCCGATAGCAGTGGTTATGCTGCGTGAAGCGTTTGCCCTTATGCGTTGGCGCAGCATTTGAACGGATAGCGGGTAGCCCGTTTCTAAATGGTTTCACCGTTTCGCTTCTAAAAATATTTTTATTTAAATGTCGGATTAATAATTAAAGGTAAATTCACATAAAAAAACAAAAATTTGGACACAACAAGCATACAAGTCATAGAGGAAGAAAATTTTAAATTTGTAGATGAAGGTAAGGGCAATAAAGATACTATGATCTTATTGCATGGCTTATTCGGTGCCTTAAGTAACTTCTCAGATTTGCTCAATTATTTTTCAACAAAATACCGGGTATTGATTCCGCTGTTACCCATTTATAGCAGCTCCAAAGAAAAAACCAATTTAGAGGGTTTGTTAGAATATTTGCTTGCCTTTATTCAACACAAAAAATTACACCATGTAATTACTGTGGGTAATTCATTGGGTGGACATTTAGCCTTAAAATATGCTTTGGCTGATCAAGAAAATAACAGAGCCATGATTTTAACCGGCAGCTCCGGTTTATATGAAGAAGGTATGGGTGATGGCTATCCTAAAAAAGGAGATTATCAATATGTAAAAGAAAAAACAGAATATACTTTTTATGATCCGAAAACGGCTACGAAAGCTTTGGTAGATGAAGTTTTTGATATAATAAACGATAGAGGCAAAGCGTTAAGCACCATATATATGGCGCGTTCGGCAATGAAAGATAATTTACGAGAAAAAGTGCCCAGCATTAAAATTCCGAGTCTATTAATATGGGGGAAGCAAGATACCATTACACCGCCCTTTGTAGCAACCGAATTTGAAAACTTGCTTCCTAATGTACAGTTAAAATGGATTGACCGCTGTGGTCACGCGCCAATGATGGAACATCCAGCAACCTTTAACACAATTTTGAGTGAATTTTTGAAAAATTTAGAGTAAGTTTGACCTAACTTTGATTGCACAGAAATTAATATCGCCAATGATTCCGCCATTGATGCCTTACGACACGGTTGAAAAGGCAATGAATTGGATGAAAGAATTCCATAGCCCGGAGTTACCTTTGGTGAATGGACCTTTATATAAAGGTTTACTCAAAGAAGATGACCTGCTGGACATTGACAATATCCAACAAAAATTAGGTGATTTAGAGTTAAGGTTGGAACGCCCTTTTGTACGATCTTCTGATCATTTGTATAATATTATAAAGGTAATTACCCAGCAAAATATAACCTTAATGCCGGTACTGGGTGAAAACGAAGCCTTTGAAGGAGTGATTACCTTGCAATCTATCATACTTAATTTTTCTCAAATTAGTGCCGTTTCTAATCCTGGTGGTATAGTAACCTTAGAAATGCCTGCGAATGATTATTCACTAACCGAAGTATCGCGTATAGTAGAATCTAATAATGCCATTATTTTAAACAGCACCGTTCAAAGTGTACCAAACAGCAGTTTAATTGAAGTAACGCTTAAAATCAACATTGTTGATCTTTCAGGAATTATGGCAAGTTTTGAGCGTTTTGGTTATGCCATTAAAAATATTTATCAAGAAAGCACTTATGGCGAAATTCTAAAAGACCGCTATGATTCATTGATGAATTATCTCAATATTTAACTATTGTACTAAGCTTCAGTTTTTACACGGCTTAGTTTTGTTCTTCGATCATTTTAAAAAAATCAATATGCAAAAATTTACAGCAACAGATTTAGAAAAGTGGCTACGCTACGGAGAAGGACCGCAAATTGATTTTAAACACGCCATCAGTAATTTGCCTAAAATAGCTAAGTCTATAGCAGCATTTGCCAATAGTAAAGGCGGCTATTTAATTATTGGCATTGATGACAATAAAGATATACTCGGCACCGAAATAGAAGCTGAAAAATACCAACTGAACAAAGCTACTCAACAATACTGCCGTCCGGTGGTTAAACTTGCGCACCACGTTTTAAATTATAAAGGAGCAAATCTGTTAATAGCCGAAGTACCAGAAAGTACCGCCAAACCTCATTTTGTTTTAGATAAACGAGGCAATGAAAAATTATACATACGTGTTCAAGATAATTGTGTAGTTGCCGATGACCTGTTTCAACAGCATTTGCGATCGGGTAGTTTAAACAATGCCATGCAAAATGGCTATATGCATCAACAAATTCAGCAGCAAATTATCCACTTGTTTCAACAAACCGGCAGTATGGATATTAAAAATTATGCCGAGCAATCCGGTTTAGATCATCAACAAGCTACCCGTCGTTTGTTAGATATGGTGCTCTCAGGCGTTTTAGTTAAGGAAGTTAATCAACCCGTTTTCCGTTTGTGTAAGCAACAGGGTTTGAAAACTGCTTAATTATTAATTAATAATAGCTGTATATTTGGAAAATGGAATTAACGGTTAATATTATAGATGAAAATCGTCTTAGCGATTTTTTAGAAGTGCTTAAAAAGACGGAGTATGTTGAAATACTTACGATAAGCCAAAATGATACCAGTATACCAGAAGAACACAAGGTGCTATTAGAACAAAGACTAAAAAATATCGCTGAGGGCAAAACTACCTTTAAAAGCTGGGACGTAATCAAACAAAAGTATGCCAACAAATCAGTTTAAAATTGTGGTTTCACAGGAAGCCGAAATTGATTTGCCCAACTTTATAACAAAGTTTTGAGTTTGTATAGATGTTTCGCTTCTGTCGATTCCTAAAATGATAACGCACAGTTTGGTATTCTAAACCACATCTTCCACCGTCTTCCCAAAAATGCGAATCACCCCAAACAACAACACAAAACCAATTATATAGTTTAACCACCATGGCATACCAAGGTAAAAAAACAAGCCACCAGCCAAAATACTAACCACCGCAACTGAAACAGCATAGGGCAATTGGGTGCGTACGTGATCAATATGATGACAGTTACTGGCTAAAGAACTCAATATGGTCGTGTCAGAA
Organism: uncultured Chitinophagales bacterium; assembly: GCA_938023075.1. Taxonomy (GTDB): domain Bacteria; phylum Bacteroidota; class Bacteroidia; order Chitinophagales; family JAHDHT01; genus CALHDG01. Next base: position 6,022 of record CALHDG010000042.1, read on the forward strand.
ATTGGAGAACAATGATCGCCAAAAACAGAACCGGCTAATACTACCGAAATAACATTATATAAAACCGGAAAAGATTCGGCTTCGGTATATCCCGATGCTAAACACAAAGTCCATGTGGTGGGTAAAACTAAGGGATACAAAATTGCCATCGTACCCCAACTAGAACCGGTTGAAAAGGCAATTACACCAGCTAATAAAAACACAATTGCCGGAAACCAAAAAGGATTAATGTTGCCTTCAATTAAGGAGGTCAGATAATTTGCCGTATACAAATCTTCAGTAATAGCTGCCAGCGACCATGCTAAAATTAAAATACAAATTGCCGGCAACATCGTTTTCATTCCGTCAATTAGCGTTTCAATAACGTGGTCAATTTTAAATTTTTTGGTTAGTAAAGATAAAATGGAAGCCACCGTAACGCCAGCTAACGAGCTCCAAAGCAAAGCCACATACGAATCGGAATTACCCACCATTGCTGATAAATTTTTGAAAAACCCGATGTCAGCATTCCAATGCCAACCGCCATTAATTGATGAAATGATTAAGCCAATAATGGTAACAATAATTACGGTAAAAATAGGCAGCAATGCATTAATCGCTTTTGGGGTAACACCTTTCACCGGATCTAAAGCTTTTAAAGAGCTGTCTACTTCTTGATCTTTATTGTCTTTCGGTACATTGTATACTCTACCGGTTGTTCGCGCCCGGTACTCAGCTTTGTACATTGTTCCGTAATCTTTCTTAAAATAAATTAAACAAAAAATAAAAAACAACGTGAAGACGGGATAGTAAGAGTAAGCCAACGAATTCAGAAATAAACTATACGGACTTTGATCAATATTTAAGTTTGCTATCGCTCCTTCAATGTAGCCCAATTCGGCACCAATCCAAGTGGTGATAAAAGCGACTGCTGCAATTGGGGCTGCTGTAGAATCCACAATGTAAGCCAACTTTTCACGGGAAATGCGAAAACGATCAGTCACCGGACGCATGGTATTACCTACAATTAAAGTATTGGCATAGTCGTCAAAAAAAATACCTACACCCAGCAACCAAGTGATCATTTGTGTGCTTCGGGCAGATTTTGCATAGCGCGACAACCAATTCACCACACCTAACATGCCGCCATTTCTTGAAATAATGGCAACCATCCCACCAATCAACATCGAAAAGGCAATCACAGAAATGTGTCCGCTATCGGTTAAGGCTTTTACTATGTAGGTATCAATCACTTCAAAAAAACTGCTGAACAAACTCCTTAAACTAAAGCCATTTAACACTAAAGCTCCAAACCAAATACCGGCAAATAATGAAATGATCACTTCTCTGAAAATCAATGCCATTAAAATGGCAATTAACGGCGGTAAGATGGAAAGCCATAATGGAATGCTGGATGATTGGTAACCTCCCTCAGTTTTCGAAAACCGGTAAAAGGCTTCGCTTGTTTGTTGTTCATCAACATAACTAAGGTGATAGGTTAACTTTTCGGCACCTGTTATATCCATGGTAGTTTTTCCATTACGAAAATCCAATGCTTTTTCTTCTCCATTTATTTTAATGGATGCTTTTTTTGAAAGGGGTATCGTATTGTTTGCATTACTCATTAAATGAATTGATAACAATTGCTTGCCATTTTGTTCAGTAACCTTGGCATCAATATGTTGCACCGTATTTGTAGAATCTGTCAGGTTATTATTGCTTCCACAGCTGCTTAACAACAATACAACCAGTAAGGGAAAGCTCAATTTCACGATTTTTTGCATGGATAATTGCTTAAATTTGAATCTTCAACAATCTATTTTATGAATTCAATATTCAGAACAAGTATAACAATAATTTTGCTATTAATTGTTTATCGCACAAAAATAGCAATCTCACAGAGATGATAACTTGGTAGCACTAAAAAACTTTGGCAAATTAAGCTCCCTTATATCGACACTAACTTAAAGAGCGGAAATGGTGTCATGCCTACGGAGTTTTCTCAGCATTGATTTAATTTACTGCCAAGATTAGTCATAGCTTTGGCTAATAACCCACGCCTTGTTCTTGTCCAAATTTTACTCATATTAATATAACACCATCAACTTGATTAATACCAAATTGACCATAACATGTTTCTAACGAGTCCCCAGGAAAATTTTCCAAGTACACCAAGTACGCTCCCAAGCTGCCACATTTAAAATCGTTTGGAAGGTTAAAAGAAATATTGAGTTTTCTATCAACAAATTTTTGTTCTAAAATATATTTTGGCTCGTTGTTTTGCGAAGCGCAACTGAAGTATAGTGCGGCTATTACCATACAGGATAATTTTAAGTTTTTCATATAATGTTCGTTATTTTTTTATTTTAGATTTTTAATTAATGAGGTGTAACATATTTATATCCACAAGTAGGGATATATCTATCGTATAATCAAAAAAATCAAGCTATTTCGATGAGTTCTTCTCCCATCCAATGTATATTTGAAATTTTTGCCCCGTCTGTTCCTCTAAAACCATCAACCCCAACCAAAAATATCCTTCAAGCCATTAAACATAATAATAAGGGAGAACACGAATGCAGCAGCCATAATGAGATTCGTTAATATTCGATTAGCCGGTAAACCAACTGCTTTTCTATTCCATAAAATCAATAGACTCAACACAACCAAGGGCAAACCAAATACATTAAACACCTGCGTAATTATCTGACCCTTAATGGGGTTAAACCCAAAAACAGGTACGGTTAATGCCAATATGCTGGCGACACCGGTAATAATTTTAAACCGCTTCGATTGTACATCTAACTTGCCGGAGTTATAATCGCCAATCATTAAGGGAACAATCATTAAACAAGGGAAAATACTGGAGAGCCCTGCACTTAATGTTCCAATAAAAAAGATGCTGACGGCAAATTTTCCCATCGAAGGTTCTAAGGCTTTCGACATATCTAATACGTGGGTAATCTCGTGACCATTGCCGTGAAGGCTTCCGCTGGAAACCGCCATAATGGAACCACTAATCACAAAAATGAGCATCGCCGCAACAATAGAATCATTTCTTTGGGTATCGAAATCAGCCTTTGTCCAACCCTTGCCTTGAATAAATAAGGGACGAGACAAAAAAGTAGCGGCTGCCATGGTGGTACCCACAAATGCGGCTATTAAAATTCCGGCACCTTCTACTTTGGGAATTTTAGGAACCAATCCCATAACCACTTCCGTTGGTTGAGGTAAAACGAAAAAGAGGGTAAACAAAAATGACAAACCCATCATAGACACAAAGAGCACCAATACTTTTTCGAAAATGCTATAATTACCTTTAATAAGTAAGGTATAAAAGATGCCGATAATCAAAACCGCAATGCCAATAACCACATAATATTTATGCCCATCCAGCACCGGAAAATTAAGCGACAATATCTCAAAAATTACATTCGAGGTAATCCCTAAAATACCAATCAGCGAATTCCACTGACCAATCCCCACCATAATAATGATGGCTATGGCAACTATTTTGCCGAGTGGCAAGTGTTGCTTCACGGCATATAAGGCGGTCTCCCCGGTTGATAAATAGTAACTCCCCGAAACATATATCAACACACCAGAAAATAAGCAACTAAAAAACAAGACCCATAAAAGGTCCATCCCAAAATCATTTCCAGCTACTATCATCGCCGTCACGCTTCCGGTGCCAATGGTATAGCCAATGGCAAATATGCCCGGTCCGAAAGACAATAGAAATTTCATCAGTTTTTTCATGCGTTTTGATTTTATATAAAAAATGCCAAATTGACGTTATTATTATTAGAAGCGAAACCATAAGCAATTTAGAAACGGGCTCCCCGCTTTCCATTCAAATGCTATTGCTATGCTACATTGCCTGCGCTGCAAAATAGCATAACCACTGCAATTCTATCTAAGTGCCTTTCGCCATATTGAATGTCATTTATTTATACATTAAAAATAATTCAACATTCATTATTCGTTAATCGATATTCGTTATTCATTAAATGGTCAACCAAAAAATATCGAATATCGAACACCGAATTTTGAATGACGAATTTTTCCATTCGAGAAACTACTCTTAACTGCTAAACAACTCAATGCACTTTAATGCTGTTGGCTTGGCAATCGGGGCTAAAATTCAAACTTCACTCGTATTAAAAAACATCCCCAATTTGAATATAGAACAAGGAACACCGATTTTCGAATTATTGCTATTCATTAAAACAAAAAATCGAAATTCATCATTCGTTAATCGGTGTTCGATATTCAAGTATACCCCCAACTTAACGAATCTTCAAATTTCAATCCTTTAAAACAAGTAATATTTTAAATATCGAACAAGGAACACCGATTTTTAATTTTTGAATTATTGCTATTCATTAAAAATAAAAAAATCAAAAATCAGTGTTCGATATTCAATTACACCACAAATTGGTATCACATTACATATTATAAGAACCGCCATTAATATCAAGCGTAGCTCCCGTAATAAATCCATCATACTCCGAGGCAAGATACAAAACTGCCCGCGCAACATCATCCGCATTGCCTGCTCTTTGAACAGGAATACCAGCAATTGTTTTTTCGGCAGAGGCTTTGGTAGTATGCGTATTGTGAAAAGCAGTTCCTAAAATAAGTCCCGGGGCAACGGCATTTACCCGCACACCCTGTGGACCAAATTCTGCTGAAAGCGCTCTTGTGAAAGTAAGTATTGCGCCTTTGCTGGTGCTATAAGCCAGCGAACCGGCATGCCCACCTTTACGCCCCGCAAGTGAAGCTAAGTTGACAATACTGCTTTGTTCGTTTTTAATAAGGTGCGGAGTTGCTGCCCGTGTTACCAACATCATAGAAGTCATATTGATGTCCATCACCTCATTCCAAAAGTCCGTTTCTATTTCATGTAATCTTTTACGCGCCACCAACGAACCGGCATTATTGATTAAAATATCCAATCCGCCAAGCACTTCAACCGCCTGATTTACAAGCGCATTGGCATCCGCTTCTTTAGTTAAATCACCACCAATGGCAACTGCTTGCTGCCCTTTCTTGATAGCCTCTTCTTTTAACTGATTAGCACGCTCAGCACTCGAGAAATAATGAATAGCGACATCAGCACCGCTTTCAATAAATTGTTTCGTAATTGCTTCACCAATGCCTTGCGCTCCGGCGGTAATTAATACCTTTTTTTTATGTAGTTTATTTTTCATTTTTTTGTTTTGAATGGGCGGTAAACTATACCATAGTTACTAATAGCCACAGATCATATTTTATTATACATTTATGATCCATCCTGTTTCTGAAAGCTCTTGTAATACACTTAATAAATTTGTGCTTGTCTTTAAAGTTTTGCTTAATTCAGATTGATCTGCAGAAATAATCTTAGGTAAATCTGATAATTTAATTCCACATTTCCCATTTAGACCAGGAATTAAAATATACCCTCGAACTGGATTTTCCGATGGTATTGGTGAAGAGGCATTATATATCATATCCAGTAAGTAGTATTTTCTGGCGATAGATTTGTAACTCCTCGAAACATGTATTTCTTTTCCCTTTAATTTGATCAGCATATTTTCAAGAGCTACTTTTAGTGATCGATCAATTTCAGACTGAACATAACCTTGTTTTAATAGCTCGGCTATCATTGTTTCTAATTGGCAATTGTTCTCAAATGCAGCATGAACAAGATCTAATGGGGTCAGAAAACCAATTAACTGCAAATTTCTTCTCAGCTTTATTGGAGCAGTTCTCAACTGAAAAAAATCAAAAGTGTTTTTCATTGAAAGGATAGATTTCAAATCTCCATTTAGTGAGCTAAAATATCCTGCTCCATCTAAGTATTCTATAAAAAGAGAGTTTTTCATTTTCTTTTTAACGTAAGTTCTCGATGAAACCGTTTGATCAACATTTTTGTGACTAACACTGCCACTATCTCCAGCATAGAACTGACATTGTATCAGCAGTTTCTTTTTAAGTTCAAGTTTATAAGGCAAAACAAAATCATAAGCTCTTGTCTTTATTTTCTTTGTCGATTTTTCATTGCCAATAATTATATCTGATAAATTGAAATCAAAATCAGGAGTCATTCCCCATTCTTTCATTAAACTTCTAAGGATTTCTTCAGGATCATGTCCGCCAGAAGCACTTACTGAACCTCTGACTTTAAAAATTATTAAAGGCATAAGAAAGTCGTCTTGAATATTATCTTTCTTAAATGAAAAATAGGATTTGCCAATTGCCCAAAATGAGTTTATAAATGGTTCTTCATTTAGTATAAAAGAAATGTATTCGTTGTATAGGCTTATCTGTTCAACTTCAAAGTTTTTCAAATCCGACAATAAAGTTGAAACCCTTAAACTTTTTAATTCTCTTGGAATAACATTATGAGAAAGCATCAATTCGCCTTTTTTCTTTCTTATAGCTGGTAATGTATTTCTTTTGGAAATATCTCTTAGATAAAGTGGAAATTGACACTTTACATTATTATCAGATTTTCCAGTAACCAAAAATAATAACGAAATACTTGAATTAAACGCTTTTATTGATTCTTCTCTGTTTTTTGAATTAGCATATTTTGTTATTGCATTTGAAACTTGCTCTATTTTGAAACTCTTCTTCGTTTGAAATTTCTTGTTATGAGCACCAATAATTTCAAGTATTTCTTTTGTATTTTCAAGTTCGGTTAAATACTTATTCGTGTCTTTAATTTCAAATAGATTTGGTGTTACCCAAATATCAAACTCCTGAAACTTCTCTTCTATTTTTTGTTTGCACTGTTTTAATTTCATGTGTATTTGAATCTTTAAGCAAATTTTTCACTTCTTCGGCAATCCTTTTGCTTAAAAGCGGAGGTACTGCATTACCAATTAAACGATAAGCCTCTTTTTTTGATATTCCAGCGTTAAGAAAATAGAAATCATCAGGAAAAGATTGAAGTCTTGCACATTCCCTAATCGTGAATGGTCTATTGTTAATTGGATGCACGAAATATCTGGGATTATCAAATACGGTTATGATAGTAGGAGAAGGCTCATTCCAATTAGGTCTTTTGTATAAACCAGAACAAAATAGTGCTCCTTTTAGATCATATTTTCCATCTTTAATTTTCAGGAATTTTTTCTTAACTAACTTCTCAGCATTTTCCTCTGTAAATTTTTCATCGCTTATTAAGTTAACATCTTCAATTGATAATGGATTTCCGTTAGGGATAGATCCATATTTTTTCTTTCTTCTATTTTTTGCTATGATTTCTAAGAGCTTTTTTTCCTTTAAAGTAGTTTTGCCGAATACTTCTGGAATTTCCCAAGTGTATACTGAAGTTTCTGAAAATCTTACATTGCATAATTTTTGCCCTTGAGATATATGTTTTATAATTTTTTGTTGTTCGTCTTTAATCTTAATAAATGTATGGTCTGGAATTTCTGAAGTTGAATCCAGCAAATCTAAAATTGAATCTTTTATAGTTTTAGGTTTATATAATTTAATTGGATTTTGATTGAATAAGTTAATTTCAAAATAAATGTCAGACTCAGTCTTGAACTCTCCATTTCTTGATTTCCCAAAATGCGAAATTAAAGGCCACATAAATTCCTTTTTGATATCACTTCGAATACCAACAAAGATTATTCTTCTTCGATACTGCGGTACTCCGAAATTGATAGCATTTAAGATATTATGTTCTATTCGGTATCCTATTTCTTCGAAATCACTTTTTATTTGCTCAATAAATTGACCCTTATAATTTTGAGCCATTCCATCTACGTTTTCAGCAATAAAAATTTTAGGTAGCAGTGTTTTCACTGTACTTACCATTGATTTATAAAGTATATTTCTTGGGTCATCAACCTTTTTAGGACCAGATTTTGAAAAGCCTTGACATGGAAATCCTCCTAAAACCACATCAATCTTTGAGAGCTTATTGATTTGATTTTCAAATTCCTGAGTAGTAACATCTACGACGTGTGCTTTTTCACCAAAATTATGATTAAAGCATTCCACTGCAGATTTATTATTATCGCATGCATATATAATTTCCGCACCCTCTTGATGGAAACCTAAATCTAAACCCCCACAACCCGCAAATAAACTTGCAATTCGCATTTATATCAAAATAAATTATTTAAGACTTGTAATATAATCATTTTATCTCTTTTGTCGATTTCATTTCAACATAATCAGCTTTTTGGGCAATAACTTGCCAATTTCTTTAATAGTTTCGTAGATAATTAAAAATACATCATTTATAAAAACCAAGAAAAAATCCTTCAAATCCATTGCGTCCGAAAACAAACGATTTAAAAAAATTACCGCATAAGCGGGAAAGCAAGATTAGCCCGATGAATTTGGCGTTGTGCTAAAGGCAGGTGCCCGGTTAGCGTTAAATAATTTCCATCTAAATATATGCGGTGTGCCATTTGCAGAATTGGAAACATCTCCATTCGGTCAGCTTCTCCAATGGTGGGTTGTTGCCATTGTGTTTTCGGGTCGGTATAAGGGGCGAGGTAATCAAGTGCTGCTCTGATGCTCGAGTTTGGGTCGTTGGCTTTCCAAACATCTACCTCAACTTGCTCTGAAAGATGTGCCACAAAAAATAGAGCTTGTAAATTGTAAATGCTGTAAAAAAGCGGACGTGTACGGGCAATCTCTTTAGGCATTGAACCATCAGCTTCAATCTGCGAGAAGATGCGATTTTGAGTAAACTGCTGTGCAATCTGTTTGGCTGCTTTGCGGTTTCCAGCATACAGGGCAAAGTAGATGGCTTGAGCATCGTAATACGAACCGTGGTTGTTTGTCGATTTTGCTTCTTGTAAAGCCATTTCATTGGTCGTTAGCCAAGTAAAATATGCTTTAACCCAGAGTTTCAAACTTTTATATTCGGTATCAATTAGCGCTGTTGAACCGGCAATTAGTAAAGAGCCTTCCAAAGCGGGTATCATAAGGCGACCATCCAATACACCAGATTTATAACCATTGTTATGACCGGGTCTGCATTGGGCATGATTGAGATTTGGATTCATTCGGGTCGCTTCATCTATAAACCAAACACGAAGCAGCTCGGCTGCTTTTTTAGCGTATTTTTGTTCTTGGGTAAGATAGTAAGCCAATCCCAATGTTTCAGTATTTATTCCAAAATTGCCGATTCTTGGGCGGTCAGATTCTTTTGGGCTTTGGCTGCCCGGGTAGGTTTCACCATCGCGCCTTATATAAGGTAATCCATCAGGTTGGTTTGGGTCGGGCCACCAGTAGCGGCTGTAGCTGGCATAGTCGTGTTGGTCTCCGCTTGGAGGAAGTTTCTCTTTGTCCGTCACAGCATAAGGAACTTCTTGAAGTGCTCTGTCAGCCTCTTCAATTAGTTGGTCAAATGCAAATTTGAGTTTTGGGTCATTTTTTTTTATTCGCATTTTAGTTTCCGCTAAATACTCGGCATCCATTAAAATGGTTGTAGCAAGTTCCTCATCTACGTTACAAGTCGCATTCATTAATAATATTAATGTTGCGATAAGAGATATGGTTAGCATGGTTTTTTTCATTTTTGCACAAGTATATATTTAACTATTCTGTAAGCTATATCTATCTTGTATGGTAAATGTAACACTTTTATAATAAGATCTATTGGCAATCTCGCTGCATCTACATTTTAAAAATATTTTTTGCTTTTAGTTTATTTTTTACAGCCACAAAACCCTCATCACATTTACTAAAATTTGTAATGGTTCTTCTTCTGACAAAGTAAGTTGGTGTAAAAATCTTGATTTTTTTCAAGTGGAGCAATTTATAAACTTAGGTTTTCTGAAACAATCCGGCTTTTATTTTTTCATATATATTTATCATAATATGCTGCATAACTATCATACAAGAAATTCATGGCATCTTTTGAAACTTGTTTTTTTGTATCAATCATTTCAAATCCATGATAACATCCTTCAAATAATTTAAACTTTACCGGAACATTAGCTTGTTTCAATCCTTCAACATAGGCTATGGTTTCGTCACGGAAAGGGTCAATACCGCCCACAAAAGTAACCGTAGGTGGAAAGCCGGAATAGTCTGTATTGCGCGCCGGTGCAGCATATGTTGGAATGTCCAAATTTTGTTCGTGCAAGTCTTTTAGATACCATTCCCATCCGATGTGATTTGCCGCTTTACCCCAAACCGGACTTTCAAATTGTGATGATTCATACTGATGCCGGTCATCAATCATCGGATAAATTGGCATTTGGAAAGCTATATTAACCGCTTTGGTATCTCTTGTTTTGAGGGTAACCGCAGCCGTTAAGCCGCCACCGGCACTATGACCAGCAACCATCAATTGCTTGGCGTTGGCATTTATAGTTGTAGCCTTATCTCTAATCCATAATAAGGTATCGTAGCAATCATTAAATGCAGCAGGATAAGGTTTGGTTTGTGAATTTCTGTATCCCGGAGCAACAATTACACAAGGTCGCTTTGCAATAAATCCTTTGAAAATATCTTCCGATTGTTCAGGGCTTCCAACGGCATACCCACCTCCGTGCAGATATAGCATCACAGGAAGTTTGTCTGAATTGTTTTCCGGTTTGTAAATTCTTAGCCTGATATCGGGTCCTCCATGATTGCTTTTTATAGATAATTTTTCATTAACTAATCCCTTTGTGATTTTACCTTCCGTGAGTTTGAATGCCCGGTTAGCCAGCTTAAATCCAAATTTTTTAGACATTAAAAAGGTAATTACTTTTGCTGCAAAAGGAACTGATTTTAAGTCTGTATGAAATTTATCTTTTGTTATTTTCATTTCGGTTCTGCATTACACAGCGCATTTAATCTTATAATTGAAATGGCTCACCCGTTTGCTCCTCAGAAACCGTCCATAATTTTTCCATCATGGCTTTGTTTTTAACAAATGATTCCATTTTGCATTCCCCGACAGGCCCTGTCCATTGCATTTTTCCTGTTGGACCAAAATAAGCCTCTTGATTTAAATGATCTTCGGTGGCACACATTACTTCCGGGTAAGCTCCTTTTTCTGCGGATTGAACGATAGGTAAAGATGACATAATAGACCACATAAACCTTGTCGCAAAAGGCGCATCTTTTTTGATAAGCGATGTCTTGGAAGCACCCGGATGACATACAAAAACTTTTACTGTTTTGTTAGCTGCTTTTATCCTGTCTTGCAATTCGTAGGCAAACATCATCTGCGCCAATTTGCTATGGCAATAAGTATTGTTCGGATGGTAGTTTTTATCGAAGTTCATATCTTCAAATTGAATAGTTTTCAATCCCATTTTATAGCCTTCACTGGCAACTACTACAATTCTTCCGCCCGTTTGTTCCACTTTATCAAATAGTAGATTGACTAGTAAAAAATGCCCATAATGATTAATACCCAAATTGCTTTCAAAACCGTCAGATGTGAATTCTTGCTTTGCTATTTGTGCAACGGCAGCATTACAAATCAAGGCATCAATTTTGGGTACGTTTTTATTTATTTCTTCCGCAGCATTTCGCACAGAAGCAAGATTAGCCAAATCCATTTTGATAGATGAAACTTTGGCATTAGCTCCTAATTCAGCTTTTAAGTCGCTAATTGCCTTCGCGGATTTTGTTTCATTACGATTAAGCATAACCACTTCAGCTCCTTTTTTTAGGAGTATTTTAGAGGCTTCAAAACCTGTACCTGCGTTGGCACCTGTTATGAGGTAGGTTTTACCACTTAAAATTCCTAATCTTTCAGGTGTCCATCCTTGTTTGCCGAATTGGTTTTTACTCATTGCTCTCTATTTTAAATTTTCTTTAGAAGTAGTTTAGTAGTCAGTCAAGCTAATACTGTCGGTTAATTTGGCAAAATTAGAACGATTAATCGTTGGCGAACATAAACTATAGCTTTGGCTATGTTTGATAACCTCCGCCTCGTACTTGTCCAAATTTTACTCAAATTTATCTGACACTTTCAACTTGACTGACTACTTAGCTTCAATTAAATTGGTATAAAGGTATGGAGAAATTAAGAAACTGAGTTTGTTTAAAGGTCGATATTTGTTTGTTTAAAAGTTGGAAATTCTAAAAAATTTAAGGTAGGATAAATTAAAATTTATAACATCTTTACTTAAATTTAAAGCTAAAAGTTAAAGAAACTGCCGTTGAATTAAATATAGAAAGCTGGTTGGTTTTAACCGCACCGGCGTTTCCACTAAAATATCGGTTAAAAGCATTTTTTCGACCATACAAATTATAGATGGTTAAAATCCAATCGCCCTTTAAGCGTTTTTCTGCTTTGGTAGAAATATTATGAACCCGCCACGTGAAATCTAAGCGATGATAAGCTGGTAATCTTGCGTTGTTTCTTTCTAAATAAATGGGGACTCTAACATTGTTTACATTAAATAAAAATATCCGGTCTTCTATAAAAGGGTAATATGATTTCTTTATTGGTAATTGTTGCGCCATCGAACAAAAGATCTTCAAAAATCACGGGTTCTTTTTCATATTTAATTTGCCAGCAAGCTGGATCACATAAATAGTTATAATATTCAGGTCCAAAGCGTAAAGATTGACAAACTTCATTTCGTAAGATCCCTCTTTCGCAAGTTTTACAAACATAAAGGGGTTCGAAGGTTTTGTATTTCCACAAGTAATAATTTTCTTCTCCTTCCGGGTCTTGCCAATCTATACATATACGATGACCTGGAACAAATTTTTCCCTTGGAGCGTAATAGACTACTTCCGGTGAGTATTCAGCCCTTATTTCGTTAATAGGTATAGCAGCTTTAACTTTTTCTGGTTTAGATTCAAAATATCTGCCATCGGCTAATTCAATATGTAATTTCCAAACTTCTCCTTCTTTAACTGCAAAATCTGGAGGACACACATAAACCTTCGTAGAGTCAGCAATAAAATCAATCATCAATTCTGTGTTCATATTTTCAAATCGTACTTTTGCTTTGGTAACAAATTCAACTGAATAAGAATTATAAGCCTCAAACCATTTAGATCTTTTAATTGATACGGTAGAAGTTCCAACTTCCGTTAAAGCATAAGCATCAATAAATATAATATTATCCTGATAATTATATTCGGCATCAACTAAATCAATGCAGCTAGTAATGAATACCAACATCGTAAGCCAAAAAGTTGAGATAAGGTAAGTTTTTAATTTTATAAGATAATGTTTCATAAGCTTTACGAAATAACAGTTTTTGCCATATGTTTTATGCGAAAAATATACAGCGACTAATCAAATATTTTAACTCCTAATAATCTTTGTTTTGTTGGTGCACAATCAGTTTTTAAATGAAGGGTATTCTAATTGTTCTTAAAAGTACGTAATACCTTTATTCTAAAAAAATGCATTATCGGTATTTCATAATAATTCACAGCACTTCTTTTTTAGTATAAAACATTGATATTCAATAGGTTGACAGCAAAAATTTTAATAATTCACAGCCATTTTATAATAGTTGATTTTATTAGAATAGTTGATTGAAAAATATGGTGGAAAATTTGAAGATATGTGGTTTATAAAACCTTTTTAAAGATGAGCGAAGTTAGTAATTTAGCCTTGATTGCAGCGGTTATGCCAATCACGAAGTGTTGGCATTTGAGCGGAAAGCAAGCAGCGCGTAAATCAGTAATCCTAATGTTTCGCTTCAAATCAAAAAGCTTATGTCTATACAATGGAAAAACAATTGCCTCTTTAATAATGAATGGCATGAGAAAAGGGTAGCCGATATTTCGTACCACCCTTTTGTTTAAAGAATTATTTATTTATTTGGAATAGTGCCCAAAAGGTAATTTTAGAACGGAATAATGCCCGAACATTGCCATAAATTGGCAATATTATGATTTGATTTTAATATGCTGGAAACTTTTTGAGAAAGTGTTCCTTTTATTAAAAAATTGTTGTTGCTATTTGTTTGAGACTTTACCTTTAATTGTTTTGGTCTAAAACTTTTATCTAACTTAAAACCTATTTGAATAAGCGAATCTAGAAAACCTTGCAAATTAGTATCATTCAAAGTTACTTCGATTAAGTACTCTTCTAAGTTTTTGTCTATTTTCATATTAACCATAATTTTGTTGTGTAATACTTTTTGTTATTGCAAACGTACAACAACATTTGATGATTTTCTTTTACAAAATTCTACAAAAGCAATGGAATATATTATTATTGCAATTTATAATCATCTGATATAAATTAATTTATGTTTATTAATTAGCTTAAAAAACATTACAATAAGTTGAAATATTGATTGATAATTTTTAGGTGCGATGTATGTTAAAACTATCCAAAACGGTTTATTACTTAAAACTTTAAAATAAGTTGATACAATAATGAAGTTGATAAAACTTAAAAAATTAGTTCTATTTTAACGAGATTATTCGATATTTTTAACACATTAGCAAGCACTTAAAATAGGTGAATAAGCTATTTCAAAAAAAAATATAAAGTAACGATGATACAGATTTTTACCAAAACCAACGAATTGAAAAAACACCTTACCCAATTAAAAAACGGAGGAAAAATAATTGGTTTTGCCCCAACTATGGGTGCTTTGCACAATGGGCATTTATCTTTAATTGCACAATCAAATAATCAATGTGATATTACGGCAAGTAGTATTTTTGTGAACCCAACGCAATTTGATAATAAAGAAGATTTGGTAAAATATCCTGATACCACGCGAAAGGATATTACGATATTAGATGCAAAAGGCACTGACATTTTATACTTGCCCACGGTAGAGGAAGTTTATCCTGATGGAACAAAACCAACTATAGATTTTGATTTTGGCTACTTAACCACTATTGCCGAAGGTGCTTACAGAGCGGGGCATTTTGAGGGAGTTGCACAAATAGTTAGTATTTTATTAGATATTGTAACACCGCATAAAATTTTTATGGGACAGAAAGATTTTCAGCAATGCGCTTTGGTCCATCAATTAATTCGCTTTAAACAAATTGATACCGAAATAGTGGTTTGTCCGATAATACGAGAAGCTGATGGTTTAGCTATGAGTTCAAGGAATATGCGATTGGGAGATCAAGAACGCGAAAAGGCAATTATCTTATCGCAAGCATTGCAGTGGGTGAAAAAAAATTACGCTAATGCAAATATTGCTGACTTAGAAGAGCAGGCTAAAACAATGATTAATGAAACTGAGTTTTGCAAAGCCGATTATATTGAAATTAGAGATAGAACTACATTAAAACCAATTGCTGACAATAGTATAAAAGATAATGTAGTAGTATTGGGTGCTGCTTATGTTGGCACGGTGAGGTTGATTGACAATATGATCATATTTTAAATAATAATATTTTGCACTAATTGTTTTGAAGCGAAACTTTTGAGCATAGTATATAGATTTGTCCTGCTTTTTGTCAATGCCCAAAATAGGTTAAAATATTGTAGTAAAACGAATTAGTATTGAACAATTTTGTAAACTTTACCAAGTTGTATGTGAATTTCGCCAAACTAAATTCAAAATTTTAGTGTCACTTTTTATACTCAAATTGGTATCACTTCTGTTATCTACAATCTGGCTTCAGTCATCTCACTCACTCCACAAACAAATCTTTCATCAACTCCTTTTCAGCATTGATGGCATAGTTGCTAAAGTCTGCAATACCCACCGATTGCAACACCTGCTCATCAATAAAAAAGTTACCAGTACAAGTGCTGCTGTCTTGTTGAATGATTGCCCAAGCGGCATCTGCCATAATTTCGGGAGAGCGACTCTTATCCATCAAGGCTTGTCCGCCATAGGCAAACTCAATAGCAGCGGTGGCAATGGTACTTTGAGGCCAAAGCGCATTAACGGCAATTCGATGTTTTTTTAATTCTTCTGCTAAACCTAAAACCGTCATACTCATTCCAAATTTCGACATGGTGTATCCTAAATGTGCAGCAAACCATTCGGGCTTTAAATTCAGCGGAGGCGAAAGTGTAACAATATGTGGATTCTCACTTTTTTGCAACAACGGAATGCTATGTTTAGAAACCATAAAAGTGCCCCGCACATTAATTTGATGCATTAAGTCAAAGCGTTTCATAGCTAAGTTTTCGGTAGTGGATAAGTTAATAGCAGATGCATTATTTACTAAAACATCTATTTGTCCAAATTCAGCTTTTACTTGTTGTAAGCTGTCCATTACATGCTCTTCAAAACGAATATCTGTTTTTAAAGGCAAGGCTTTTACACCCAATGCTTCCACCTCTTTGGCTACGGTATAAATGGTGCCGGGCAATTTCGGATGAGGCTCTGCAGTTTTGGCAGCAATAACAATATGATACCCTGCTTTCGCTAATTTAAGGGCAATGGCTTTACCAATGCCGCGGCTACCTCCAGAAATATAAGCTACTTTATCCATTCATTATATTAATTGCACTAAAAGTAGGTTTATCTTTTTCAATTTCAAAACTAATTCAATCTCAAAGCGTATCTTTATGTTCTAATAATAAAGTGTATGAAAAATTATTTGGTGATTGGAGGCTCATCGGGAATTGGCAAAGCCTTGGTTAAGCAACTAACCGAAGCAGGCAATCAAGTTTACGCAACCTATTGTAAAAACAACATAAATGAACAGCTACCCAACCTCAATATCCAACAAATGGATGTAGTGGAAGAAAACATCAATTTAACTTTGCCAGAAATTATACACGGTTTTGCGTATTGCCCGGGCAGCATTCAGTTAAAGCCTTTCAAAAATTTTACACCTAACGACTTTATACAAGATTATCAATTGCAAGTAATTGGTAGCATTAAAGTATTGCAGCACATCTTACCAAACTTAAAAGCTGCCTCACAAGCAGCCGTTGTATTTTTTTCAACAGTGGCAGTTCAAACGGGTTTTAATTTTCACGCACAGGTTGCCGCCTCTAAAGGAGCTATAGAAGGATTGACCAAAGCCTTAGCTGCAGAACTCGCACCGCGCATTCGGGTAAACGCTATTGCACCGTCCATCACACAAACGCCTTTAGCTGCCAAATTTTTATCTACCGAAGAAAAGATTACTGCTAACGCCAAACGACATCCCTTAAAAACAATTGGGCAGGCAAAAGATATTGCTAATATTGCTCAGTTTTTATTGAGCGAACAAGCGGCATGGATAACCGGACAAATTATTGGGGTAGATGGCGGCATTTCTACTTTAAGAACATAGTGACAAATTTGACGAGTGCTCATCTATAATTAAAAAATAATAAATTTATTTATGTAAGATGATTGGTAGCTGCTAATTTAACAAAGACTATAAATCTTCATTTTGATCACTTTTACAAATAGCCTATATTTGTGTAAATAATGCCAATTAATTTGAATTATACTATTGAATAAAAGTAGATTTGCAAAATAAAGCACCATCCCTTAGTTATATTATATGACAAGCCGTTACCAATGTCCGGGATTTTCATTTGCCAAAAAATTTGTTTTGGATGGTAAAGTTATACTGAACGACAGTTGCTCGTTAGGTATTTATGCTACCTTAAATGATTTAAACAAAGCTGTCTGGAATAGTGTTGCCTCCAAACGTACCTCATTAACTACTCAATATTTAAGTGTTTTAGAAACTGTTGATCTCGATGGAGTACAAAACATTTATACTACATTTGAAGTTAATGGCGAGTTGGTTGGTATTGCCGTTTTTCAAAAATTATTTTTTAGCGGAGCGGCTTTAAAACCCTATTTACCTCAACGCAAGCATCCCATAAAAAAGAGCTTTTTTAATGTATTGGCAAAACTTACCTCCGCTTTAAAAGGCTATATTTTAGTACTAGGCAATGTATTGATTACGGCAGATAATGGTTTTATTTTTAAAGAAGACTACTGCCCGCAAAAAATTAGCGATCTGCTAAAAGAAGCAGCAGATAAAATTGTATTGGGTTCAAAAGATAAAATTGTGCTGACCATTTTGTCTGATTTTCCTGAAACTTTTGCCAAGCAAACCGTTGCCGATAATTTTTGTGGCTACCAAATGTTTGAAGCAGACCCCAATATGGTGATGGACGTTCAATCATTTAAAAACTTTGAAGATTATCAACAGGCTTTATCTTCTAAATACAGAGTGCGCACCAAAAAGATTTTAAAAGACAGTGCGGCTTTAGAGCAATTTGAAATTACACCACAAAATTTTATCGATTACAAAGCTGACATGAATCAATTATATAAAAATGTAATGGACAAAATACCCTTTAAGATGGCAGAAGTTAATGCGGATTATTTTTACCAATTGCTACAAAACTTACCGGGTAATTTTAAAGTATATGGTTATCTATTAGACGGTCAGTTGGTCGCCTTTATTTCTGCTTTTTCACAAGGCAGCCACTACGAAGTACATTTGATTGGTTTAGACTATACTGTAAACAAAAAATATAAGTTATATAACCGTATATTGTATAACTTGGTCGATTTGGGTATTGAATCTGGTCATCAAACCATTAGTTATGGGCGCACCGCCAACGAAATTAAGTCCACCATTGGGGCATTGCCACAAAAAATGATTTGCTATATGAAACACCGCAATGTTGTAATGAATCAGTTGGTGCGTTTGCTTTTGCAAGTGTTTAAACCAAAAGAATGGGAGCAACGTCGTCCTTTTAAGGTGAAGCAAGAAGATGTTCAAACACATAGCAAGGCTCAAATTTAACGTATTCACTTTTATGATAAATTTTTTAGAAGCGAAACAACTAACAAAAAGAAACACCGGTCCCGCTTTCCGTTCAAATGCTGCGGCTAGGCTTCAAAATCTAACGCTTCTGGCAGCATAACCACTGCAATCGGGGCTAGTTTGCAGGCTTCTGTTTTTTTTGGCAAACCCTATAATTTTTGTTTGATCATTTGATATTTAGAATTAAAAAATATCAGATAAACCACCTAAATTGATAATTTTGCCTGCCTAAACCCGTTATTGACCTATATTTTTTTACATGAAATATTTATGTTTATTTATTACCATACTTGCCTTGTTGGCTATTCAGGCATGTGATCCTTTAGAAGAGCCTTGCGATTTTATACTTTGCGCCAATGGTGGTATTTGTATAGAAGGTGTATGCGATTGTCCGGATGGCTTTAGCGGACCCAATTGCAGCAATAACTTATGCGACAATGTGGTTTGCGAAAACGATGGCACATGTGTAAATGGCTCTTGTAATTGCCTTGATGGTTTTACCGGAACAAATTGTGAAACAGCCGTTGACCCTTGTGGATCAACCAACTGCCAGAATGGTGGCATTTGTGTGGATGGATCATGCAATTGCCGGGATGGTTTTACTGGAGCAAACTGCGAGACAGTGGTTGATCCGTGTGATGAGGTCAGTTGCCAAAATGGAGGTACTTGTATAAACGGTTTATGCGATTGCCGTGATGGTTATACCGGCATAAATTGCGAACAAATTGATCCTTGTATCAACATTACTTGTCAAAATGATGGCGTTTGTGAAGATGGAGCATGCAATTGCTTACCGGTTTACGCAGGCGAAAATTGTGCAATTTATACGCCTAATCTATTTCAGGGATTTTGGAGCGGAGAAGATAATTGTGATAACCAAACCATTCAATACGTCACCTCCTTATCGGTTGATCAAAATGTCGATACGGAATTTGAAGTTGGTGAATTTGGCGAGTTTGGTAGCAGCCGCAAGTTTACAGCTCGAATTGATGGTTTTCAAATTGCTATTGAACGAATTGAAGTAGAGAACAATGTATTTTTAGAAGCCACCGGTTTAATTAGTGAAGATGGCAAACAATTAGAATGGACCTATACGGTTGAAAAAAATGGAGTCATCGAAAATTGTACCGGTGCGTGGATGAAAATTTAATGATATAATTAGGAATAATTTAAAAATAACTGTCCATTTTTACCTTTGAGATTTTCCGATCTACTTCATTAAAAATACTCGTCTTAGCACCACTAAGCCTGCGTTTTTTTTTAGCATATCAAAAAATTTCTTTGCTAAAATTTGAACATTTATTTTTTTATCATTCCTTATCAAAATTCGAATTACAAATTCCAAATTTTAGAAACACCATTTTTTAAACAGTAAATTGGAATTTGATCATTGGAATTTTCAAAGCAGCTTGAAATTTGAGTTTTGGATTGTAAATTAGTTTTGAAGTTTCATTATAGACACCTCACAATATAATTGGCGTATGTTTTGATGAATTTGTAAAAAAAGTTGACACTCTATAATTTTGAATGTAATTTGGTGTTATTCAATTTTTTCTTGTCCGTAATCCTCTGGTTCGGCTTCTGAAATTCTGTAAGGATAAACTGCTCTAACTACTTTTCTGTCTTCATTGGTTAATGCTTCGTAGTTTTTACCAAACTTTTTTATAGCTTCTTCATTCCACATATTGTTATAAGCTGCTTTTACTTCGTTGTGTACAGATAGATACATGGCATAAGTAGTGCCTTCATCATTTTTTAAGGAGATTACCGCCTTTTCAGGATGATCAGATTTGCTGGGGTCTGCACCAAAGTTGTTGACAAAATCGATAGTTAATTGTTTTAAATTGAACAGGTCGGTTAGTTCATCATTCACCAACATTTCATCTTTTGCATTTACTAAAATGTTCAATACATTTTTGTTGTTGATGTTAGAAACAATGGGTTCATCGGCTATTGGTGGCAATTTTACGGTTAAGCCTTTATCACTATCAATAGTGGTAGTAACCAAAAAGAAAATGAGTAATAGAAAAGCAATGTCTGCCATAGAGCTGGCATTAATTTCAGGTTTAATGTTTTGTTGCATACGAAACTGTTTTATTGAAAAACGGAGGTAGTAGACAGGATGTTTTAAACGGGCAGTCATGTTTAGGTAAAACGATAAGCTTGCAAAAGTTTCTAAAAAAAAGCGAAGCTATATATCAGCCACCATTAGCTTGTTAAACAGTCGAGTGTTGATTTTTCAAACGGAAAATTTCGACATTCAAAAATGGTGTACGATATTCGATATTTATTAAGATGACTATTTTATTTACACAGAACTCCAATATGCCAACTCAGAAAACCAACCCTTACAACTGGTTTTTTCTAAAAACGAATTTGCATATTTTTTTTAGAGATGACACCTTTTTGAAAAGATGTCACCTCATTTAATTAAAAAAGCCATCCTTAAAAAGAATGGCTTTCAAAATATCGTAACAGCAAATTTATTTATTAAATCCTTCGCCTCGTGGCACCGAACTGTAATTTACTTTTCGCTGATTTATTTTACGTAACTCTTGCTTAATGTCGGTAATTAAACCCATTTTAACCGCTTTATCGGCTTTTAAAGAAGTCCATAACAAACCAACTTCTTTTTCTGAAACCTTAGCACGTTCGTTTTGTATAAAGGTTGGTATTTCTTTTGGTGTTGACAATTTATCATTCAACTGTAAACGGGGTGCCGTACCAAATTTTGATTGCAATTTTGGTACCGGTTCGCCAACATAAATGGTATGTACCCAACTTTTATTTTCTAACTTCACTAATTCTGTTGCCTGTGGTATGGTAAATTTTACCATCATATCGTGCGGGCGCATAACCGTTACCACCATAAAGAAAAACAACAAAATAAATATAATATCTGGCAACGATGCTGTTGAAATTGCCGGCATCGCTCTCGCTTTTTTCTTACTAAATTTACCCATAATTTAAATAATTTATTATTATTCTTTTCCGTAATCTTCTGGTTCGGCTTCTGAAATTCTGTACGGATATTTTTTACGAATTACCCGCCGGTCTTCACTGCTCAACTCTTCGTAAATTTTACCAAATACAGTCATAGATTCTTCATCCCACATCGAATTATAAGCGGCTTTCAACTCATTGTGTACCGATAGATACATTTCGTAAGTAGTGCCATTATCGTTTTTTAATGATACTACGGCTTCTTCCGGACTATCGGACTTAGTTGGGTCAGCCCCATTGTTGTTTACAAAATCTATAGTCAACTGCTTTAATTCTAACACTTTGGTAACTTCATCATTTACCAACATTTGATCTTTTGCGTTGACCAATATATTTAACACATTTCTTTTGTTTTGCTTGCTGTCTACAATTTCATCTTCGTTTTCGGGTATTGGTGGCAACTTTACAGTTAAACCTTTATCCGAATCGATAGTGGTAGTTACAAGAAAGAACACCAACAAAAGAAAGGCAATATCAGCCATAGAACTGGCATTTATTTCTGGTCTGGCTCTTGGCATAATTTTATCTATTTAAAAAATCCACGTAAAACATCCCATAAAATAGAGCCTAACAGCAATACGGCAGCTGGTACAAAGAGTATCCAAAACAAAAAGAGGACAGCATCTATTAACCGGCTTTGCGAACTGCTTACTTCTCTATCTAATCCATATTGTGCTAAGGCATCTCCACTGCTCATTGAATAGGCAACAAAAGCCAAAATAAATAAGCCGGCTATAGCTGCAATGCCTTTCCAAGATGTGCCTATGTTTAATACAGAATACAATAATGGACCAACAACTGCCAAAAATACCGTAATGGCTAAGAGTACTAAAACAAGGGCTAAACCATAGGTGGCTACTTCACCGGCGGTTAAACCGAGAAAAGCTGATTCATCGGGGCTGTTAGCCCAAAGCAATATTAAATTAAGTACTTTCATAATTTAACTTACTTTTTTGAATTTACTAATAGGTCAACAAAGTTGATTGATGAATCTTCCATACCTAATACAATACTATCTATTTTAGATACAATGTAATTGTAAAAGATTTGCAGAATAACGGCAACAATTAACCCAAACAAGGTAGTTAAAAGAGCTACTTTAATACCACCGGCAACCAAACTTGGTGAAATATCGCCTGCTTTTTCAATAGCATCGAAGGCACCAACCATACCAATTACCGTACCCATAAAGCCCAACATTGGTGCTAAGGCAATAAATAAGGAAATCCAAACTAAGTTACGTTCTAACTTACCCATTTGAACCGAACCGTAGTTGACTACTGCTTTTTCAACTTCATCAATATTGCCACCCGCTGAACGCGATAAGCCTTGATAAATAATACTGGCAGCCGGACCTCTGGTACTTTTTGCCGCTTTCTTTGCCGCTTCCAAATCTCCATTCTTCAAGTGGGTTTCCACCTTTTTCAACAGCTTTTGCGGATTAGAGCTTAATAAGTTTAAGGTTAAAATTCGCTCAATACAAAAAGCTAAACCTATAATTAAACAAGTTAGTACCAAGCTCATAAAAACCCAACCACCATCAATAAAGTACTTCTTTAAAATACCGAAACCCTTGTTCGCTTCCTCCACTTCGGCATCCGCTTTTTCTTGGTCTAACCTTTTCTTTTCAGCCTCTGCCCGGGCTTTCCTTTTGGCTTCTTCTTGTGCTGCTATGGCAGCTTCGTCAACAACTTCTTCGGTTTCTTCTTTAGCATCATCTTGCCCTACCGCCACATAATTAAAACCGATTGTTATAGTGGATAATAGTAATAATAATAAAAGCTTTTTCATTTTTTATATCTATTTAGTTTGTTTTGTTTTAACAAATAAAAGCATATTTTTTTAAAAATAGAAGTATTTGGTTTGTTACTTGTAAAAAGTATTAAAACATAAACGTGCGGCAAAGCCTTCATAAGGTGTTCGCATTGTCATAAAAATCACATATTTTATATTTACACGAGCAGCTTTAACCCTAAATGTTGTATTAATTTTCTTTGAAGCGAAAGGCTTAGGTGTTCATTAAGTATAGTCCCGCTTTCCGTTCAAATGCCATTTGCCTGCGCTGCAAAAGCCATGCAATATGGCATAACCGCTGCAATTCTATCTAAGTGTCTTTCGCCATTTTGAATGTCATTAATTTATAAATTAAAAATAATTCAACATTCATTATTCGTTAATCGATATTCCTTATTCATTAAATGGTCAACCAAAAAATATCGAACACCGAACACCCAATTTTGAATGACGAATTTTTCCATTCGAAAAACAACACTTAGCTGCTAAACAACCCAATGCACTTTAGTGCTGTTGGCTTGGCAATTGGGGATAGAATGGAAACGGCTGTTGGGTTTAGTTACCTTTTTTATTAGCTGCAAAATAAAACCATCTGGTAAATCGCTTAAAAATTATTTATCTTCGACCCATGGCACAACATAAAAAAAACAAAAAAGGGGTGATGTATTCAACCGATCCTAATTATGCATATAATTATAATAATCAGTCAGAGGAGGCAACCCGCCCTCCAAGCGATCAGTTATTATATATAAGCCGCGACCGAAAAAACCGCCGAGGTAAAGAAGCCACTTTAGTAGAAGGCTTTATAGGCACCACCGATGATTTAAAAACCTTAGCCAAAACCTTAAAAGCCGCCTGCGGTGTTGGCGGCAATGCAAAAGATGGTTATATTATTTTACAAGGCGATCATCGAAACAAGTTGAAGGATTTGCTGGAAGCTAAAGGGTATAGGGTGAAGTTGAAAGGGGGATAG
>CALHDG010000043.1 GCA_938023075.1 uncultured Chitinophagales bacterium
CAACCGCGGCTATACCGCCCACGAACACCTCTACGAATTTGGCTTGATAAATATGAACAATCGTTTGTACGATCCAATTGTAGGTCGTATGTTAGCAGTAGATAATTTTGTTGCCGATTCGGATAGTACGCAGGCTTTTAATAGGTATAGCTATGCGATGAATAATCCATTGAAGTATGTGGACCCGAGTGGGGAATGGGTAAATTTTGTAGTTGGTGGATTAGTTGGAGGAATAGTAAATGTTGTAGACCAAGCTTTAAAAGGAAATATTACTTCTTTAGGCGAAGGTTTGGCTTATTTTGGTGTAGGAGCAGGTGCTGGTTTATTAGTTGCATCTGGTAATATTGCAGCGGCTAGAGTATTAACTGCAGGAGGAAACAAAGCTGTTCAGTTGGTTACTGGTAAATTTGATCCGAGCAGTATAAATAGCTTTGGAGATGTAGCAGGTTTAGTTTTAGATGTTGGAACAGATTTATTGGCAGCTGATTTAACTAAGGTTATTAGTAAAGGCATAACTAAGAAAATCTCAGCAGTAGCCGCAAGTAAAGCCCTTGGCAGCAAAGTTGCCCAAAAAGGAGTAACAACCGCATCTGGTACCTTAACTGCTCAAAAAGTAGGTAAATCTATAACTAGTGGAATAAACTATGTAGGCGATTTTACTATTGCAACAAAAGCAGTGGATAGAACGGCAAGACTTGCATTACATAATGCCGGCAAACTAGGTTATAGAGCATTTACCAGAGGTAATTTTAGACATAATCTCTCAAAATTAACTGGTATAAGTCCGAAGGGTTTTGAAGCACACCACATTTTTCCTCACCAACTCAGAAAGGAATTTGCTGAAATTGGGTTAGATGTAAATAATCCGATTTACGGTGCTTGGTTTGAAAAAGGTGCACATAGGGCTGCTCATAATGTTGGAAAGTATAATGAAGTTTGGAGAAACTTTTTAAAACAACCAAATTTAACAGTTGATAAAACTTTACAGTTTGGTAAGAATTTAATGGGCGAGATTGGTAATTTTGGATTTTATTTTTAATTAATTAATATGAAAGAGAATAATTTTTTTGAATTTGGTACTGCTAATAAAGAAGGATGTTTGCAAGGCAATTGTGAAGAAATAAAAGACAAAGCGCCGATAATAAAAGGTGAATTGGATAGGAATGAAAAATATGTATTTGAATATGATTCTGGCTCCAAAGTATACGATACGCTTTATACAGGTTGGATACTAACAGCAGTTTCAAAAAAAATAACAGATATTTTAGAAGCCAATAACTTTATTGGTTGGAAAAAGTATGAAGCTGATTTTTACGATAAAAAAGGAAATTTGATTGAAGGGTATTCTCTTTTAGGCGTTACTGGAAGAGCTGGTAAATTAGATAGAAGTTTAAGCGAAAAAATATACAAAGAATCTGAATGGCCTTTTATTAAAAGAAGAAACTTTTATAAAGGATTATATTTTGAGGAAGGTACTTGGGATGGAAGTGATATTTTTATGATGGAAGACAATTATTCAATTTTAATAACTGAAAAAGTTTATAAGGCATTAAAAAAAGCTAAATTAACAAATGTACAAATGATACCAATTTCAGAATACGAAACACTGTATTTTGAAGGAATAAATTAGTAATCCCATATTAAAAAAATATAAAATGAATAATATTTCCCTTTGCTTTTGCTGGCGCAAGTGTTCCGAAGGATCACTTGTGCCACACAGATAAAACAAGTTTGTAACTTGTTAAAAAAAACAACAAACTACACTATCCGCAGCAAACCGCTGCGGGTAGTTTTCAAACTATTTTAAAAAAAAACACCCCACAAAAGCGGCTTTTCGAAGCTATATTAATTAACAATAATAAAAATTATAACAATGAAATATTTAATAAATCAAATAATAATCATCATTTTAATTAATTTAACATGTTTTAATACCCAAAATGCCCAAGCCCAAAGCGTAATTTTTGAGTACGATGCCGCTGGCAATATGAAGCAACGCAGCCTAAGCTGTGTAGAAAAACCACCTGGTGTGCCCATTGTCAAAAACATATTTGATAATTCAGCTTTTATTAGTTGGGAGGGCGTGCGTGATATTACCGGTTTTCAATTAAAAAAAGAAGGTAGTCAATGGCAAAACACCAATACAACGCAATCGGCTGTGGTTTTGGGTCAATTGCAAAGCTGCCAAAAATATCTCGTTCGTTTATTGTATAACTGTAATAACAAAACAGAGTACACACCGGAAATTAGTTTTACTACCTCAGGTTGTGTAAATTGTTCTGCTACCGATATGAATATATATGCCATTCCGCAACAAAAAAGTATGACCATAAATTGGGATGTTTATCCACAAGCTTTATATACTATACATTATCGAAAAGCTGGCGAAAATAACTTTGTAACATATACCACGCCTATTCCGTTTGTTTTTATGCCTGTTTTAGAAGCCTGTACAACTTATGAGTTTGCCTTAAAAATCAAATGTAGTGATGGCACGGTTTCGCCTTTGGGTAACATTTTTAGCTTTAGCACAAGCGGTTGTCGTTTAGGTATAGAAGCAGAAACAACTTTACTACACGTAAACCCTAACCCAGCAAGCAAGGATATAACCATTGAAATAGATAGTAAACAAAACCTGCAACAATTAGCCATATACAACAGTAGCGGTCAGATCGTACATCAACTTCAACCACTGGCGGGCACCAACGTCTATTATGTAGAACTTGATGATTTGGCTACGGGTGTGTATTTAGTTAAAGCGCAACTTGGCGATAAAGTAATCACCAAAAAATTTAGTGTGCAGTAATTTGTATAAAGTTTTGAGTAACAAATTTTAAGCAAGAGGAAATACAAACAAGCCAATTCTTGCAAAGGATTGGCTTGTTTGATATAGATATCAACAAACCCTGCAAAAGGCAATCCAAACAAATTCCCCTTTGCAGGCGAAGAGCCTGTACCGATACTTCGGTAGGTGGGCTTTACCGCAAGGTAAAGGTCGGAGTAGTTGAAAACAGAACAAGATAACACTGCGCTAAGAAAGGTCGGGTAACCGAAAACGAAACTAAAAACAAAGCTTTGATGCCTGGGGCAGAAAGCGCAACCCTCAGCAATGGGGCGATGTATACACTAAGCCGGCAGAAGCCAAACCCAAAGTACTCACCTGGTTAAACCGTGGCTACACTGCCCACGAACATTTATATGAATTTGGTTTAATAAATATGAACAGCCGTTTATACGATCCAATAGTAGGTCGTATGCTGGCGGTTGATAACGAAGTACCTGATGCTGCATCAACACAAGGATATAACCGCTATACTTATGCGATGAATAATCCGCTAAAATATGTAGATCCTGATGGGGAAAATCCATTGCTGGCATTTGTAGGAGGAGGATTTTCGGGGATCTTTTTCAATGGTGTAAATAATCTATTTAATGGCGATCCGTTTTTCTTTAATGCTGGTAATGCCGGTTTTTTTGGCGGGGTGCAAGGGGTCTTTTCATTTGGTATTGGAGAAGCTGGCATGCCAGGTGGTCTTAATTTGTTAGCGCATGGGCATTTGGGTGGTATAATGACTGCAACTCAAGGTGGAAAATATCATCACGGCGTTTTATCTAGCTTTGCCGGCGCAGCTGTTGGTTTAGGTGCATGACATATTAACAGTAAAATATTACAATTTGGAGTTAGTGTGCTTGGCGCAGGCTTAGTAGGTGGCGGTGCCTCGCATTTAGCTGGCGGCAATTTTTGGGATGGCTTTAGAAATGGTGCGATTGCAGCTACTTTGAATCATTTATTGCATTCATCAGACGGGTGGCCACCTAAAAATGGCGATCCAGATAAAGTAAAATTAGCCGAATTATTAGCCGAGCAAAATGGTGGTGACCCATATACTTATTACAAAGTACTTACTAATCCGGATACACTAAATAATTCTTTAATAGATGGTTCATTTAATTTGTTTGGTTTAGCTACTTTAGCACCTCTCTCGAAAATATTTAGTTTTTTTGGTGGGTTGTTTTCTAAAGGAGCCATAAAGACATCTGTTCAAATTGGCGGTAGAACCAATGCTCAATGGAGCAAACTTTTTGGATGGGGCAAAAACCCTGAGGGAGCTTTAGCTAAATTAAACAACTTGTCTAAAGTTGATATTCAGAATTTAAAGCAAGCTGGGGTAAAACTTTCAGATGTTAAAAAATGGAGAACGACCTATAGTAATGCAATCGGAAAAAAAGTTGGGCAAAGCAATTTATCAGCAAAATATCGTTATGACTTAATGAATTCAATTATTAAAATGTGGTAAATATGAGAAAGGTCTGTTTTACAAATAAGAACAATTCAATCATCGAAATAATCATTGAACCTGCGGCAGAAGCGTTCGAATTAAATCCTCAACAAACAGCTATTATAGAAATAGAAGAAAGTGCGGAGTTTTCGGATTCATTAGAGATAGAGCATTACTCTGATTCAATATTAGTTCATGAAGGTAGGCAAATGAACCTAAAAATTTATGTTGAAAAAGAGTTAGTGTACTACACTGATTATCCATAGTTGGCGTCCTTCCATCCTAAAGACGGTGTTTTAGTTCCATTAGATGGAGCTTATCATCAAGTAATTACAAATGCATTTAGAAAAGAGTGGGGATATGGATTGGCTAAACCTAACGCTCAACAATTACGAATAATTTTAGATAGAGTGTATAGTCAGTATCCTTTGCCTAAAGGTTACACATTTTAAAATAAAAAGATTTTAGAAATGAAAGAATTAATAGAATTTAGAGTATTGAATAAATACGTAGAGCTTCTACCAACCAATATAGAAAGGAAAGAAAATGGTTCAAATTCAATAATTAAAGTTTTTAAAAACAGCTCGGAATTTGCCAAAATTGGCGAATTAACAGAATTTGTTAGAGAGAAATACAACGACTTTTTTTTTCTGTATCACAATACAATAAAAAAATACAGCAAAAAAGAATTAGCGGAAGCAACACTATTTCACATAAAAGTAAAATCAACATTTGAACCAGCGGGTGAAGAGTGTGGAACTAAATATGCCATTGATGTAGCTTGTGAAATATGCGGTGCTAATAGAAGTCAAATAGGTCCATTAATGTTGTTAAAGAGTTCGATACCGAAAAAGGACATTGCCCGCACTATTGCAGGTGAAGTGATTGTATCAAACAAATTTAAATCTTGCTTCGAATCTTATGGTTTAAAAGGTGCTAAATTCGAGCAGGTTTTTGCAAAAAATAATCCTTTAGATTTTTATCAAATTCTACAAGATTCTCAGATTCTTAATATTTCTCCAAAAACAATTGCAGGCATTGATCCATTTGATTTATCCGAAACGTGTGAAGGAGAGGTTTATAAATGCCCTAATGGTCATACCATAGGTTTGAATCTTTTGAGTGAAGTCTATATACAAAAATTAAACGGAATAGATGACTTTGATTTTTACCAAACTCAACAAAAAATAGGAGTAAGTAGAGGTTTGCTTAAACCAGAACCACTTTACTTAGGTTCTCAAAGCTTTCGAAGGATGGTTTTGGAGGAAAAGTTAAAAGGTTTTGATTTTGAAATTGCCAAATTAGAATAGACAAGTATTACCCCATAGATGGCGCAAGTGTTCCGAAGGATCACTTGTGCCACACAGATAAAACAAGTTTGTAACTTGTTAAAAAAAACAACAAACTACACTATCCGCAGCAAACCGCTGCGGGTAGTTTTCAAACTATTTTAAAAAAAAAC
>CALHDG010000044.1 GCA_938023075.1 uncultured Chitinophagales bacterium
TGGCTTGATAAGTTCCACTTAAAGGTTCGCCATGTATGTAGATGGTATCTGTAAATGCGGTAGTTTCGGCAATTCGCCC
This sequence comes from uncultured Chitinophagales bacterium, assembly GCA_938023075.1. Classification (GTDB taxonomy): domain Bacteria; phylum Bacteroidota; class Bacteroidia; order Chitinophagales; family JAHDHT01; genus CALHDG01. Next base: position 80 of record CALHDG010000044.1, read on the forward strand.
AAATTCACCGGCTAAAGTTACATAGTAAAGTTCTCCATTGATATCTTCTCCAAAAGAAGAAACCTCTTCTTTGTTAGCATTTATTAAAGTAGTATTTAAAGTAGAAGCATCCGTTAACCAAGTGTTGCCACTAACATAATCTGCAAAAATATATTGACCATATAAAGCAGGATATGCACAACCCCGGTAAACAAATCCACCGGTTACTGAAAAACCTCCATTTTGCGAATCGTGCGGATAAACAAAAATGGGTGTGGTGGTATTCACAAATGATGGACAATTGGTTTGCGAAGAATTAGCATTAACTACCTCACCTTCAAAGCAACTCCAGCCAAAATTATGTAAAGTATTATTATTACTAAAAGTACTAAAGTTAATTTCTTCCCAATCACTTTGCCCTACATCGGCAATCCATAAATTACCAAAATTTCTATCAAAGCTGAATCGCCAAGGGTTCCTTAATCCAAATGCAAAAATTTCGGGAGCACCAGCTATGCCGTCTGCCAAAGGGTTATCTGGTGGGATGGAATAATTAGAATCATCATTATTAGGGAAATCATCTTTATCAATATCAATACGTAATATCTTACCTAATAAACTAAACAAATTTTGTGCCCGGTTATCTGGGTCATTGGAGCCACCTCCATCGCCAGAAGTAATGTATAAGTAACCATCAGGACCAAATGCCAGATCACCGGCATTATGGTTGCTGCGAGGTTGACCAATTTTAGTGATAATCAATTCAGAATCAGGGTCACAACTTAAATAATCTTGCCCTGCAACTTCAATAACGGTAAATCTTGAAATAACCGTTTCTAAATTCGATCCAGCTTGTGAAATAGTATAATTTAGGTAAAAATAAGGAGCGGTGATGATATCAAAACGAGGATGAAAAACCATCCCTAACAACCCTAATTCGTTATCGAAACCAAGGAAATTATCATTTGGTCCGGTTACTTGTTCTTCAATATCTAAAAAATTGCCAGCAACCCTATTTCCTGAACGATCGGTCAATTTAATATAACCATTTTGCTCAGCTATATATAAATATTCCGTTAAAGGTTCATAAGCAATGTCAATAGGTCTGTCGAAATTGTTGTTTAGCGTTTGATATTGTAATTGTTGAGCTTGACAACAGAAAAAGGTGAATGCGATTAGAGTGGTGATAGAAATTTTCATACAGAAACATTTATTAATTAACATGTACGGATACAAGGTAAACACAGTTGTTAAATGAAAAAAATTTATACCAAACATTAACTTTGTTTGATTTGCCTAAAGTTGCGTAAATTGAGCAAATGAATAATCGAATGCTATTTTTCGTTTGCCTGATCTATGGTACTTTATCGATGTCTGCACAAAATACAATAGGTTTATTACATCATAGTGCTTTAGCTTTTAAAGGGTATACCCTTTTTGCGCCTTTAGAATCAAATTTTACTTATTTGATAGATAACTGTGGGGAAGTTGTTCATCAATGGGAAGGCACCAAACCACCTGCTTATACGGTTTATTTATTAGAAGATGGTAGTTTGCTTAGAGTGTCAAGCGGTTGGTTGGAGCGGATTGATTGGTGGGGTGAAATGATTTGGTATACCGATATTGGAAATGATTTTAGCATTAGAAACCATCATGATATTGCGCCCTTACCTAACGGAAATATATTAGTAATAGCAGGAGAATATTTTTCGATAGTAGAAGCCATTGAAAGAGGTAGAAATCCTGCAACGCTTGAAGACCAAGTGAGTGTGGATTATATTGTAGAAATAGAACCGGTTGGTACCAGCGAAGCAAAAATAGTTTGGGAGTGGCATTTTTGGGATCACTTAATACAAGATTTTGATGATCAGAAATTAGGCTATGGTAATGTTGCCGAACATCCTGAATTATTGGATATTAACCGGGGTAAAAGTATGAACGATTGGACACATATTAATGGTATCGATTACCGCTCTGATTTAGATCAGATACTCATTTCAAGTCCTTATATAAGTGAGTTATATATTGTTGATCATTCTACTACTAGCGAAGAAGCGGCTTCACATACCGGTGGCAAATATGGAAAGGGAGGTGATTTTTTGTGGCGTTGGGGAAATCCGCAAGTATATAAAGCAGGTACTGAAAGTGACAGAAAGTTATTTGGACAACACGACCCTAAGTGGATACCGAAAGGCTACCCAAACGAAGGCAATATTAGTGTTTTTAATAATAATTTTGGAGCTAAAACAAGTGCAGTACATATTGTTTCATCAACAGTTTTGGAAGATGGTTTGTACCCCATTGATCAACAAGTTTTTTTACCTAAAGATTTTACTTGGACTTTTACAGGTGAGGTGCTAGGTGAAATATTTTTCAATACAATCAAGTCGGGCATGCAAGTACAAGCCAATGGAAATGTGTTAGTTAGCCTTGGGACAGGATTAATATTTGAAGTTACAGCAAAAAAAGAATTGGTTTGGGCATACCAAAATCCTATAGTAAATAACGAAAAAATAATGGAGCAATTTTATCTAGATGATAAAACCGAAATTTTTAGAGCAGAACGTTATCCTGCCGATTATATAGCTTTTAACAATAAAGATATGTATGCAAAAGGAATACTGGAAAATGAAAATTCGCTCTCAGAAGATTGTCGTTTAATTGCTGATATTATTCCAACAAACCAGTTCAGTGAAGTATTTTTTGTTTATCAACCTGCTTCAAATATGATTTTAATTAATACTATAATAGAAGATATAAGTGTTCAAATTGTAGATGTTTTTGGGCGTTTACAAATTCAATCCAATCAAAAAAAGATTAATATTCATCATTTGCAAAGTGGTTTATATTTTATTTTGTTAGAGCAACACCCTCTTACAAAAAATAGCTTTTTGAAAATATAAACCAGGCTATCCTATTGAATATTTTCATTCATATTTTTAAGAATATTGAAAGCTTTTGTTTAAAAAAAAATCAGTTAATTATAGCCTCCTTAAAAATTTATGTATTTTAGTAACATCTAAATTAAACAATAAACCTAATTATAATTTTAAACAAAATATACAAATTAAACATTATACAAAAATATCAATTATTTATCTATTGAGTTGCCAATTATGGTTTACTGCTAACGCACAATTAGTTATAAATGAAGTAGTTTCTTGTAACCAAACGGGTATTGTTGACCGTGAGCAAGCTACACCAGATTGGATAGAAATATTTAATTATTCAGATCAAGCTATCAATCTTGGTACTTACTATTTATCTGATAAGCCGTCTAACCCCAAAAAATGGCGTTTCCCCAATATTAATTTAAATCGAAAAGCGCACGTATTAATTTTAGCAAGTGGCAAAAACCTGTTTAGCCCTGCCGAAATTCATACTAATTTTAAAATTGATTCTGATGGCGAAACATTAGTTTTAAGTAATGTTGAATCCATAATACATCAAATAAAACTGCCCATAATGGCTTGCGATTTTTCATTGGGCTATTTAAATAATGACATGGATAGTTTAGTGGTTTTTAATCAACCTACACCCGGTTATCCGAACTACGAAACTGGAGTTGAGGCACCCATTCTATTTTCTCACCAATCAGGTTTTTATAAGAACGAGTTCAATTTATTTCTAAGTTCTGTTAAAGATGCTGAAATACGATATACGTTAAATACAGCTTTGGAGCCTACGGTACATTCTAATTTATACAAACATCCGTTTAATATAACAAGCAGAGAAGGAGAAGACAATGTTTTTTCTGAAATACCAACTACCGATTCAATTGGATGGCGCAAACCTGAAGGTAAAATTTTTAAAACTAATATTGTTCGGGCAGCCGCTTTTATTAATGGTCAACAAGTGAGTAAAGTATATACAAAAAGTTATGGTGTTTCTCCTTTAGGTCACCAACGGTATAGCTTTCCGGTTGTTTCACTTGTTGTTCAACCTCATCAACTTTTTTCAGCCACAGAAGGAATTTATGTGTTAGGCAATAATTACGAACTTTACAGTCAACCAAATTTTAATTACGATTGGGAGCGCGATGTTTTTGTAGAATTTTTTGAAAACAACGGAGAACAAGTTTTTAGTCAACAGGCACAAATTGAAATAGCCGGACAAACTACAAGATGGAGAAGACAAAAATCACTAAAATTGAAAGCCTCAGGCAAAGGCAATAAAAACCGCTTTGACTATGCTTTCTTTAATAAGGAATTAAAATCTTATAAAACATTAATTCTTCGATCCACTTTTGCCGATTACCGGAAGTCGTTTATAAAAGATGAATTGCTTAATCAATTGGCAGAGCAAACCAGATTGGCTGATGCGGATTGCCGACCGGTTGTGGTATTTTTAAATGGCGAATATTGGGGTATCCATATATTAGAAGAAAAACAAGACAAATACTACTTAGAAGATCATTATGAGGTAGATAAAGATTCTATTGATCTGCTAAAAGGTAATGCCACCCAAAGCTACGAAATTATTGAAGGTGCAGGAACGGAATATTTGCAACTTAGAGCGTATGCTATAAATAACGATTTAAGTGATTCAAAACATTTCGACTATGTGGCAGAACAAATGAACATTGAGAATTTTATTGACTATTATTGTTTTAATATGCTAGTGGCAACACGCGATTGGCCCTGGAACAATATGAAATATTGGCGACCCAAAGATCAAAGCAGAAAGTGGGAGTGGATTCCACATGATTTTGATTCTTCATATAATTATCCGGAAACGGATGGTTTTTATCTGGCAAGTGAACCCATAAATGAGACTGTAGCTTGGTCGGTAGTGTTGTATAACAATTTAATGGAAAATCTGGTTTTTAAATCTCGTTTATTATTAAGGTTAGAAGATTTGTTGAATCATGAATTTTGTACCGATAGCATTGCTCTATTAATTGATGAACACAAAAAGCGATATGCTCCAGAAATTGAAGAGCATATACATCGTTGGAACTTTGAAGAAACCTATAGTTGGGAAGAGGAATTAGAAGTATACTATACTTTTCCAAAAGTGCTTGCTAAAACTTTAAAACGTATAGCGAATAATAATTTCAACTATGATATGAGTGTTTGTGATAACCCAATTACCTCAATCGATACTTTTGATCAAGAAACGTATGCCAGATTAGTGATCTACCCAAATCCTGCGATAAATGCTCTTACCATACACGTTAAGAATCCTGAAAAAATTAATCAACTCAAAATTATAGATATTACCGGAAATTCAATTTTAGAAATAAACTATATCTATCAATTGTTCCACGAAATAGATGTTAGCAACTTACCGGCGGGCGTGTATTTTGTTCAAACTTTAAGCAATCAGCACTCCGTGTTGAGTAAATTTGTAAAGCTATATTAACTTGTTTTTTATTATAATTTTAAACAAGTTTATCTAAACCATAAAGTAGTTTACACTTTTGCATATTTTTTTTTTGAAGCGAGACGAGTAGGCTTTTCATATAAGGTAGTCCCGCTTTCCGCTCAAATGCTGCCAAACATCCACTACGCTGCAAAAATCCTGCGCTTCAGCAGCATAACCGCTGCAATTCTATCTAAGTGTCTTTCAGCATAATGATTTTCATTTATTGATACATTAAAAATAATTTAACATTCATTATTCGTTAATCGATATTCGTTGTTCATTAAATGGTCATCCAAAAAAGTATCGAATATCGAACACCGAACACCCAATTTTGAATGACGAATATTTCCATTCGAAAAACAACACTTAGCCGCTAAACAACCCAATGCACTTTAGTGTTGTTGGCTTGGAAATCGGGGATAGTTTGCAAACTTCGGTTCTTCGAAGAAAGATAAAAAAAGGCACTCCAAAACAGGAAAGTATCAACCACTTTGATAAACTTGTCTGATTTTTACATAAAAAATAAATTGATCTGCTTACTTTCAATATCTTGAGTTTAATAGGTTATGAATTCAGAACTTCAGTTCTAACAATAAATGAAGTAGCACTTAATTAAAAAACAAATGATTTTTAAAAGGTAGTTATTAGACCTGACAGGTTTCAAAAACCTGTCAGGTCTTGATAGCCAATAAAAAAAGCCGGAGCGCAATGCTCCGACTCTTTATATAAAATCAACTGGTTATTTTATTATTCACAATCAAAGGTGCCAATAACTGGTGGAACGCAAGCAGTATTGCAACTGCATTCCATAGCATTAAATGTTGTGCCCGCTGGGCAATTCGGTACATTCAATACCTCGCAAGTCATCTGGTCAATTGAATCTTCAGTTAGCTCACAATTATCATCAATGTTAGCATAGGTACAGCTACCACCATCCGTTGTACAATCTGGATCGAAATTCAAGCCGCAAGGATCTGTACAGCAAGATTCTCCACAACCTACAATTGGCTCATTGACACATTCACAAATAGTTTCATCTACGAAATCATTTGTACAATTGTCTGAGTCATCGCAATCGTATTCTACAGCAAAACCAACACACGTGCACGATTCTGTATCCCAAGTAAACATCTCAAAACATGTACTTTCAGGACAAGTATCGTCTGGCGGAGTACCGGGTTCGCAAGAACAAGTTTCTTCATTAAAGGTTTCAACACCATTCGCACAAACGCCATCATCACAGAAATGATCAATAATAGCTACAACACAAGTGCAGGTGTTTTCATCCCAAGTATATTCCTCAAAACAAGTATCTTCAGGACAGGTATCATCAGGTGGAGTGCCTGCCTCGCAAGAACAAGTGGCTTCATTATAGGTTTCGATACCGTTACTACAAATACCATCATCACAATTTGGAGTTTCACCCGGTACACCCGGTTCACACATACAAGTTTCTGCATTGTAAGTCTCCACACCATTAGAGCAATCTCCATCATCACAAACCGGTGGCGTTATTGGTGTATTCACACAAGTACAAGTGCCACTATCATAAGCATCTTCGGTATTGCAATCACTATCATCACAATCTGGCGGATCAATTGGCGTATTCACACAAGTACAAGTCGCGCTGTCGTAAACATCTTCGGTATTACAATCACCATCATCACAATCTAATGGATCAATAGGCGTATTCACACAAGTACATGTGGCTAAGTCATAAGCATCTTCCGTATTACAATCATTGTCATCGCAATTTGGTGGATCAATTGGGGTATTGACACATATGCAATTTGCTTCATCATAAGCATCTTCGGTATTGCAATCGCCATCATCACAAGTTGGTATTTCACCTGGAACGCCGGCTTCACACTCACAAGTTTCGGCATTATAGGTTTCCACACCGTTTGAACAAACACCATCGTCGCAAACAGGCGGAACTATTGGTGTATTTACACAAGTACAAGTAGCACTATTGTAACTATCTTCTGTACCACATATACCATCATCACAGGTTGGTGGATCAATTGGTGTATTCACACAAATACATGTGGTTGTATCATAGTTATCTTCTGTATTACAATCGTTATCATCACAATCAGGCGGCGTTATTGGTGCATTCACACAAGTACAAGTCGCGCTATCGTATGAATCTTCTGTGGTACAATCATTGTCATCACAATTAGGTGGATCAATTGGTGTATTCACACAAGTACAACTAGTTGTATCGTAGCTATCTTCGGTATTACAATCGTTATCATCACAATCAGGCGGAGTTATTGGTGTATTTATACAAGAACAAGTCGCGCTATCATAAGCATCTTCTGTGGTACAATCATTATCATCACAATTTAGCGGGTCAATTGGTGTATTCACACAACTACAAGTTTCTGTATCGTACGAATCTTCAGTGTTACAATCTCCATCATCACAGCCGGGATCAACGGGCGGAGTGCCCTGTTCACAAGAACAAGTAGCCGCATTATAAGTTTCTACACCGTTTGAGCAAATGCCATCATCACAAGCCAAAGGTAAATTTGGGTCAGGTGTGTTTGTGCAACTACAGGTTGTGGTATCATAAGCATCTATAGTTGAACAATCATTATCATCACAAGTTGTATCGTAACCTGCACAAAGAGAAGGATCATCTTGTGTTGCCATTGGGTCAAAATTCGGGTCACAAGGGTCAGTACAACCGGGTACTTCACACATTTCAACACAAGCTATCGATTGTGCGGGAACTATTACATTGATGGCACAAGGATTAACTACTATACTATCCATCTCGTTTTGATCGAGCACTACAAAAGTCTCAAAAGCAGTATAGGTAAATTCTGGAAAATCGGCATTATCGGCTGGACATTGTCCATCAGTACCTGCTGTACCTAAATCTGTTACAGTGTCGCATAAAGTACCGTCTGTTGCATACACTTCAACAATACCCTGCGTAGTACCATCACAAGCAGGTGCTTGAGTTACCTGAGCTGTCCAATTAGGATTTGGATATACCTGTACCAATATTGGATTTAATCCGGCAATACCTAACAAAGGCACCAAATCATTTAAGTTATCACCTGTTTGAACAACTGGAAGGGGCGAAGTAAGATTTAAATCGTAGGCTACAAAATCATCCGCACAATCCGCATCTCGGTAAAAAACGCTTTCAATTTCTAAAGATAATTCATAGGCTTCACAAGCATTAGCACCAGCTGGTATTGCAGCAGAAAAACAAATTTGTCCGGTAGCATTAGCATCTATTGCCGTGCCACTTGAATAGGTATTGGTTAAATCTACCGAAGCAGCATTACCTGCCACCAGTAAATCATAATTAAATTCGATAGAATTGGCTAAAAATATCGCTTCATCAACTGCTATATCAAAACATAACTCCAATAAATCACCAACACATAAAGCCTCTGGCAAACTGGGTAGGTTGTCATCATTTAAATAAACTGTAGGGCACGAACTTGGTGTGCAATTCGCAATATCTGCACAAGTAGCCTCTAAGCCGCTGGCTGCTATGGTTTCGCAATCCAAAATAGTGATGCATGCGCTAGGGTCGGCTTCGCTTCCTGCCACTGGACTTGGATTGTATTCGGCATAGCATGGGCTATCACAATGAGGTTCAACCGCGCATGTTGCTCCACAACCGGTTCCTCCACTATATATTACGGTAAATTGATCTTCGGCGGTAACATTGGTAAATAAATCGATAGTCTTTAATGTAAAAACTATATTTGAACCATCACATAGGTCGGGTGGTAATTCGCTAAATTCTAAGCTATAGGCATTCATATTAGTTAAAACTCCAGCATAACATAAACCACCCAATGCAGCATCTGGTCCGGTTAACTGACCACCGGTTGCACCTGTTGAGGCATCTAATACAATTACAGGTTCTCCTCCATTGATGGTGTAGTAAAATTCATTAGTTAGTTCAGAAGATATACCGGTTGATATATCTTCATAAGGTAAACAATTGGCAATGCGACTTAAGCCTTCCAAAAATAACTCGATATTCTCTCCACAAGCTAAGGTCAATGGACCTTCTGAATCTGAATTGAAATCTTTTATTTTGGCGGTGGTAAGAGGTTGCCCCTCACCAGGAAATTCGTTGTTAATATTTACCTCTAAGTTTCCGAGATTGACTACAAGATATTCACTGTCTGATAAATCTGAAAAAATTGATGAAACGGCAGAATCGAATGTCATATCAGTAGTTACATACAACGCGGCTTCAATTTCAAGATAAGCTCCGTCACAGGCTTCAAAACCTTCGGTTGGACCAATAGATAATGAACCGATTGGTTGAATTAAGGGACATAAACTAGTTTGCCCAAAGCTAAAAGCTATACTACCTACAACATTATAAGGCGGTTCATTAACTACCGCGCATTGGGTCATTCTGGAACCATCGGGTAATAACTGATAAATATAAATGGCAATACCTGCCTGGTATACCGCTTCGGTACACTCAAAGCCGCCAAATTCAATATTATCTAAAACAATGCTAAAAGTGGTTGGGTCAAATGTTGGCGGATCAATATTAAGTGCCGGATCTGCTGAACATCCTAAATTAATATCGCATTGAGCATTAGTTAACATGCTTGCAAACATTAATGTAATTAGCAAGCTAGTTATCTTGAAAAATTTCATCATAAAAATTTGTTAAGAAATTAAAACGGGCGATCGGTGCAAATATAATTTTTTGAATTTAAAAAATTCAAGTAATTATAATCTATTTGTGCCAGATTATTATGGTTTTCTTACTAGTACAAAAATAAATTTATCATCTGTACGGATTCTTTTTCTCTTTGTATTCGATAAAAAACCAGTCTTAGTTTTAGGCTAAGGTTAGATTTTTCGCTTCATCAAGAAAAAAAATCTACACTACCAAATTTGATAAATTTAATTTAAACACATTCGTAAGGAAGAACCTGTTCACAGAATTTCACTAGTAGTTTAGCTAATTATCAAGGAGAAATTGTGCCGAGATTATAATTTACAAAATTAAAGCTGATTGTAAATACCAGTATAGTTTGACTTGTTTGATTTCCGCAAGGATCTTCATAAGTTATGGTATGAGTGCCCGGACCGGCAAGCGAAGGATTAAAGGCACTAAAAATAACACCAGGTCCGCTAAAAGTTCCTCCTGCTGGACTGCCTGTTAAATTAATTGGGCTATTAGAAGAAGTAAATGGAGGTAAACCACCTATTGTAACGTTAGAAGTGGCACCGACCGTAACGGTAGATTCTACCTCTGCACCCGAACCATCAGAAACAACAACGCTATAATCTCCGGCAGCCAAATTATTTAAGTCTTCTACTTGCATACCATTTGACCATTGAACGGTATAATTTCCATCTCCTCCATTAATAGTAATATCAATTGCACCGGCATTACTTCCACAAGAAGTATCTGTAATGTTTGCATCAACTATAATATCTTTAGAAGAGCCAGAGTTATACACCTCTTTACTAGAATAATTTTGAACAAAAGCTATGGTATAAACTTCATTTGCCTGAAAGCTAGGATGTGTTAAATTGTTAGTATCATATGTATAAGTAAAACTAGTTGTGCCATCTATTGCAGCCGGTGTAAAGGCATCACCATTTTCATTAGTTAAAAATTGCCATAATACATTATGATGATTGGTCAAACCATTTTGCGCATTGAAACTAACATTTTCTACCACGGTTGCAACAAATAAACGAATATCTCCGCTTGGCGGCGTATCAAATGATTTTACATTTATAGTTACGGTTCTATTTGTACTTGGTCCACTTTCATTTACTTCTACCCTAAGCGGACTGGTTTGCCCTAAGTTGGCATTTACCAAACTTTGAGTTAATAAAGTGCTTCCTGAATTTTGTTGAGTACCTAAAGTAAAGCTACGTGGGGTTGAGTTTACATTATAGTAAGTTTTTCGAGCGTTATTATCAGTTGGATTGGCTTGATTAAAAGGGCACTGTGGGTAGGGTACATTTGGATGTATACCTATCAAATGAATATCTTTTTTATTGGCTTGATAAGTTGAAATTGCCGGTGGGTCAAATGTTGCACATAAACCGCACCATGTATTGGTTAATAATTCAATATTAATATACTTTTTAGCAGTTTGTGTTTGAGCAACAGCTATTTGTAAAATACATAGGCTGGCAACGATAAAGGACATCCAAAATCTCATACTGGAAAAATTTTCGATAAAAATACGAAATTTTAAATTAATCACCCTCCAATTTGCTAATATGTTTCCCCGCCGACACTTCTTTTGTTCAACTCATCATCTGCAAACAGGGGCAAACTAACTGGTTTTGAATTTAAATGTAAGGTATCTGTTAATGCCTTCATAAAAGAGATGAGATCTTGCTGTTCTAGTTTTGTTAAATGTAAAGAATCTCCTGCCAAAGTTTGATTGGGTACCTCTATTCCTAATCCTAATCCTCCACCATTATTATAAAATTCAACTACTTCTTCCATAGTATCGAAAACGCCATTATGCATATAAGGTCCTGTCAATTCAACATTTCTAATACTCGGTGTTTTAAATGAATTTTTGTAGTTATCAAAATATTCTTTTCTTCTTCCATTCATATACCTGCCCAAATCCTCATCTAATTCTGGATTTTCTTTATCTTTTGAAGACGGCACACCCAAAACTTCTGATTCTGTTTCATAAAAAATAGGGGGCACTAAACCGCTAAAAGTAGGGGGAAAATGACAAGTGGCGCAAGCTGCTTTTCCCATAAATAAATTGAACCCTCTTATAACAGGTTCTTCTAAAGTGTTTATCTCACCTCTTACATAGCGATCAAAAGGACTATTAAAAGAATTTAAAGTTAGTAAATAGTTAATTATTGCATTGGTTATGCTCCACTTATCAATTCCCATTTCAGGATAGCATTCATTAAAATAATTTTCGTAAGTTTTGCTTTGATTGAGTTTAGCAACAATTTCAGGAAAACTAATACCCATTTCTTTGTGATTAACTACTACTTTTTCAATTTGTTTAGCTAAGTCACTTTCTTCTAAATCCCAAAAATAGCGATCGGCGTAAACGGCATTAATTACTGTTGGAGAATTTCTTTTTAACAAACTGTTTGATACCAAACCTTTGCTTTTTTTTAAACCATCGGTAAACGCTTTTTCAGGTAGATGGCAAGATGCACAGGCACCTAAATTATTGGAAGATAAGGCTGGATCAAAAAATAACAACCTGCCTAAATCAGCTCTTTGCTTAGAAATATTTCTTGATTGAGTGCTTGCATAAAAACCGGCATTTAAAAAATGATTACTAAAAATATGAGGACTCTGATATTGAACTGTTTGTGGAAGATTGCTGAGTTCATCTATTGTTTTGATCCCTAAAATTTTATGACAAGTTAATAGCTGTTGATACAAGGGTTGTAAATAATTTTTATAGAAGTGAAGATGATCAAAATAATCAAAATTGCTACACTCCTTTAAATAAGTGGTAGAAGAGTCGAATAAAAAAATTAATTGCTTATAAAGTGATTGGCTTTTGTTTGCAAATGCCGGTTTATGCATTTTGAAATAGTTGTTTAAACTTTGAAGTGAAACCAAAGACTCGGCAATTCCGTTTCCAGAACCCGGCGTATCAAAATTTGTTAAACTAAGTGTAAAAATGCGGATAATTTGTCTACGGGCAGCTTCAAAATAAAAGCGTTCATGATACGTTTTTTGTTGATGTGTTTTCGCAATTTCAATAGAGTGCTTATGTAATAATTTTATTTGACGCTTCAGTTCTTTCCAATCAATTTCATCTTCATACAACAGTTCATCTAGCATTTGTAAACCTTGTGCTTCAATCAAATTTGGCAAATTAGCGTGTTCTTCGGTTTTTGCTAAGGGTGCGCCATTGATGTAATACTTTACCTTTAAACTATCGTAATGATCTATAAAATGTTCGATTTTTTTGTAAGATTTGCGTAACTTTGTCCAATCGTTAAGGGTTTGGACTATTTTTTTTTGTGTTAAAGTATGCTCAAAATCTTTTAAACAATTGAGATACAACTCAAAATCATTTAGATATTGCTGATGAACCTGAACACCTGTTTCTTCCAATATTTTGTCTAAACCGCCAGGTCTATTATTAGCTAGTGCAATACAACTAATAACAAATACAATAAATAATTTATTCATAAATATGTAAAATTAAAAACATGGGTCAATTATATACTTCAAATAATAACAAAAAGTTCGGCTGCTTTAAAGATAATTTTTCTTTCGGATTAAAATTTGGAACAAATCTTGCAACACAAGTTTTTGCACTACCATTTTTACACCTCTTAACATTTAAAGGCAAATATTAAACCATTTTTCAATGAAAACTTTCAAAAGTTGTATAACTATACTTATTATACTACTCTATAATACCCTAAGTGCGCAACACATTAGCGATTTTCAATCAGTAAATCCTAATGGAAGAAATGGAACATTAGTGCTTCCTGAAACGCATACTTTTCAAAAACTCATTCAAAACGGCGATCCGATGACTGGCGGAGCTACATTTTATGCGGCTACCGACTTTACGGGCTATGTACCAATTAATGGTAGTAGCATAAATGGATATCTAAGTATTAATAACGAATCGAACACCGGTGGTGTTGCCATTTTAGATATTAATTTTAATCAAAATACCAAGCTATGGAACGTAAGCCAATCTAAATATGTTGATTTTAGCGCATTTGGAAGAACCTCTAAAAATTGTAGCGGAACGGTTACCCCATGGGGTACAATAATTACTAGTGAAGAGGTTGGTTCAACCAATAATGATATTAATAATGATGGCTATTTTGATTATGGATGGCAAGTTGAGATTGATCCGAAAACTAAACAAGTAATTGATAAGCGTTGGGCTATGGGTAGATTTTCTCACGAAAACGCGGCTGTGCACGGTAATTGGCGTACCGTTTATCAAGGTGAAGATGCCGGTGAAGGATATTTATATAAGTTTGTTGCTGATTTTCCAGGAGATTTAAGTTCTGGTAAACTCTATGTTTATAAAGGCTCCAAAACCGGTGGTTCAGGGCAATGGATTCAGATATCTAATAGTTCAAAGTTTCAACGAAACAATACGCACTCTTTAGGAGATAATGTTGGAGCCACTAAATTTGCTGGAGTGGAAGACGTTGAAGTAGGACCAGATGGGCTGGTTTATTTTACCGTAAAAAGTGAAAACAAAATTTACTGTTTTCGAGATACCGATCCTATTAATGGAACATCCGTTTCGTTTATGAATAAATTTGCCGGAGATCGTTCTTATTCTATTTCTACCGCTAATGGAAGGGTAAACCATCATTGGGGTTATGGTAACGACAACTTAGCTTTTGATAACGAAGGGAATTTATGGGTTTTGCAAGATGGTCAAAATTCGCATATTTGGGTAGTTAGAAAAGGACATACCGAATCAAACCCAAAAGTTGAAATTTTTGCTACTTCACCATCTGGCAGTGAGCCTACCGGTATTACTTTTTCGCCTGATGGACGTTTTATATTTTTGAGTATACAACATCCTAATGCTAATACTTTTCAAAAGGATGCTGCGGGTACTAATATGCGATTCAACAATCCGGCAACTATTGTAATTGCCAGAAAAGAATTTTTAGGTGCTTCTTGCGATAATAACGTATGTTCAACTTGTAATGATGGCATCCGTAATTTTGCCGAAACCGGTATAGATTGTGGAGGACCGTGTCAAGCTTGTGAAACTTGTAATGATCGAATAAAAAATGCTAATGAAACTGGTATTGATTGTGGACCTGGTTGTGTAGCTTGCCCAAGTTTAAGTATTGCGAAAACAGACATTACCTGCAATTCGAACGAAAAAGGAACGGCTGTTGCTCAAGTTACCGGCGGAGCCGGCAATATTACTTATTTATGGAGTACTGGTGCAACTACTTCCAAAATAGACAATTTATCCGCAGGCAATTATTCCGTAAAAATTAGCGATCAAAATGGAAATACTGCTACTCAAAGTTTTTCAATAAGTCAAGCATCCTCTTTAAATATTGGCTACACCGCAAATCAACCTTCCGCTCAAAATGCTTCAAATGGTTCCATTAATTTGTCGGTAAGTGGAGGTAAGTCTCCATATGCTTACAAATGGTCTAATAATAAAAGTAGTCAAGATGTAAGTAACTTACTGCCTGGAAACTATAAGGTAACGGTTACCGATAATAATGGTTGCGTTGCCTTTACTGAAGTACCTTTAGCTGTGTTAGATTGTGCCAACTTTGAAGTAGCACTCTCTAAAACAAATATAACCTGCAGAAACGCCAGAGACGCCTCAATTACTGCCTTAACGGCAGGAGGTACAGCACCTTTTTCTTATTCCTGGTCTAATGGTTCAAGTAATAAAATGATTAGCAACTTAAATGTTGGTAATTACAGTGTTACGGTTAATGATGCAAACGGCTGTTCAGTCGCAAATTCAATCAGCATTACTCAATCCAATTCATTTTTATCAGTAAATTTAAATGAAAATGGTATTTCAAGTGTTGATGCAAATGATGGTTCAGTTTCTGCTGCAGTAAGTGGTGGTTCAAGTCCTTATTCTTATGAATGGTCTACCGGTTCATCAGCAAGTTCATTATCAAATTTATCGCATGGTTCATACGATGTTAAAGTAACTGATAATTTGGGTTGTAGTGTTTTTAAAACCGCTATAATAGAAAACTACAACTGTACGGGTACTGTTGATGTAAATTTAAGTGCAATAGATGTTAAGTGTTATGGCAGTTCAAATGGTGTGATTACTTCTACAGTTAATGGAGGTACAGCACCTTATTCTTATAATTGGTCAACCGGAGTTACTACATCGGGTTTGGCATTATTAAAACCAGGTAATTATTATTTAACCGTTACTGATGCGAAAGGTTGTGTAGGGTTTGGTAATGCAACCATAAACCAACCCGATCCAATTGAGATTAGCCATACTTATGCAAATGAATCTTTTGAGTTACAAATTGATACCTTTACTATTGATAGTTTAATATATGATAATACAGGAATGGTTATTGAAACTTTGGCTATTGATAGTTTGGCAATTGACACCTTAGTTTATGCTGGTTCAGCAAATGTTTCTGCTGCCGGTGGCTCTGGGTCATTTTCTTATAATTGGTCAAGTGGGCAAACTACAAGCAATGTAAATAATTTACAAGCCGGTAATTATGAAATAATAGTGAGCGATCAAAATGGATGTTCGGTGCCTAAAACGATTACAATTCAACCTTACATTTGCCATACATTTGAAGCTTCATTAAACAAAAATAATGCTGGTTGTACTGCAAATGGAAACGTTTCTGCTAACCTTGCTGGTGGAACATCTCCTTACAATTATTTGTGGAGTAATGGTTCCAACGCAAGTTCAATTACCACACTTTCTGGCGGAACTTATGCAGTAGAAATACAAGATGCAAATGGTTGTATACACAATGAAAGCATTGAAATTTTTGAAAGTGCTCATCCGCTTATCCTGAAAACTCAATCAACTGCAATTAGTAAAACAAACGTTGGTGATGGTAAAGCCATGGTATCGGTTGAAGGAGGTACTCCGCCTTATGCTTATGCATGGTCAAATGGAGCTACAAGTGCTTCTTTAAGTAATCTTTCATCTGGTAGTTATACAGTAACCGTTACAGATGCTTTAAATTGTTCAGTTAACGAAACAATTAATGTAGGCAATGTTGATTGTTCTGATATGTTTATAACATTAAACAGAGCACATGGTAAATGCAGTGGTTCAGTAAAAGGATACATTATTGCTGATATCCAAAATGCGGTTGAGCCAATAAGTTATAATTGGAATAATAACACAAATACCTCTTATTTAAAAGATATTTCATCGGGCAATTATAATTTAAGTGTAGCTGATGCAAGAGGTTGTTCAAAAAACAGAAGTACTAGTGTAAATAATGGTTCATCCTTTTCTGTTGCTGTAAATGGAAATGATTTTTCTGCTTATAATAGCAACGATGGTTCAGCAAATTTAACTGTTAGTGGGGGAAATTCTCCCTTTACTTATCAATGGTCAAATGGAGCAACAGGAACTTCAATTAACAATCTCGTAGCTGGAGTTTATGAAGTTTTAGTAAGCGATAAAAACGGTTGTATAGCAAATGATGATACTCGAATAGATAATATTGATTGTGCCAACAGTAATTTAAGGGCTCAGTTAATTTATGAAGATGTACTGTGCCGAAGTGCTAATAATGGATCGATAGAGGTAGTTGCCTCTGGGGGAAATAGTCCTTATTCTTATGATTGGTTGGGTAGTAATGCCAGTGGGAAGCGTCGAAGTAATTTAGGTCCGGGCAACTATAATGTAACCCTTACCGATTCAAAGAATTGTTCAATCTCCGTAACCCAAAATATTGGTCAGCCTGCTGCGCCGTTAACGCTAAGTTTTGCAAAAACTAACGAAACATATTTTCGGTCAAATAACGGTTCAGCTACCGTTACTGCAAACGGCGGAACTCCGCCTTATCAATATATCTGGAGCACCGGAGGCGGGGGCAAAAGTTTAAACTCATTGGCAGGTGGCAACTATAATGTGCAAGTAATTGATGCGAATGGCTGTTCAAAAACGGAAACATTTAGTATAAGTGGTGTTAATTGTAGCAACATTGCACTTAATGTTACAGCAAATGATGTATTGTGTGTTGATGATGCTAACGGAAACGCAACTGCAAATGCAACCGGAGGCACTCAACCATACTCAATTACCTGGACGAATAATGATGTTGGCAACGCTGCGGATAATTTATCAAAAGGCGTTTATGAAGCCTATGTTATTGATAATGTAGGATGTTCGACTTATAAAGTAGTAGATATAGATGAACCTGCTAATCCATTGGCTGCTAGTGTTTCTTCTACCGACATTACATTTGTAGGGCAAAATGATGGATCGGT
This sequence comes from uncultured Chitinophagales bacterium, assembly GCA_938023075.1. Lineage (GTDB taxonomy): Bacteria > Bacteroidota > Bacteroidia > Chitinophagales > JAHDHT01 > CALHDG01. The sequence goes on from CALHDG010000044.1 coordinate 18,357, forward strand.
TTCGGCTTCCGCCAGTAATGGAACACCACCTTACAGCTATAGTTGGGATATTGGTGTAAACAACAGAAATGTTAACAACTTAGCCCCTGGTAGTTACGAGGTAACTATAACTGATAGCAATGGTTGTACCGAAACTGGAATAGCTACTATTAATGATATTGACTGCTCAAATTTAAGGATTAATGCCTTAAACGTAACCAATGTTTCTTGTTTTGGAGAAAACGACGGACGAGTAAGTGCTCAAATTTCTGGTGGAAATACACCTTATACCTTCAATTGGTCAAACGGTGGAAATGGTAGTACCATAAACGGACTTTCGGGAGGAGCATATACTTTAAACGCTATTGGAAACAAAGGTTGTGAAATTAGTCAATCGGCAACAGTTTTTGAACCTACTGCCTTACGGGTAAATTTAACTACAACCGATGAAACTTTTGGTGGAGCTAATGATGGCATCGCAAGAGTTAATATCAATGGAGGGTCTCCGCCTTATGCTATCAACTGGTCAAATGGCGCAAACAACTTATCTGCAAATAACTTAGCACCTGGAAACTATACTGTATTAGTTAAAGATGCTAATGATTGTGAATTTACAGAGAGTTTTACGATTGTTAGAGGTTGCCAAAAAGTGTATGATATTTTAGCCAATGGGGTAACCAATAGCACCGCTGTTATAAATTGGAAAGGAGATGAAAATAACGGATTGTATAACTTGCAATACCGCAATGTTACCGATAACCGACCCTGGCAAACTACCTCAACCTTCCAAAACAGTGTTATACTTTCTAACTTAAAAGCATGCAAAACATATAATTTTGGTGTTTACAGCAACTGCGATCCGCAAAATGGTGTTTTTGTAGAGTTTAATACAGGAGGTTGCACCGCTTGTGATGCAAGTAGTAACTTGTATACCTTAAATATCACGGAAGAGTCGGCTTTTTTAAATTGGGATATTTTTCCAAGTGCCAGCTATACTTTGTATTATCGCCCCGGTACTTTTGGTAATTGGAATACCTATGAAACAGATTTTAGTTTCGCAATTTTGTTTGGTTTAGATGATTGCCAAAACTATCAATGGTTTATTAAAACCAATTGCAATGGTAGCCTAAGTCCAAATTCGGTATCCCAACAATTTACTACGGGTTGTAATCGGGATGGTAATTTAAGTTCAGACAGAGCAACACAATTAATTCATAAGGTCTACCCAAATCCTGTTACCGATAAGCTGTTTATTGAACACGCTTTTAATGAAAGTGTTGGTACCGAATTTAAAATTTATGATGCAGCGGGTACTTTGCATCATCAAAGTATAGCTAAGCAACAAAGGGTAGAATTTGAACTAACTCATCTACCCAAGGGTTTGTTTACCGTATATGCAAAACAGGGAGACACCATAGAAACAACAAAGTTCGTTAAAGAATAATTTTTGTTCTACGGGATAGGCTTTTGGCTTGTCCCGTTTTTTATTTGATGTTTTTTCTTTGGCTACAAATACAGGCGCGTTATTAGATACTCCTTACGTTTTTAAGCTAGCCCCGATTGCAGTGGTTATGCTGCCAGAAGCGTTGGCATTTGTGCATAGCTGCAGCATTTGAACGGAAAGCGGGAGAGGTGTTGGTTAATTGCCGGTTCGGTTCGCTTCAAAAATTTTTTACCGGATATTTAATTTGGAGTATAATAAGATACATCTACCATAAATACTTTATCATATATTTTTAAAAGTTCCATGGCATTGCTGCTAATTTTTAATAGAGCATTTTGATTTTCATCGGTAGCGGGCAATTGCTTAATTACCTTAACATAAACAGTATAATTGTTAAGCGGATTAGCAATTTTTAAAACCGTGCCCACCGGTGCAGTTTTATGCAAAGCGTATAGTTGTAAGCTTCCATTGTCGGGTTTAAACCATTTGGCGGCTCCTCGTTCTTGAAGCAAACGAAACTTACCTGAAGTATCTTTTTCATAGTCGCTAAAAATATCTCGTGCTAAGCGTTTGTCGTTTTCCATTACGGGAGCTTCTGTTATGGTAGCTGGTTCATTAATATTTTCTGTAGAGGTCTCTTGCGGAATATTTTCGTTTTTGGCAATATCGGTTTTATCCACTGCAATTTTGCTACTTTCAGTTGTGGTTGCTTCAGGTTTGGTTGCTTCTTTTTGTTTCGCCACAAAAGGATTTTTTGGGCTTGTATAAACCTTTGAGCCTTTCAAATCAGTTAATTCGCCCGTTTGTATACCTTTGCTCACATAAACTATTCGTCCTTCTTCTTCTGCTTGTTTTGTTTTTTTGTCAGATGAATTTTCAACTGCTTTAGTAGTTTGCGGAACTTGAGATGCTTGTCTTCCGGTACTTTGCGCATAGCCCGTGTTCGATACTATCCAACCAACAATCAAATTTTGACCAATACTAATTTCATTGCTGTTTAAGCGATTCCATAATTTTAAATCGGCAACTTCAATATGATAGAGGCGTTTTGCTAAGCCAAAAAGAGTCTCTCCTTTTTTAACGGTATGCAGTAATGGAAGACTTGTATTTGGATTGGCTTTACTGATATCAACTGACATCTGTTTATTATAATAGATATTGATGGTATTATTTATCTTCAAATCGTTTTGTAACAACAATGGATTATCTTGCTTAATTCGATTAACCGTAGTGTTGTATTTTTTTGAGATGGAATACAAAGTTTCGCCGGCTTGCACTTGATGTTGTATTGCCGGTTTTCCATTAACCATATTCAGCAAAATACCCGACTGCGCTAAAAAGATTTGTGGAACCAAACTAAAAATAAATAAAAATAGTAAACGCATATGTTGTTTAATGAACTTGTTTAACTGTATATTGTTGATGTTATTATTAACGTAATGTTTAATTTTCAAATTTAAAAACATTGAAACAACTTCAAACATTTTTTCAGCAAAGCTTTGTTAACAATTTTAAGGCTTGTTGTGCAGCTGCTTTATTAATTGGATTTTTTACTTCAGGTAAAGCTCAAAACACATTGCCAGAACCTATTGTTTATCAATTAGATATCAATGAGTCAATTTTTCCGGCAAGCTGGCGAAAAACTAAACAAGCGGTTGAGGAGGCGGAGCGTTTAAACGCTGCTTATCTGCTTATTAATTTAAATACCTATGGAGGTTTGTTAGATTCGGCAGACTCTATCAGAACCAAATTACTAAACACCAACATACCAACTGTTGTGTACATTAATACCAATGCTGCCTCTGCCGGAGCCTTAATTTCTATTGCTTGTGATAGTATTTATATGAGTCCGGGAGCGCAGATTGGAGCAGCTACGGTGGTTAATCAAGTAGGCAGACAGTTGCCCGATAAATACCAAAGTTATATGCGGGCAACTATGCGTTCTACGGCAGAAGCACAGGGCAGAGATCCTCAAATTGCAGAAGCTATGGTTGATGACCGGATTCGAATTCCAGGAATAATTGACAGTAGTAAAACTTTAACCTTTACTACACAAGAAGCCATTACCTATGGATATTGCGAGGGAGAATTTACCTCCTTAAATGATATACTTAAACATTTGGAAGTAGCCGATTACGAAAAGGTAACCTATAAGCAATCGCTTACAGAGGGTTTAATTACATTTTTGATCAATCCGTTTGTAAAAGCTGCATTGTTGATGGTGTTGTTTGGCGGCATCTTTTTCGAGATGAAAACACCGGGTGTTGGTTTTCCAATTCTTGCTGCTGCAGTTGCCGCTCTGCTCTTTTTTGCACCGAGCTATATAGAAGGCTTAGCTCAACACTGGGAAATTCTGCTCTTTATTTTAGGCTTAATTTTAATTGGGTTAGAAATATTTGTGGTACCCGGTTTTGGCGTTACCGGCGTTGCCGGCATTTCTTGCGTTATTATTGGTTTGGTGTTGAGTATGCTCAATAATAATTATTTTGATTTTACGGAAACAGGTATCTCGCAAGTGTTAAAAGCTTTGATGTTGGTTATTTTACCCATTACCGCTTACGTTACATTACTCTTATTTATGGGTGAGCGTTTGTTAGATACTAAATATTTTAAAAGAGTTTCTTTGCAAACTACTCAAGATTCATCAGAAGGGTATACCGTTGAACAGAAAAGTTTACAACAATTAGTTGGTAAAACCGGTAAGGCTGATTCTGTTTTACGTCCTTCTGGCAGAGTGTTAATAAATGGAGAGTTGTACGATGCCATTAGCGAAGGTGAATGGATACAAGAAGATGAGCCGGTAGTGGTTAAAGCCTTCCGTGGCAGTTATTTAATCGTGAAGTCAGAGGTTCTTGAAGTCCGTTGATTTTAGGTATTGTATTTTTGAAAGTGTAAGAGCCCTAATAGATTAGCTGTATAAAAACATTCAATTTTGTTAACTTGCCCCTATAAAATGTTATTATGCTTAGTAAAAATTTATCGCTACTTGTGTTATTAAATATCCTAATTTGTATGGCAGCTACAGCGCAACCCACTATTGGCTTAAAATTAAATACGGCAGATGCCTACAATGGCTACACTTTATTTAGTCCCTTAAGTTCTAACACCACTTATTTAATTGATAATTGCGGAGAAGTAGTTAATGAATGGTTGTGTGATGATAACCCGTATTATACCGGCTACTTAATGCCAAACGGTAATTTAATACGCTATGGCGGCTATGTAACCAGCAATGCCGAATATATAGAAATGCGCGATTGGGATAATAATGTTTTATGGAAATGGTATCCGGGTAGTGCTTATGAATACATACATTCTGATTTGGCTATCTTACCAAATAACAATTTTTTAATATTAAGAGAAGAGCGATTAAGCCCGACGGAATGGATTAATGCAGGAGGAAATCCGGCTTCCTTAGGTACTAGCTATCATGCCTTAGAATCTATCATTGAGGTTCAACCAAGTGGCGCAACCGGAGCCAATATAGTTTGGGAATGGAAAATTAGAGATCATTTAATTCAAGATTTTGATGCTACAAAAAGTAATTATGGCGTGGTGGCAGACCATCCTGAATTATGGGATATTAATAACCCCAATAGTGTTGGTTTTGGTAATGATAGAATGCATTTTAATGGTGTGGATTATCACGTGGCAAAAGATGAAATTGTCTTTTCTTGTTTTTCTTGTTCAGAGATATTTATTATAGATCATTCAACTTCAACAGTACAAGCTGCTGGAAGCACCGGAGGAAATAGCGGTAAGGGTGGCGATTTTTTATACCGCTATGGTAACCCGCAAAACTATGATCATGGAACTGCTGCCGATCGCGTATTTTTTGGGCAACATAATGCTGATTGGATCAATCCAGGATTACCGAATGCCGGCAAAATTACAGTTTTCGAAAATGGGAATGGTCGGCCTGCCGGTTCGTGGAGCCGTGTAGTTATTTTAGACCCTCCAACAGATATAAATGACAATTACTTAACCGATGCCAGTGGTGTTTATTTACCAAATTCTTTTGATTTTGAGTGGAGTGGGAGTGTAGCCGGTACTACTTTTTACAGTAAATTTATGAGTGGTGTTAATATGCAACCAAATGGTAATTTAACGGTTTGTGAAGCGGCAAGAGGTCGCTTTTTCGAAATTGATCCAGCCGGCAATGTAGTGTGGCACTATCAAAACCCCGATGCTGGTTTTGTTGTCAATCAAGGCAGTTCATCCAATAATTTTGATTGTTACCGGGCAGAAAAATATCCACCAGATTATGCGGCTTTTGCTGGACGGGATTTAACCCCAATGGGTATTATTGAAAATAGCAATTCGGTATCTGCCAATTGTACTATTTTTGAAAATGAAGATTGTAGCAGTGTTACTGCTGAAATTATAGGCATACCAACCTATACCTCATCCAGTTCTCCTATTAATTTGGTTGGTTCACCAACAGGCGGTACTTTTAGTGGAAACGGTGTTATTTTTAGTGCCTTCAACCCCTCACTTGCCGGTGCTGGTACGCATACCATAACTTATTCTTATACCGATGCTAACAATTGTACGGCAACTGCTGAGCATACAATTTTGGTTTTTACTATTTCATTTAATTTTGTGAATTACAACTTAGGTACTATCTCACCTAAATTTGTTGATTTGAATATGGAGTTGAATTTATCAGATGGTGGTAACTACCAATTGCAAATTTATTCTATGCAAGGTCAATTATTATACACTAAAGAAATGTTGATTACAGAAAGTCAGCTAATTCAACATATTGATTTACCCGATTTGACGAAAGGAACCTATGTAGCACGTTTTTTCAATTCCTCTTTTGAAAGCTCAACCAAGTTTTTGGTGGTAGATTGATTATCTACACAAAAAGTAGTTAACAATATTGTATTAATTTTTTTTTGAAGCGAAACCCAGCAGCATTGCAATAAGGGTAGTCCCGCTTTCCGCTCAAATGCTGCGGCTAAGCACAAATGCCAACGCTTCAGGCAGCATAACCGCTGCAATCGGGGCTAGTTTAAAAACTTCGGTTCTTCGTACACCAAAACATAATGGCACTCTACAACAGCAAAGTATCAACTATTTTGATAAACTTATCAAAAAAATGTAGGATAGTGAAAAAGAATCAAAAAGATAAAGATACCTAAGCAGCAAAAAGCGTCAATAACTTACCAAGTTCCTCTTTTAAATGTTTGCGGTGTACAATTTGATCTAAAAAACCGTGCTCCATCAAAAATTCTGATTTTTGAAAACCTTTGGGTAAATCTTTTTTAATGGTTTCTTTAATTACACGCGGACCGGCAAAACCAATTAAAGCACCGGGTTCAGCAATATTTACATCGCCTAACATAGCATAAGATGCGGTAACCCCACCGGTTGTAGGGTCGGTTAACAACGAGATAAACGGTAACTTAGCTTTAGACAATTCAGTCAGTTTTGCCGATGTTTTTGCCATTTGCAATAAACTTAAAGCAGACTCCATCATACGGGCACCACCTGATTTTGAAACAATAACCAAACCACTAGTAGTTTTTATACAATGATTGATGGATCGAGCTATTTTTTCTCCTACAACCGATCCCATAGAGCCACCTATAAAGGTAAAGTCCATAGCCGCTATTACTGCTTTTGTTTGGTTAATGGTGCCCGAAGCAACTTGCATCGCATCTTTTAAGCCGGTTTTGTTTTGGCTGTCTTCAATTCGTTTTTGATAACTTTTTAAGTCTGTAAAATTTAGCGAATCTTTAGGAGCTAGTTCATCAAATAAAACCTTGTAATTGCCCGCATCAAATAAAAAACTAAAATACTGAAAAGAGCCGATGCGTTCGTGAAAATTACAGTTTGGGCAAACCCATAAATTCTCTGCTAATTCTTTTTGAGTAATCGTTTCTTTGCAACCACTACAATGATTCCACAATCCATCGGGCGCTTCTTTTTTATCTTTGGTGGGGGTTAAAATTCCTTCGCGTATTCTTTGAAACCAATTTGCCACTTTTCTATACTTTTATAACAAAACCGAATATAACTATATTTTTTATAAAGTGGGTTAATTATTGTTGCTCAAAAAAAATTGTATACATTTTGTATTGAAAATACAGTGGTAAAAGAAAAAATCCGCAAATGCATTTCAGCCTTCTGCGGATAAACAAAAACTAACTATTATGAAAAAATTATCTATTCTATACTTGGTTAAACGGAAGTTTTTAAAATAGGTTTCCAAATGTTTGAAATTTATTTTCAACTACATAAGATAACTGCTTATTAAAAGAAAAAACAGGAGTTTATAAATTGAAGGAGATAAAAAAAATCCGCAAATGCATTTTCAGCTTTTTGCGGATTAAAAATTAGTAGTATGAAAAAGTATTTGAAGTTATATAAGTAAACGTTCAGCATAAATTAAAGTTCCATAAACCTTAAATAAAATAGTAATTGCTTGTTGGGTAAGGTATATTTATCGGAAAACAAAAAAAAATCCGCAAATGCATTTCAGCCTTTTGCGGATTAAATTAGCTATTATGAAAAAATTTTGAAGTTACCTTAATAAACGAGAGTTAGGCAAAAATGTTACATGGTCAACTTTGTTTTTTTAAAAAGATGTAGCAATTAGAAACTTGCTTCGCTCGAAATTGTGAAAAGTTTTAACAAGTTTATCAAAGTGCTTGATATTTTCTTGTTTCCTATTGTCGCCGTTTTTTTTCTTTCAACGAAGAACCGAAGTTTTTAAACTAGCCCCGATTGCAGCGGTTATGCAATTTTGCAGCGCAGATTTTGCAGCATAGCAATTGCATTTGAGCGGAAAGCGGGACGGGTGCTATTATAAAGTTAAATAGTTTCGCTTCAAAAAATATTAAAAAAGTTTTGAATGCATTGTTGTTTAGATAAGCTTGTAGATGTTTTAAAGGATATTTTTGCCTTTAGGTTTTTTGTTTTCAGCAAAGAAAAAAATCCGCAAATGCATTTCAGCTTATTGCGGATTAAAAACTAGCTATTATGAAAAAAAATGTACTTATATAATGAAACGCTGTTGAGGCGAAAAGGTTTCAAATAAGGACAAAAAAAATTATCGAAACTACATTCTTTGAGGTAATTGAATACCCAATAAAGTCATAGCTGATAATAAAATTGCGCCAACCTGTTGGCTTAATTGCAATCTAAAGTTTTTCGTTTTGTCGTCTGTACCTTTTAAAATGGGTAGATCGGCATAAAACTTATTAAAGCTTTTGGCTAAGTCGTAAGCAAAGTTAGCCACTTCACTCGGATCGAAATTTTTTGCTGCTGCTTCAATCTTTGCCGGGTATATATCTAATAATTTGATTAGATTTTTTTCTGATTCTTCTAACTGAATTTGTTCAATTTCGATTGTCTTACCTTTTCTGGCACGCATTAAAGCTTGAGTGCGCACATAAGCATATTGAATAAAAGGACCGGTATCGCCAACCAAATCAATTGATTGTTCCGGATCGAAGACCATTCTTTTTTTAGGATGTACTTTCAAAATAAAATACTTCATAGCACCCAAACCAATTTGGTGGAACAAGGTTGCTTTTTCGGTTTCCGTAAAGTCTTCAATTTTACCTAATTTATTGGTTTCAATTTTTGCTTTTTCTACCATTTCGTCTAACAGGTCATCGGCATCTACTTTGGTGCCTTCTCTCGATTTCATTTTGGCTCCCCCCGGTAATTCAACCATACCATAAGCCAAATGGAAAATACCATCGGCATAGGGCTTTTTCAATTTTTGTAAAATTAATTGGAGTACTTTAAAATGATAATTCTGCTCATCTGCCACTACATAAATGGATTGATCCATTTTAAAATCTTTATAGCGCTCTTGTGCGGTGCCCAAATCTTGTGTTAAATAAACCGATGTTCCATCTGACCGCAATAATATTTTTTCATCTAACCCATCTTCGGTCAAATCTACCCAAACCGATCCATCTTCTTTTTTGTAAAACAAGCCGCTTTTCAAACCTTTAGCAACAATGGCTTTACCTAATTCATAAGTTTTTGATTCGTAGTAATTTTTTTCAAAATCCACCCCCAATCGTTTGTAGGTTTCTTCAAAACCGGCATATACCCAATTGTTCATTTTTTCCCAAAGTGCCAAAGTAGCTTTGTCACCGGCTTCCCACTTTCGTAACATTGCTCTTGCCTCTTGTTGAATAGGCGCTTTTGCTTGTGCATCTTTTGGGTTTAAACCTTTAGTTAATAAAGCTTCGGTTTGCTGCTTATGGACTTCGGCAAATTTTACGTAGTAATTCGATACGAATAAATCGCCTTTAATACCTTCACTTTCCGGCGTAGTACCGTTTGCAAATTTTTGCCAAGTCAACATCGATTTACAAATGGCAATGCCCCGGTCATTTAAAATGTTTACTTTATGCACTTTATATCCGACGGCTTGTAAAATATTTGCTGTAGCATAACCCACCATCATATTTCTAACATGCCCAAAATGCAAGGCTTTATTGGTGTTTGGTCCGCAATATTCTAACACCACTTTTTCATTTTTTTGTGCTTGTTTACCATAGTCTTTTTGAAAACTGATTACTTTAAATTGATCGACCAAAAAACGATCATCAAAATGAAGGTTTAGGAAACCTTTCACAATGCTATACTGCTTAATTGCCGGGTAGGTCTTTGTTAAGAATTCTCCTATCTCCTGAGCTGTATCACCGACATTTTTTTTTGAAGTCTTTAAAAAAGGAAAGACAACAATCGTGTAGTCTCCTTCAAATTCTTTCCGGGTTTCTTGCACTGAAATTTTGTCCATCGCTATGTTGGCATCGTACAATTCTTTTAAAGCATCTGCGGTGGCATCCGAAATAATTTCGGGTATGTTATACATATTATTTTTTGTTTTTTTTATGAAAGGCAAAGATACAGTTTCGGAAGCGCTTTGCTATTAATTGGATGGCTTTATATTTGGATTGTTCTTAAAAAGAGGAGTTGCCCGAAGTCTAGCCCCGATTTCCAAGCCAACAATACTAAAGTGCATTGGGTTATTTAGCAGCTAAGTGTTGTTTTTCGAATGGAAAAATTCGTCATTCAAAATTGGGTGTTCGGTGTTCGATATTCGATATTTATTGGATGACCATTTAATGAACAACGAATATCGATTAACGAATAATGAATGTTGAATTATTTTTAATGTATAAATAAATAACATTCA
>CALHDG010000045.1 GCA_938023075.1 uncultured Chitinophagales bacterium
TAACTGAAATACCCAACTTAAGCAATTGGCAAAGTGAGTTGATTTGGAATGTAGGTTTCAAAGTTCCGGTCTTTAAAAAATTTCAAGTAGAAGCCGAAGTATTTAAAACCTTTCAGTTGGAAGATGATCCTAATTTTTCGCTTCGAATAATTTATAAAAAGGAGGCAAAAAAGGAGAAACTTAATTTGATAAAACCTTTAAAAGATTAAAATGTAGAAAAATTTCCGTTGCTTTATCTAAAGCTGCCCATACAAAAGATCATATAGTAATCATTCTTTAGTATTATTAGCTATTTTTTCAAAATTTTCTAATTCTACACAAAATGAAATTCTTTAAAAGAAAATGGAAAAAGATATTAATTTTAAAGTCTAATTCAAGTTGATTTGACCGTAGCTATTTTTATAGTATTAGTAGTAACCATAGGGGCATTAGTGTTGTTTATCACCGATTGGTATCCGATGGATTTTACTGCCTTATTAGTGATGGTTATTTTAATGCTAACCGGTTTAGTTACGCCGGCAGAAGGTTTATCGGGTTTCAGCCATCCGGCAACCATTACCGTGCTCGCTTTATTAATTTTAAGTATTGGTTTACAAAGTACTGGTTTTGTATATTTTTTAAGTAGCAATATGATTCGCTTTACCGGCAAATCAGAAACCCGTATTTTATTGGTCATTGTTTTTATTGTTGGCATTAGTTCTGCTTTTATGAACAATACCGCTATTGTTGCCATTTTTTTACCCGTTGTGGTGCGCTGCGCCAATTTCGCCAATATCAGTTCTTCGCGGGTATTAATGCCACTTTCTTTCGCGGCAATGATTGGTGGAACGTTAACTATCATTGGCACTTCTACCAATATTATTGTAAGTTCTCTTTTTACAACTTATAGTACTTCAAATAATTTAGGTTATGAACCTTTTGGCATTTTTGAATTTGTAACCTTAGGTATAATTTTAATGCTTGCCTTTTTAATCTACTGGTTTTTAATAGGCAATAAATTGGTACCACAACGAAAGGGAAACAACGATTTAACCCAACAATATGATGTAGGTAAATATTTAACCGAAGTAATTGTAAAGGCTAATTCTCCGTTGATTGGTAAGCCACTTTCCGACCGTTTATTTGGAGTAGGCAGCAAAGTAGAAGTAATTGAAATTATACGCGCCGATGGGCAAAAATTTGTAGCCAATCAAATAAATAATATTCGCGAAGGCGACCACTTTATTATAAAAGCCAATATTGAAGACTTAAAAGTAATTATTAAGCAACAAGGTTGGCGATTAAGCCATAAACCCGTTACGGTAACGGATAGCCTGTTAACTTCAAAAGATACGATATTGGTAGAAGCCGTTATTGGTAGAAACTCTTTTTTAATCGGAAAAGACATAAAAAATATTGATTTTAGTGGAACATTTGGGGCACTACCCATCGCTATGCGACGGCATGGTGAATCATTAACTAAATCGCTTGGAGATACCGATATTCAGTTTGGAGATACTCTTTTAATGGAAGCCCAAAAAGCCAAATTAGAGAAGTTTTATAACTCGCCTGACTTTATCGTTTTGCAGCGAATTAGAAGAAGTACCCGCTTTCAAAGCAAAATGATTTTGTCGTTACTAATTGTTGCCTTCACTATTATAGTGGCAGCCATACACCAGCAAATTAATGCTTTATTTAATACTACTATATTAGATTTAACCGTAGTAATGTTAACCGGAGCAGTGGCATTGGTGTTAACCGGTTGTGTTAGAATGCCCTATATTTATCGAAAAGTAGAGTGGAAAGTAATTTTTTTATTGGCAGGCTTAATACCCCTTGGCATTGCTTTTGAAAATAGTGGTGCCAGTACTTTGTTTGCCGATACCCTTTTGCAATATGTGGGCAATTGGTCGCCTCGTTATATCATTTCTGCCTTATTTATAGTAACTATTATTTTAACCAGCTTTATGTCGAACAATGCGACGGCTTTAATATTAACGCCGGTTGCCATTAGTATTGCCAATGGTTTAGATTTAGATGCCAAACCTTTTTTAGTAGCGGTGATGTTTGCCGCCAGCACCAGTTTTTTAACACCCGTCGGTTATCAAACCAATATGCTGGTGTTTGGTCCGGGTAATTATCAGTTTATCGATTTTTTGAAAGTTGGTGGTTTGTTGACGCTGCTCTTTTGGATATTGGCAACTATATTTATTCCTATTTTGTATATGTGATACCAATTTTATGGTCAATTTGGTATGATTGAGTTGAATTACCTAACCAATATTACGACCGGTTATAAATTAAATCGCCCGGAGATTTATTTAAGATTTTTTTAATGGTTTGCCAGGTTAACAAAATGCTAAGACCAAGTAGAAAAACAACGGCAATCAAATTCCAATTATTGAATACACTAATACTTCGAATGTTGGGATCTAAACCGGCTATCAACTTTGGTAGCAACCAATCGACCAAACCTATTGTAGAAATAATAAATATAATTAGAAATGAAACCAAGGTGCCAATGGCTAAAATAGCCAATACAATTTTTAAATAGATGGCATTGAGTTTTTGATCACTTAAACCAAAGGCTTTGTAAGTGCCCAAGTTCTTTTTGATGCTGTTTAAGTGGGTACTTAATAAATTCATCAGATAAATAATAATAGTAGCCAAGCCAAGCGTAAATAAAATCAGTGAAATAGTTCGGGTAAGTGCACTTACAAAGGCAAAATTTTCTTTGGCTTCTACTTGAGACATTTCTACTTCAATATCATGTTCGACTTTCATAAAATTTTTGAATTTTCTAATAAAATGTAACTTATCGAAATTGAAAGCGAAGTAATAGGGCTTTTGAATAAATTCAGGTTCAGGAGATTTATTGAAAGGAATAAAATGTAAGATATCATTTCCGTTCAATAAACTAGTTTTACTTAACTGAGCTTTTAAAGCTCTGTTCGAGATCAACTCATCATTTAAAAAAAAAGTATATAAATTGAGGGATTGATCAGCATGAAATTGAAATAGTTCTTTTTCCGTAGATACTTTATCAATTTGTTTACCTATTGTTAGTGTATTAATTAATTGGTCTGTAAGTTTAGCTTTGTCGGGCTCTGTAGCCAGCAGTTGAAATCGGTTACCTTCTTCTTCATCAATAAATGTAATTTTACTTTCACCATCTAAGGCATTATACAAATTAGAAAAACAAAGAAAAGTAGCATTATTGGGGAGTTGTTCTACCACGGCTAATACATTCAACCAAATGTCTACTTCATCTTCCAAATATTGACACCTCACTTTTTGTAATTTTTCATTGCCTTTGTAGCCTAATTTTTTTAAAAAATCGGCATTGATCACAATATCGTAATAATATTTTCGATCAATTGTTAAGGTATCTGTATCAATATCAATCGCACTCCATATTAAGTTATTTTCATTTAGTATTTGTTTTAACAGACTGCTTTCTTTCTCCGGGTCAATCGTTCTGCCTAATTGATCTATTACTGTTGAATCATTTTTTTTATAAAAAAACTCCTCTGAATTACTAAAACCGCTTAGGTTGCTTAAACCATAATTTACCTTATTAGAATCGGTATCAAAAAAAAGTTTGATAGGCTCGCGTTTATGTTGATGCATTGGGGTTTCAATAGGCACAGTAACCCAATTGGTAAACGGGTTGTTCATTTTTTTGTTTAGATAATTGAAACTGCCCTTGGCATAACTGAGCGCTAAAAAGGTAACCAGCAAAATGCCAATCAATCGGGTTAAGCGGTTAAACTTGTCACCGGTTAATTCGATAAATTCATTTTTAAAGAACAACCACTCATAATCATGTTTTAGGTTTAAAATAAATTTGATGAAGCTTTTCATTATTTAATTAAACGTTCAATGTGTTTTTTAAATGTCGTTTCTTTATCTTTCCAATCCTCTGTATGGTAAATATGTTCTGCCAAAATCTCTCCGGTAGCATAGGTATTTTCAATAGGTTGCTCAACCTTTTTTTCTGTCAATACAATAATTTGATCTGCAAAAGCCATGCCTAAATCAATATCGTGCGATACAAGAATGGCAGAAGCCTGTTTGGTCATCATATCTTGCTTCATTACACTCATTAAGTTATGGGCATTTTGCGAATCTAAATTGCCGGTAGGTTCATCGCCAAATAAAATGGTATAGTCGGTTGAAATAGCTCTGATAAACGACAAGCGTTGCCGTTGCCCACCCGAAAAAGCGGATATACCTTCATCAAACTTATTTTTTTCAATGCCCAATTGATCCATTAAATTCAAAGCAATCGCTTTGGCAGCTTTAAACGTTTTGCCTTGAATCATCTGCGCAAAACAAACATTTTCGCCGGCAGTAAAGTTGTGCATCAGATTTTCGTTTTGAAAAATAAAACTGAAATTTTGATTGCGAAAATTGGCTAAATTATTTTCCGAACCCTGCCATAAATTAGCATAGTCAATTGAGTGGTGTTCGTGTTGAAATTGAAGATGTTGCTCCTCATTAGACATCAGCGTGTTATTCATTAAACCCAACAATTCTAACAAAGTACTTTTACCAATACCTGATTTACCCAACAGAAAAATAAGTTTGTTTTTGGGCAAGTTGAGCTCATTGATTTGCAACACAGGTTTCCCGGGCAAATAACCAGCTTCCAGATCGTTTATCGTAAATAAATGATTCACTGCTTTTCAAAATTCATAATTCATTAATCGAAATTGTTAAGGTAAATAGTCTATCGGCAACCAGTAATAAGTAATATCATTAGAAGCGTAACTAAACTCATAATTTTGCCCTTCTTTTAAGATACTATCAATTTGACGGTAGTTTTTAGTTACCTGTTTAATGTACTCATCTATTTCTGTATCGCTCACTACTCTTTTTCTTTTTAAATCGCCTAGTTTTACTTTGGCTAATTTCTTTTCAATATTAAATTGAATGCCTTCTTTTTCAACCCCTTGCATCATGCTGTTCAATTTTTCGATAGAGTAACTTTCTAAACGTTCAAAACTTTTTTCGCCGGTATAAATTCTTAACAACTCCTTCCAGGTAGCGATTAATGATTTTCGTTTTTGATCAGGCGTTCCATTAGCAGAAATAGCTAAGGTTTCCAAACGATCTCGAAGTTCTTTTAAATCATTTTCCGGCAAAAATAACACATATGAAAAACATTCATTCGCGGTATTGTCAATTTTTATTGGACTGTAGGCTTCCAGGTAAAATTGATACTTTTCATTGGATAATTTCACCAGGTCATCAAAAGTAAAGTCGCCTTGAACCCCTTCTAAAATATCGGCTATAGCAGGACCAAACGGACCAGCCGTATCTTTACTTTGATTTTTACCATAAGAGCCTCCATCTTCAAATATTTCTTTCGTCACCCGGGTAACTTGTTCGGTATATTCTATGGCTTCTCTAATTTCTTCAGTCAATGCATCTGCAAAATTACTGGGGTTTTCTACTGCTGCAAACGAACCATAAATACTTCCGCCCTTTAAGGTGTTATTCTCAAATACCGGGTTACCGATTTGTAATTTCGTAATAGACCCTACTCCTTTATACTTATTATAACTTAGTTTAGAGGTTTCAATAATCATATTAATTAGCTGATCTTTAAAGGCTTTGCCGGCATCACCTTTACTAATTTCACAATTCATACCAATAATGTGTGCACCCCATTTTTCTAATTCCTTTTCTACATCTTGTGGTTTTACCGCACTCTGATCATTTTGTTTCCCTTTAAAATAGTAGTCATCGCCAGTATCACCAATTACTACAACTATGTTGTTATGGTCTTTTTTAAGATTGGCTTTTTTCAATGCCTGACTCAAGCCGAAATATAAAGACTCGTAAGGATTGCTATCAAAGCCAGCATTGGGTCTGGCATTTTTCAGAAAATCGATGATGGTATTGTAATCACTATTCATCGGTTGATATTCAAATTGTGTGGTGTTTTGATCGCCATAAATAGCTGCTCCAAATTTGATGGATTTCTTTTTTCTTTTCGCAATGTCGGTTAAATCTAATACGGTACTCGAAATATTATTGATGTAGTTTCTCATACCCGTAGTGCCATCTACCACAAACAACACGTTAATGTTTTTCTTAGCCGCATTTAAGCGGTCCATCTCTTTGGTTAGTTTAGAATATTCAATTTCAGAGAATTCACCAACTTGCCTGCCAAGGCTGGAAAGTGTTACTTCACCCACTACGGCGGTTTGGTATAAATTCTTGTCGTTAAATTTTCTTAACATCGGAAAGCGAATTACCCCACCTTTAAATCGTAAAGAATCCTTGTCTGCTAATTTTTCCCGCGGCAATTTTACCGGATCATTTTCCCAAATTACTTCAGCTGCAGTACTGCCTTTACCATCGGCATAATTTTTGGCAGGGTCGGCAAGCGAATACATTTTTACACTTTTGTTTTCGATGTCTAATTTCCTTTCTGTATAAGCTACCGGCGTAAAATTGGGTTCTAAGGCAATGCGGGTGTTCCACTCATTAATTCTATCGGCTTTTACCCAACCAATAATATCGTCTTTGGTAGTGGTGCTAATGCTTACATTTTTGGAGAGCAAATACATTTCAGGCGTAACATTTTTATCTTTTTTAAATACGAAAAAGAATTCATATATCCTGTTTTTACTAATTTCGTTATTCTTGTCGGCATCGGGTCTGTCAAAAATCCGCACCCTGTCTTTATCATCTTCATTTTTTAATATCCTGCCAATACTAGAACGCTTGTTCAACAAAAATCCTTTCCGGTTTATTTTAGTACCTGGGTCAATTAAACTGTGATTCCACAACAAGAGTTTGTCTTTCTCAATCCAACCAATATCTTTAATAATAGATTTTATTTTTAAGCCATCGGTAACGGCTTCCACTAAATATACGTCTGTGTCGGTTTCATCAACCACGTAAAAGTCATCCATAAAATCGAGTACTTTACCATCTCTGGTGGTGTTATCAGCCCGGTCAGAAAAAACGACCCAAGGGTTATTTTCGAGCCGGTACTTGGTAGCCGCTAACAGATAAAAATTTTCATTGGGTTGATCTAAGGGGGTTTCCATTACTGCTGGGGTTTGCAATACCTTTTTATATTTTTGCGCCTGTAACGGACTTGCTATTGCCAGCATTAAAATAAAGGTTAAAAAATATACTATTAAATTTTTCATGGTCATTCTATTTATGTGTATTCGTTTTATAATTTTATGATATAGGAAATGCCAAATTCTAAAAAATTGGCTTTGGTTTCATTGGCATAAAGTGCGCCAATACCGTTGTTTAATATATGTTGTTGTTCATTTTCTTTGTTCAATACCCGGCTCACCAAATATTGCGAAAAGTCTGATTCATCAATATTATCGTTTGTTCCTCCCCAGCCAGGTTGTTGCAGAAAAAAGTTGTTATGTATATATATACCCAAATAACTATTTTTCTTAGTCTCTTTTCTACTTAATTTCTGTAATACTTGAATGCCGGCTCCTATTGCAAAGGGTGTACTAATGTTCGCGGTATTTTCTAATTGGACATCAGCTAAGTTGGTTTTGTTTAAATATTGATCAACTATTTCATTATTTGTTTGGTAATTTCCGTTGAGGATTAAAGGAGTTTTCCCTAAATCAGTATAAGTAGCCTCGTAGTTAATTGAAGTAGCATTCAATTCGTAACTTGGTGTGCCTAACTTAACGTGCGGTTTAGCACTTACTTCTATCAGCAACTCTGTATTATCTAAATTTAAAATATTGTACGATACGCCAATAGGAATTTGAATGGTGTTGTAGCTTAATTGTTCGTTAGCCTCAGCTACCTTAATAGTTATTGATTGCGGTGTCATGTCAAATTGATCGGCTGTTAAATTTTCGTTTACCGTTGAGTTGTATGTTCCTTTAAATTCGCTTGCATATGGTATGTAAGTTAGACCTAAGTGTAAGCGTAGTTTTTTAAATTTTGGGAGGTTGAGCATGAACTTTATGCCGCCACCTGGTGAGAAGCGATGTTGGTAGGGGGA
>CALHDG010000046.1 GCA_938023075.1 uncultured Chitinophagales bacterium
TTATGCCAATTGGTATTGTTGGTCCAATTATCCCCATTGGTACTTTCGTATAGCGCTTTTAATGCTGTCCAATCGTCAATGTGGCATTGAGCTTTACAAAATTTGTCTTGAAAAAAAATAGAAATGATAAAAATGGAAAATAAGGTAAGTTTGTTCATAATGCAATTGAATTGATACATGTTAAAAGTACAAAGCTTGTTCCAAATTGCCAAATACCACCTTCTTTTTAAAAACCCAAACCCAATCTTTGGCTTAGTAGCAATTTTTTAAAACCAAACAGCGTGGTTATCTAAACTAGTTTAATACAAAAATATCAACTGCATTATGAGTTTGAAATGCTTGTCTTATTTACTGAAAAATTGATCACACATCAATCCAAAACCGCAAAGCCCGTATACCCCTGCAAAGCTTCTGGTATTTTTATGCCTGCTGGCGTTTGATTATTTTCAAGTAAGGAAGCCACAATACGTGGCAAGGCAATAGCACTGCCGTTTAAGGTATGCGCCAAATGTTTTTTCTTATTGGCATCGCTGTAGCGCAATTTCATCCGGTTAGATTGAAAGGTTTCGAAGTTAGAAACCGAACTGACTTCTAACCAACGTTTTTGTGCGGCACTCCATACTTCCAAATCAAAAGTGAGTGCAGAGGCAAAGGTTAAATCACCACCACACAAATTTAAAATACGATACGGCAATTCTAATTTTTGCAACAGCGTTTCTACATAAGCCACCATTTCTTGATGCGTTTCATACGATTTTTCTGGATGCGTAATTTGAACAATCTCTACTTTATCAAACTGATGCAAGCGGTTTAAGCCCCTAACGTGTGCACCATAGGAGCCGGCTTCACGTCTAAAACAAGGCGTATAGCCACACATCTTAATCGGGAAATCGGCTTCTTTTAAAATCACATCTCTATACAAATTGGTAATGGGCACTTCGGCGGTAGGTATCAAATACAAATCATCTGCCGGCACATAATACATTTGTCCTTCCTTATCTGGTAAAGAGCCCGTTCCCCTGCCCGATGCTTCATTGATCATAATGGGTGAAGTGATTTCTTCATACCCGGCTTTGATGCCTTCTTCTAAAAAAAAGTTGATTAAAGCGCGTTGCAATTTGGCACCTTTCCCTCTAAATACCGGAAAGCCTGCACCGGTGACTTTTACCCCTAACTCCAAATCGAAAATGTTGTATTTTTTAGCTAACTCCCAATGGGGCAAAGTACCTTCAGGTAAAACCGGTTTTTCACCCACTTCTTTTTCTATCTTATTATCCTCTTCGCTTACTCCCTTAGGTACAGAGCTATGTGGCACATTGGGGATGGTTAACAACAGTTCGCGCATCTCCTTTTCAGCGGTTTGTAATTGCTCGTTTAGTTGTTTGGCTTTTTCTTTTAACACCGCTGTTTTTGCTTTGGCTTCGTTAGCTGCTTCGGTTTGCCCACTCGAAAACAACTTGCCGATCTCTTTAGAAATGCTATTCATTTCCGCCGCTGCATTGTCCGATTCTTGTTGAATACTTCTTCGTTTTTCATCAGCACTCATTACCTGATTAATTAAATCAGCAGCCGGTATCCCTCTTTTAGTTAAACGTTCAATTACTTCAGTTGTATTTTCTTTTATATGTGGTATCGCTAACATGTTTAATATTTAAGCCTGCAAAGATAGGGAGAATATTAATTGAAATGCCATTTTCGATCTATACAAATTGAGCCAGCAAATTGAAAAGAATAAGTTATACCAATTTGACGGTAAAATGTGACACAACAATTTTACAATTTTATCAAAATAGTCAGTCAAGCTCATACAGTCGGATAATTTGGGAAATTTAGAACGATTACTTCGTTGGAGAACAAAGCTAAGACTATGCCTGATAACCTCCGCATCGTACTCCTCCAAATTTTACTCAAATTTATCCGACACCATAAAGTAGTAGACATTTTTTTGAAGCGAAACCTCAGCTAAGTTGTCTTGTACCTTTTTGGTCATTATATTTAGTAGCTAAGTTCCTGAATCAAGTTCAGAACAGGCGTTTACATCACTAGTGGTTTAAGCACTAAGTTTAACTTGTCATTATTCAATGTGAATCTACTGTACAAAGGTAATCGCAGAGGGATTATCCTTTAGCAAATTTAAAGGCAAAAACAGGGTATAATAATTTACAAACTAACTTGCCGAAAGTATTGATTGATGGGTAAGGCTTAGGAATTTTGAGTTTATGATGGATTACACCAAGGCACTATTTCCCTCTAATATACTTTCGTAAAATTGTTCATATTTCGGCAGAATGGCATTAATGTCAAACTGATGCGCTTGTTTCAAAGCATTTTTATTAAACTGTTGTTTTAGGGTTTTATCTTTTAAAAGAGTTAAGGCATTTTTTGCCATATCATCAACATCGCCTACATTACTTAAAAAGCCGGTTTCCCCATGAATATTAATTTCAGGTATACCACCGGCATTAGAAGAAATTACCGGCACCTCACAAGCCATCGCTTCTAAAGCAGCTAAACCAAAACTTTCGCTTTCTGAAGGTAAGATGAATAAATCTGCTACTGCCAACAATTCACCAACGGCATCTTGCTTACCCAAAAAACGAATGCTTTCACAGTTTTCTAATTTTCGGCACAATCGCTCAGCATTTTTACGTTCTGGTCCATCGCCAATTAAAAGCAGTTTTGCAGGCATTTCACTCACAATATTTTTGAACACTAAAATCACATCCTCTACCCGTTTTACTTTTCTAAAATTAGAGGTATGAATGATAATCGGCTCTCCATTTGGGGCAATAGCTTTTTTAAAATGGCTTTTATCGTGCTTTTGAAAAGCTTCTAAATCAATAAAATTCGGAATCACTTCAATAGACTTGTCGATATTGAAATTATTGTAGGTATCTTGCTTTAGACTTTCAGAAACAGCTGTAACCCCATCGGACTGCATAATGGAAAAAGTTACTACCGGAGTATAGGTGCTATCTTTTCCAACTAAGGTAATATCTGTACCATGCAAAGTAGTGATTACCGGTAAGTGAATGCCATGGGTTTTTAATATACTTTTAGCCAAAAAAGCCGAAGTAGCATGTGGAATAGCATAATGCACATGCACCAAATCTAAATTACTAAACTTTGCAGTATCCACAATTTTACTGGCAAGTGCCGTTTCGTAAGGAGGAAACTCAAATAACGGATAATTGGTAAAACTCACATCGTGAAACGTAATATTTTCATGAAATTGATTGAGCCTTGCCGGTTGTTTGTACGATATAAAATGTATTTGATGTCCTTTATCAGCCAGTGCTTTTCCCAACTCAGTTGCCACCACTCCGCTACCGCCAAAGGTGGGGTAGCAAACAATACCTATTCGCATAAATGTATCTTCAATTTTTATAAATTCAAAGATAGGCATTTGTTTCGTCTATCGTAAAACATATCCTCCAAACAATTAAAAAGTTGGTTTTTTTTAAACAAAACAACAGTTCAACATGTATAGGAAATTGATAATTCAACATTACTTATTATATTTGATAAACCAAAAGAAAAGGGTATGCATAAAAGGTTTTTATTTGTTGGAGTCAGTATATTATTTTTAGGTGTTTTTTTATACAGCTGCGAATCAGATTTGACTATGCCCGAAGCCCTTGAAACCGCCAGTATAGCAGGCACTACTTTTATGCCGGCATCTCCTCAACGGGAAGGCGACCCTGAAAAAGGGAAAGATATTTTATTAAACGGAAACTACATTGGCAGTGGCATCCCTATAGAAATTTATAAAGCGGTTTATGGCGATCATACCGAAAACGCACTCAACCGGTCTGGCGAAAACGCCAATATTGCTCCAGACTTTACTGCTTTCACTCATCAAAACGGCGCACACGTTGTTAGTGCCAACTGCCTTCAATGTCATGGCAGTTATTTAAATGGCGAATACATTATCGGTTTAGGTAATATTAATATCGATTTTACGGTTAGTCAAAATGCTACTGTAAAAGTGGTAGATGTTATTATAGAAAACAAACACGGTAAAGATTCTGCCGAATGGGAAGCCTACGAACCGTTTAGTAAAGCCTCTACAGCAATTTCTAATTGGATATTAACCAAAACCGTTGGTGCCAACCCTGCCGATAGAATTTTTGGTGTATTAGCGGCTTACAGAGATAAAAACACTTTAGAGTGGAATGATCAATTAAGCTTTAATGAGATTAGTGATTATACCGAATTTACGGATGTGCCACCCTGGTGGGTTTTAAAAAAGAAACATGCGCCTTTGTATACCGGCACGGGTGGTGGCGATTGGGCAAAGTTGTTTATGGCTGCCAGTACCTTAACGCTCAAAAATTCAGAAGAAGCTAATGCGATAGATGAAGATTTTGTACACGTGATGGCTTATCTAAAAACTATTGAAGCTCCAAAATATCCGTACCAAATTAATGAGGAACTTGTTCAAATGGGGCAGCATATTTTTAAGGCGAATTGTGCAGGTTGCCACGGCACCTATGGAGAAAACGAAAGTTACCCCAATTTACTGGTTGACTTGTCTGTAGTGGATACCGACCCCGAACAATCTAAAGCAGTTACTAACGAATCTACACAAGGTCGATTTATTGAATGGTTTAACAGCAGTTGGTTTGCCAATGATGAGCCCGCTGGAGAGCTTCTAAAAACTAGCGGTTATATAGCTCAACCCTTAGATGGTATTTGGGCATCGGCACCGTATTTGCATAATGGGTCTGTTCCAACTTTATACGAATTGCTAAAGTCGAGTGAACGCCAAACTTACTGGAGAAGAACAGCAGAGCATGTTTACGACGAAGTAAACGTAGGCTGGACTTACAACGAAGAAACCGGTTATACCGATCGATTTACTTATGACACCACGCAAAAAGGTTACGGAAACGGAGGACACACTTTTGGTGATGGATTAAATGAAGCCGATAGAATAGCTTTGATTGAGTATTTGAAAACGTTGTAAGCATCTAAAAAAGTTATCTTCATTTATTTTGATAGTTTTTATAGGAATTATTGTAAAGTAATGCTACATAAATAAATCTACATTTCGGTCTGGAGCATCAAAATTGAAAGTGATGAAAACCCTATTTAATAGTTTAGTTATTGTAGAAATCAGGTATTTTAATTTAATTGAAGTTTATGCTGCTATACGCTATCGTCCTGTTTTAAAAAGGAATCGAGTAGACGGCTTCGATCCTAAATTAGGAACGGAGTGCGCCCAATTACGAAATCTACTATGCGGTAAGGCAACAGAGCCAATTACTCAATAAAACAAAATCAATTTTGACAATGCACTTCGAAACAATCATTTAACTAGCACTTCATTTTATGAGGAGTTTGGCATTCTGAAAATTAAATTCAAAACATATTGCAATTACTATTAAATTTAAACAAAAAAAATATTATATTTTAGTGAATACTCAATTTCACGATTATTTGCATGGATAATTGCTTAAATTTGAATCTTCAATAATCTATTTTATGAATTCAATATTCAGAACAAGTATAACAATAATTTCGCTATTAATTGCTACAAATGTGTTAGCTCAACCTTTTATTCGTTCTGGCGAAATTGAGGTGAGGCAAAATGACACCGCTCTTAAGTATGCTTGGGCAGGTGGCTTAAACAATCCGCAATTTTCTAATGCTGATTTAAATAATGACGGAATAGATGATTTAGTGATTTTTGACCGGAAGGATAATCAGTTCCTTACCTTTCTTTCAAACGGCACTTCAGGTGAGATAGATTTTGACTATGCGCCTGATTACGAATATAATTTTCCATTGGTAGAAAATTGGGCATTGCTGGTAGATTTTAATTGCGATGGAGTAAAAGATTTATTTTGTAGCCAGAAAAATTTTAACCACGCCAGCGTATACAAGGGTTTTTATAAAGATGATGAACTAAACTTTGAAATATTTGCAGATACGTTGTTCTACAATAATTCAGATGGAACGGAAGACTCCATTTACATCCCTTTATTTGATGTGCCGGGCATACAAGATATTGACGATGATGGCGATATTGATATATTAACTTTTAACATTGCCGGTGGTTATTTAGAATATTATAAAAATCTTTCGGCTGAAAATAATAACGAATGCGAGGCATTGGAATTTATATTAGAAGATGACTGTTGGGGTAAATTTTATGAATCGGGCATTAGACCACCGGTTACCTTAAGTGAATACGCTGATTCTTGTGCAAAAGTAACCGGAAAACGCGATCCACGTCATCCTGGTTCAACTATTTTGGCTATTGACATTGATGAAGATGCCGATAAAGAAGTGTTTTTAGGTGATATCTCTTTCGATAATCTAAATATGTTGGTTAATCACGGTGATTTAAATCATGCTTATATGGCAGAACAAGATACGATGTTTCCAATGTATAATGTGCCGGCTTTCTTTAACTATTTTCCCGGTTCGTATTATGTGGATGTAAACAACGATAACGTTCGAGACTTTATCGCTTCGCCAAACGGCTTAAATAATGCCATTAATTTTAATTGCAGTTGGCTTTATTTAAATGAAGGAGCAGATAATAAATTAGTTGCTAGTTTTGAGCAAGATAATTTTTTAGTTGGTCAGATGATTGATGTTGGCGAACGCTCGAGACCGGTTTTGTTTGATTATAATGCCGATGGTTTGATGGATCTTCTAATAGCTAATGCAGGTTACCATACGGTAGTTGGTGTAGCAGACCAATTAAAAAGCACCTTAACCTTGTATGAAAATGTTGGTAGTGTAAACAAACCAGTTTTTAAATTGGTGGATAGAGATTATCTTAAACTTAATGAAACTTTTGGTTTTAAAGATATGCAACCCGCCTTTGGTGATTTAGATAATGATGGAGATCAAGATATGTTGTTAGGCGATTCCGATGGTTTTGTACACTATTTTAAAAACGATGCATCTTCTGGTCAGGTTGCTAACTTTAGTTTATACAAACCTAAATTAAATGGTATAGATGCCAACCAACAAGCTCGTCCATTTTTGTATGATGTAACCGGTAATGGTTTATTAGATTTGGTGATTGGCACACGCACTGGTTTTTTATATTTTTATGAAAATGTAGGCACCTTAGAAGAAGCCACCTATGAACAAGTTTCAACCAATTGGGGAAAAGTAGATGTAAAAGAAATTGGTGAAGTAACTGCTTATAGTTTTCCTATTCTATTAAAATTAGGAGAGACTAATGAATTGACCTTATTAGTTGGGGCAGAAAGTGGAAAAATACACGCCTATAATAACATAACCGAAAATATAGATACAGGTGCCTTTAATTTAATTACTGATAACTTTTTGAATGAAACAACCGGTTTATATAGTGCTTTAGCTATAGGTAATATAGATGGGGATGCAGAATTGGAAATGATTGTGGGTAATAATAGAGGGGGTTTATCTCTATATAATGAAGATATTGGAATAGCTGTACAAGAAACCATAGCCTATGATACTTATCAAATATTTCCTAATCCGGTAAAAGATTATGTATTAATTAAAAGCCACCAAGCAGATGCCGTTCAACTTCAATTGATTAATGCCACCGGTCAATTAATTTACGAAAACACCTTTTCTAAGCAAACTACC
Organism: uncultured Chitinophagales bacterium; assembly: GCA_938023075.1. Classification (GTDB taxonomy): domain Bacteria; phylum Bacteroidota; class Bacteroidia; order Chitinophagales; family JAHDHT01; genus CALHDG01. Next base: position 7,600 of record CALHDG010000046.1, read on the forward strand.
TTATCAACAAAATGGTATCCTAACGGCATCTATTTTGTTAAAATCAAGCAAAAAAATGTCGTAAATACAGCAAAACTCATTATTCAAAAATAATACTAAAAATCATTACTACTTTTGTAGAGATATGATTATCAAATACTTATAAAAAACAAATTATGAATTTAAAAAATAAACTTTTAATTACCATCTGTGTTATGGTTGGTTTAACCATTATACACAGTAATGCTCAACCCACTGTTGGTTTAAAACTAAATACCGCAAATGCCTATGATGGCTATACCTTATTTACGCCCTATTATTCTGATTATACTTACTTAATTGATAATTGTGGTGAAATCATTAATCAATGGGAAAGCCTTGCACGCCCTTATTATACTGCTTATTTATTAGATGATGGAAGCATTGTACGATTAACCGGATTAGGCAATAGCAATGCCGATTACATTGAAGTTAGAGATTGGAATGACAATTTAGTTTGGCAATGGAATCCATTAGGAACCGATTTTGATTTTATGCATTCTGATGTAGCTATTTTACCCAACGGTAATTTTTTAGTAATTGTAGAAGACCGGTTAACTCCAACTGAATGGATTAACTTAGGTGGAGACCCCGGCAACATAAGCAACAGTTACTCTGCCTTAGAAAGCATTATCGAAATTCAACCGGTAGGCACAAACGGCGCAAATGTTGTTTGGGAGTGGAAGATGGCAGATCATATTATCCAAGATATTGACCCAACCAAAGCAACCTATGGAGTAGTGGCAGACAATCCTCAATTGTGGGACATCAACAACTTAAATTGGATTGGGCAAGCACGCGATCAACAACATTTTAATGGTATGGATTATCATCCTGGCAAAGATCAAATTGTGGTGTCTTGTTGGTCATGCTCAGAAATGTTAATCATCGATCACTCTACTACAACAGCTCAGGCAGCAGGTCATACCGGCGGCAATTCTGGCAAAGGCGGCGATATTTTATATCGTTATGGCAACCCGATCAATTACGATCACGGAACTATGGCTGATCGAGTTTTCTTCGGACAGCATAATACCGATTGGATTGACCCTGCTTTACCACATGGCGATAAAATATCTTTATTTGAAAATGGAAATGGCAGACCGGGTGGCGCTTATTCAAGAGTGGTAATCTTAGATCCACCAACCGATGCTGCTGGAAATTATTTAACCGATGCCAGCGGCACTTATTTACCAACTTCGTTTGATTATGTTTGGCCTCCACTCGGAAGCAGTGCCCCAACTTTTGATGGTACTACTTTTTACAGCCAATATATGAGCGGTATAAATATGCAACCTAATGGCAATGTGGTTATCTGTGAAGCCATGACAGGACGGTTTTTTGAAGTTGATCCAACCGGAAATATCGTTTGGCATTACCAAAATCCTGATAGAGGCACAGTTTACGCGCAAGGCACTGCCCCAAATAGTGCATGGAGTTACCGGGCTGAACGATATCAACCCAGCCATCCCGCATTTGTTGGGAAAGATATGTCTCAAAAAGGAACTATAGAAGATTCAAATACAGTAACAGACAACTGTACAACGTTTTGTAACGGAACAATTATTAGCTTTAGCGGACTTCCTGCTGTAACCTCTTCAAACTCACCAGTTAATTTAACTGGTTCTCCGGCTGGTGGCACGTTTAGCGGTCCCGGTGTAATTTTTAGTGCATTCAATCCATCACTTTCCGGTCCTGGTACTCATACCATAACCTATACTTATACCGATGGAAATAATTGTACTTCTTCCATTTCTCAAAATATTTTAGTGTTTACTATTTCTTTTAACTTTGTTAATTATAACTTGGGTACAATAAGTCCTAAAATAATTAATGAATTAGAAATTGATATGGATGTTATGGAAGCAGGTGAGTATCAGTTCGAAATATTCTCTATTGATGGAAAAACCATTCATCAACAACAATTAAATTTATCAGAAGGTCATCAAAATTATCGTTTTGCCTTCAATCAACCTGTTAATAATGGTATACTTTTAATGAAAGTAAATAATGGAAAGCATCAAGTTATTCAAAAATTCACTCAATAAAAAGAATTAATTTTAATGAAAAGGTCGCTATTTGATGGCGGCTTTTTTTTGTACAGTGAGCCTTATTGAAATAATTTGCACAAATCAGGATCAAAGTGGTAAATACGCTCGCCACAACTGTAATAACCATAAAGTAGTTTCCACTTTTGCATTAATTTTTTTTTTGAATCGAAATGATTAAGTTTATAATGTAGGGCAGTCCCGCTTTCCGTTCAAATGCCATTTGCCTGCGCTTCAAAGCCCCCTCAAAATGGCATAACCGCTGCAATCGGACATGCGTCAGGTTTGTATAATATTAATTCATAAATTGTTGTTTATCATTATTTTATTTCGTAATTTCATACCAACTATTATATAGTTATGGTGAAAATGATTATTTCTGTTGAAAACCAATACACCTAAGAAGAGCTCTCACTAATAGATTGGCTCAATATTGAACAATTGGCTAAATGTACAGGCTACTACAAACGTGGTCCAAAAAAAAAATACAGCTACTAATTTGTTTAAAGTTTTTTGCTGATGAAAAAATCGGGTCGAAACAGTTTAAGAGTTTGGGCTACTGAATTAGGAAAATTGATTAAAGGCACCATTAACAAAGAGGGTTAAACCTCCCCAGTCTGCACCCGCCAAAGCCCGGCATAAACCCCATCCAAGCCAAGCAACTCCTCATGCGTTCCCTGCTCCGCAACCGCACCCTTATCCAAAATAAAAATACAATCTGCCTGACGAATGGTTGACAGCCGGTGAGCAATCACAATGGCCGTCCGGTTTTTGGTAAACTGGTGAATGTTTTTTTGAATCGCCCGTTCGGTTTCGGTATCAACGGCACTGGTGGCTTCATCTAAAATTAAGACGGGCGCATCTTTCAAAATGGCGCGCGCCAAACTCAGCCGCTGTCGCTGACCACCAGAAAGTTTAATGCCTCGTTCTCCTACAAGTGTATCATAACCATTGGGCAGCCCAACAATAAACTGGTGGAGTTCTGCCTTCTTTGCTGCCGCTTCAATTTGGGCATCGCTCACCGCTTCTAAACTGTAAGCAATATTTTCTTTAATAGTTCCATGAAAAAGATAAACCTCTTGGCTTACCAAAGCGATATTTTGCCGAAGCGTCCGTTTCGGCAATTGGCGAATATCAACACCATCTATAGTAATGACACCTCCGGTAACATCGTACAAACGAAGCAGCAATTTAATAAGCGTTGTTTTACCCGCACCCGTTGTGCCGGCAAAGCCAATCGTTTTGCCTGCCTTTATATTAAACGATAAATTGTTGAGAATTGGCACTTCCGGTTGGTAATGAAAGGACACTTGGTTAAACGAAATATTGCCCTGCACCTGCTTCGGCTCAACCGGCTGTTCTACTTCGGTAATGCGATTGGGTGCATCCATTAAACCAAAAATACGCCGCGCACTTGCCCTTGCCCGCTCAAAAGAATCGAAGACCTGCCCCAAGCGCGTGATTGGCCAAAGCATCCGTTGTACCATCATCGCAAAGAAGGTTAACTCGCCCACCGTTAATTTGCCCGAGCCGTTTAAAATCCAATACGAACCCAGCAGCATCGCCCCCGCCATACCCAAGGCAATCAGCATCCGGATAAGCGGAATAAAAACCGCACTCAATTTAATCGCCCCAAAGTTCACCTGCTTGTAGTGGTTAGAGGCTTGCTCTACCCGCTCGGCTTCAAACCGCTCTGCCGTAAAACTTTTGATGACCAAAATGCCCGAAATATTATTTTCGAGCCGGTTACTTAAACTGCCCACCGCCTGCCGAACCCTAAGGTAGTGTGGCGCAATTTTTCGCTGGTAATAAAACACACCTACCAACATCAAAGGGATAGGCAAAATGCTAATCACCGCCATCTCCCACGACACCATCCATATAGTAATGCCGGCAAAGATAAACAGCACCGTCAGTTGAATTAAATCGTTAAAGCCTGTGTTTAAAAACCGTTCTAACTGGTTAATATCGTCGTTCATCATCGACATTAAGTTGCCCGTTCGCTCCTCTTCAAAGTAGGCAATTTCGCGCTGCTGTAGTTGCCGGTAAGTGTCTACCCGAAGGTCGTGTTGCACCCGTTGCGCCAATTGCATAAACCGCAGTTGGTACAACCATTGAAAAAAACTTTCCGCCCCAAAAATGACAATGATGAGCATGGCACAAAATATCGCTATCGTCCAACTGTCGGATGTTCCGGTTAAGGATTGAATCCATTGCGGCGGGTTTCGGCTTACGGTATCCACAATCCACCCGACCATAATTGGCGGCATCAAATCAAAAACTTTATTGACGATGCTCGACACCGAAGCAAAACTCAAGGCTTTATAATACGGTTTCAAATACCGGAAAAGCCGAGCCATGGGTTGTTGCGGTTCGTGGTTAAGCGACATTTTACAATAGTACGCAAAAGCGGGGTGTTTTTATACTCGTACCACGACTTGTTAGCCCAAAACACCCAAACTTTCAATCGTGGCATGAGTGTTACAGCCTTTAGTTTTTTAATTTTTAGAAACGAGGGCAACTAATCAACTGCGGTTCCGCTTTCCGTTCCAAAGCCTGTTCCGTATAAAACGGAATCTTTAGTTTAGGTGTAGAAGGAGATTATCTGTACGCCAAATACAAAACCCTTGTTTACATGGTGCCTTATTTAAAAAGTTTGAGACTAACTTTCGCTTTATCTTATAAATATAATAACATTATTTTTGAAGTGAGTTATTTAAAGGGATTATCTACTATTAACGGAAGGAAAGAATTAGAAAATACACTCTATTTAAAACCATTTGATCTAGCACAATTTAGTATCGCTTATCATTTTAAAACTAAGCTACTTCGAAGCGAAAAAGGGTTAGATTGTCCAAGTTTTTAAATACAGTACCTTGTTGTAGAAACGATTGAATAGACAAAACCACCATCTACTAAATTAAAAGATAACTTATCTTCTCAAAAATAATTATATTAGCATTGTGAAAATTATAGCAACACTTATCGCTTTTAGTTTAATGCATTTTGCGGCATTAGCACAATTCGATTTTGGCTTAACTGCCGCCAAAACTCAAGCACTTGGTGGTGTGCAATCTGTTCAGCAACATGCCTTTTCTGCTATTGAAAATCAAGCTGGTTTAGCCACTTTAAATTCAATTTCAATTGGAGTAACCGGACAGAACCAATATTTATTAGAAGGCTTAAACAACTTTGCTTTGGCTGCTGCTTTACCTACCAACAGTGGCACTTTTGGTGTGGGCATACAATATCAAGGCTTAAAAACTTATACTGAAATGAAAGCCGGCATTGCCTATGGCAGGCAATTGTTAGATAACTTAAGCATTGGCGCGCAAATACACGCTTACCATATAAATATTAGCAACTACGGTTCCCGAACATTAGTTAATTTCGATTTGGGTATACAAGCAGAACTAACCAAGCAATTGTTGATTGGTGCGCACATCAAAAATCCTATAAAAATAAATGTTACCGAAGATGAGCAATTACCCATACCAACTACCCTAACTGCAGGTTTGCAATACACAGCATCTACCAAAGCAAAAGTAATGGTAGAAGCCGAGAAGACAGTAAACAGAACCGTGTTGTTTAAAGCCGGTTTAGCCTATCAATTAAATGAGGCATTTGGTTTGCTATTGGGTGTCACTACCGATCCGGCAGTTTTTTCAATGGGTGTTAGTTGGCAGGTACAATCTTTAGCCATTGTGTTGGGTTCTACCTACCATACCGTGTTGGGTTACTCACCGGTTTTAAGTATCGGCTTTGCCCCGAAGGCTTCAAATTCTAATGTGTCAATTCCAAATGCTAATAATTAATATTGTTTATATGATAAGTTGGCGTTTTTATATGAAATGGTGTTTTTGTGGTTGCTTGATGATGTTGTTTAGTGTTGGGCTTTATGCGCAACAAGAAGATCAGATTAATAACTTAATACAACAAATTGTGGAAAGTTATGCCGATGATGAAGATGATGATATTGATGTAGAATTGCTAACCCAAAACTTAACCTTCTATTATCAAAGCCCCCTAAATTTAAATAAAGCCACCTTTACAGAGCTGAGCGAATTGCAGTTATTAAATCCTCCTCAAATAGATGCTCTATTGAATCACCGCAAAAGAGCTGGCGATTTATTAAATATTTACGAGTTACAAAGCATCAAATATTTTGATTTAGCGACTATTGAACGGTTGTTGCCTTTTGTAGAAGTAAAGGGAGCCATTGATGATGTTAATATACCAATTGGTAAGTTATTAAGTAAAGGAAAGCACTTTATTTTGGCACGTTATGCTCAAACTTTAGAAGACCGGGCAGGTTATTTAAATGAAAAGTTCTTAGGTAGTCCGCAAAAACTGTATGCACGGTATCAATATCAGTATGGTAAAAATTTTAGTTATGGCTTTACTGCAGAAAAAGATGCTGGTGAACCTTTTGGTGGAGAATACAACCCCTATGGTTTTGATTTTTATTCTTTTCATGTTTATCTAAAAGATTATGGACCATTTAAATACCTCGCCCTTGGGGATTATCGATTAGATTTTGGTCAGGGATTAATTGTCTCTTCTAGTTTTAATTCGGATAAAAGTGATGAGGTTTTAAGTGTGATGCAAAATGCTTATACCGTAAAGCAATATACCTCGGCTATTGAAGCCTTATTTAACAGAGGAATAGCGGCTACCGTTCAAGTGGGCAATTTTGAGCTAACTGCTTTTGGTTCTTATAAACCCATTGATGCGCGACTAATTGACCTAGACGATATCGATGACTTTCCAGATATTGGCACTTTTCAAATTGCCGGACTTCATCAAACCGAGAGTAATTTTAGAAGCAAAAACACCGTTAAAGAAACTTTTGCAGGCACCCATTTATCTTACGATCATAAAAATTTTGAAATTGGTTTAACCGGCACTATCAATAAATTTAGTGCCTTTTTAACCAAGCGCAATCAAGTGTATAACAACTTCCGGTTTAGAGGCGATTTGTTATTGAACTCCAGTTTAAACTACCGGGTGCTATTTAATAATTTTCATTTTTTTGGCGAGTGGGCAATTAGTACTGATGCCGACAACAGCAATAAAAACGAATTAGGTATTGCCACATTAAATGGTGTGTTGGTTTCTATTGATCCTAAAATAAGTTTTACTTTAGTTCACCGGCATTACAATAAATTTTACGAAGCACGCTATGAAAGAGCTTTTTCTGAAAGCACCATAGCCAATAATGAAAGCAGTTTATATCTTGGCACTTCTGTTAAACCGAACACCCGTTGGAAAATTGATGCCTATGCTGATTTTTATCGGCATCGTTGGTTACGCTTTTTGATTGATGCCCCTTCGCAAGGCTTTGATTACAGGACATTAGTTACCTATAAACCGTCGCGAAAAGTTACGCTTTTTGTACGCTATAAAAATGAAAACAAACAAAGAAATTTAGGTGAGAATGAAACCCGAACGGATTATTTGGTACAAGAACAAAAATCAACCTTAAGGGCAGATGTAACGTATAAACTAAGCAAAGCCCTGCGTTTTAAAACCCGCATTGAACGATCAACCTATCAAGAAGGTAACCGCCCTAAAGAAGAAGGTTTTTTGGCTTTTCAAGACGTTAATGTCCAACCGATTGAATCTCGCTATTCTTTTAATGCCCGTTTTACTTTATTCGATACTGATTCATACGACACGCGTATTTATGTATACGAGAATACCCCACTTTATGCGTATGGTAGAAATTTTTTCTACCAAACCGGTTATCGTTATTATTTTAATGTGAAATGGGAGCCGCTCAGAATGTTAGATTTATGGGCAAAAGTTGAACAAACCAAATTTTTAAATGTGGACAACCTAACCCAGTTTGAAGGCATTAGCAGTGGCAATAATTTTATTGATGATGATCAAATAACGAATATTACGCTTCAGGCTAGGTTGAAGTTTTAGTGATTGGTAAGTTTTTTATTAAAATATTAAGCCACAAAAAACAGTACTTGAACTTTATCTTGAAATCCTTATCTTTGCAGTCATTTTAAGAAAAATTAAAATTTATTAGAGCATTATTTTATACCATAAATATAGGTTAAAAACGTTTTGAAAAAATGAATAATACAATACAACAAACCATGAAGCCCGTTTTATTTTGCATCGTCCTCTTGTTTTCTTTAGGTGCTTGTACAAGTAGCAAAAAGTTTAACACTATGCAAGATAGTTTAAAGAATGATTTAGCCTTGGCTAACAAGCAGTTAGGAGAGTGCGGCGAAGAGTTAAGCGATTACTTAAATAAATTATCGGCATGTGAGCAAGAAAAAGCCGAGTTGCTTTCGGAAATTACGGCTTTAGAAAAAACAGAAGCCGTAAGAGCCGAGCAGATTAATAGTATGCAAACTCAAATTGAAGATTTTAGAGCCCAACGCGACAAACAAATGGATCAGGTTGGTGATTTAACCGTATTATCAAAATCGGCTAATGATAATATTAAAGAAACGCTTGCCCAAATGGAAAAGAAAGATGCTTACATACAATTATTGAATGCAGCTAAAGACAAAGCCGATTCAATTAATTTGGCACTTGCCGTTAATTTAAAAACCGTGTTGCAAGATGGTATTTTAGATTCGGACATTGAAGTAAAAGTGGATAAGACGGTGGTGTTTATTAACCTGTCTGATAAAATGTTGTATCAAAGCGGAAGTTCTATCATCAGACCAAAAGCACAAGAGGTATTAGGCAAAATTGCTAAAATATTAGAAGGCAGAGATGATTTAGAAGTTATGGTAGAAGGCTACACAGATAATATTCCGATTAAAAATGATTGTATGCAAGACAATTGGGATTTGAGTGTAAAAAGAGCTACTGCGGTAGTGCGTGCCTTACAAAAACGTTTTGGTGTAAACCCCAACAAATTAATAGCTGCCGGTAGAGGTGAATACAATACGCTTACTTCAAACGATACATACGAAGGTCGTCAAATGAACCGAAGAACGCGTGTGATTATTCTTCCTAAAATTGATCAGTTTTATGATTTGTTAGATCCGAATTCTGCGGATAATAATCAATAAAAATATGTTGTAACAAGCATCTTTTATATGAAGATGCTTGTTCTTTTTCCTTATAGATATCCATCAATAAATAAAAACACTTGGAAATGATTTCCGTTTCAAATCAGAGCCATAATAGTCTTATCTTCGTATTGCTTTATACAGAAATGAAACTCCTATAAATATTAATATTAATACCCCAAGATATATTAAGTGAGATATATCTCCTCCACTTTCAATAGCTTGAGTATTGCCAATAACTGCCAAATTCGCCCAATAGAATGGATGCGCATCATCACAATTTTTTAAGTAGGTCAACTTGGCTTGTTGTAATGCTTCATCTTTACATGCCCCTTTTTTCAAGTTTTGATAAAATTCAACTATAATTTTTTTGGTGGATAAATCATTGGCTTGCCATAAAGTTGCCACTAAGCTAGGGCAGCCGGCATAGGCAAAAGCACGCGACAAACTCATTACCCCCTCACCACCTTCATATTTACCAAGGTTGGTTTCACAGGCAGAAAGCACGGTTAGGTTGGCATGGATGTTTTGTTTATACAATTCATCTAACAATAAGCTATCATCATATAATTTAATTTGAGCTTGTTGCCGGTCATCTGCATTAACAATGGCGTGGGTTGAAAAATGCAGTACATTGTATTTTCCCATACTATCTAAAACATTGGCTTTGCTGGCGTGATCTTTAATTAAAGTATCCGTTTGAAAAATGTTGGCGATAGCTCTTATTTCAGCTAAACTTCCAGGCAATTCTATTAGTGAAGTATCTTTAAAGCTAACCGGCGCGATCCCTAAAATTTTTTGGTATTTCGGTTGTTGTACTTGCTGTTGCTGCATCGCAAATATAGTTGCCGAATATTGATAGCTGATACTGTGTGTTTTTAAAAGATAAGCTTGCTCTTTAAAATTTTTATTAGAAGACTCGGTAACCAATGCCTCAAAAGGCAAAAAATTTAATTGCCCATCAGGTATGATGATGATTTTTTTATTGGGTTCGATGGATAGCGGTTCAATAATTTTTTGATATACTCCATATGCCAAAGCATGGTAAGTTTGGTAGTTTGTTTCAGTAGAACTTATAGTGCTAATTAACTCGCTCAACTGTTTTGCATCAAGTTTGAGTTTATACAAATCAGGCACTTTATTTTGCTCAATTTTAAAAACGTATAACAGACTGTCTGCTTGAAAATATTCGAGTACTATATCATTTTTGTTTAGATGGGTTTTTAAATCTGCAAGGCTTATTGGTTGATCAAACTTGGCTTTTTCTTCAGCGAAGAGGCTATCTGCATTATCGGTTTGTTTAAGCAATTGGTTTTGGGCAATACCTTCTAACAAAACTAATGCCCGGCTACTTTCCGCAATTTTGTACGCTCTTTGAATATACTGCGCCTCATTGGTTTTATCATACAATTGCCAGGCAACGTTTATCGCTTTGCTATTCACCTCTTTCGCTTTTTGTTGTAGATACAGTTTGGAGCTTTCAAAATCATATATACTGCGCAGTTTCAATTTTACATAAAAAGCCAATTCGTAAGCTTGCAAAGCTAAGTCTAAACTATCTTGCCGGGTAAATACTTCGGCTAAACCTTCTAAGTTTTCGAAGATGGCGTTTTCGTTGAAGAATAAAGAAGTGTCCGGTAGCGAGTTTTGTTTGGGGTTAAACTTAGGTAAAATGGTTTGGAGCCCGAGGTAGAAGTGGTGTTTGGCGGAGTCGGGTTGATTTAGATTTAAATATGAATTGCCGACGTAGCCATAGTTTTTGGCAATTTCTCTTGAATTAGGTTGATAAATATTCTTTGAAAGCTCTAAGCGTTTTTTGAACCAATATTTTACCGCTTGCATATTAGGCGGATTTTCAAAGCTTTTGAGCTGTGCCATTATGTAAGCATATTCTGCTATCTGCTCAATATTTGCTTCTTTTAAAACAGGTACTACAATGGACACTACTTGATTAAGCGAATCTAAATACCGAGAGGTTAATGTTATCTCATTTGTTTTCATAGCATATAAATCTTTAATTTTTTCTGTAATAACTTCAAGTTTTAAAAGTATTAAATCAGCATAAAGAGACGAAGATATTTTTTTACTCAGTCCTCTATTTATCCATACAAGCGCACTGTTATACTTTGCATAATTATTGTAAGCTCTTGCAAGGTTACGATAATGATCTACTTCTTGATCTATGTCATATGGTTCATTTTCATTTAAAATGTTGTAGGAATTGATGAGTTTCAAAGCATTTTGGGTAGCAACAATTGCGCGTTTATTGTCACCCAACCGTATATAAACAGCACTTAAACTTTTGTAGCAATACTCTGCCAAATCAAAATCGCTTGTTAATAATTGATGTTTCTTAAAAACGCGTTCAATTTGTTCAAGATGAGTTTTAACAACATTGTATTCACTTAATTGGTAATGAAACCAGGCTTTTTTGCCGTAAGCTTTACATATTTTAACTGCTTCATCTTTAGTTAAGCTATTTTTTTTGAGTTGTTCATTAAAAAAAGGAGATTCAATAATTTTATTAAGTTCATATATATGCCAAGAATAATCATCCAATTGAAAGTAATTGTCAGCATAATCTAATTTGTAAGAAAGCCAGCAATAAAAGTTATTGCCAGCTTTAAATTGATTAACTTTTGTATGGAGGTGCTCTACTAGTTTAACCGAGTCACCAACTGAGTGGTCTTCATTTAAATATAGTTTCAGCGTATTATCAACACAAATTGGTTTTGCTGTACTAATTGAACAAACAGTAATTGTAAATACTGATAGAAGAATATATCTGTTCACATTTTTTTATAATTAATTTCCTGTTTTGCTTAATCTCGATTTATACTTATCATAAAGACTTTGAATTTTTCCATAATACTTTTCTGCTTTTTTATCATCACAGGCTTCTTCCTTAGGTTTTTCATAAAAGCACTTTGCGCATATGCTGGTAGTTGCATCATTTGTTCTTACAGCTTCTATAGGTGGAGATATGCCAATTATTTGATTTTCTCCTTCAAATACAATATTGGCAAAGGCACTAAACTGATTACCCTTAATACTAGAAGTTGTTTTTGCCTTTAATTTAAAGCTAGCCATGGTTTCTTTTTTAAGAGGCATGCTCGGATCGCCAATACCAATTAACTCAATATTTTTAATTGTATACAAGTAGGTATTCAACCCAATTTTATTAGAACTTACCACTGCGCTGTTAAAATTTTTGGTGTCAAACGGGTTTGTATTAGTTATAAGCACACCATCCGGAAAAACAACTTCTATATAAACATTTACGGCATTTGCATTTCCTTCATTTTCAAAATGAACGGTATAGATGAGCTCTTGCCCATTCAATTGATCTGGTGTTAAACAGTTTTGGTCTACTTCAATAGCATTTGGATCTTTTGCCTCTCCAGTACCTGCTTGACTAACATCTAAAGAAAGCATGGCTTTGTAAGTTCTCCCATCACAATTTAAAACTGCACTAACATTTAGAACATCTATATTTAATTCATTATGTGTAATATCTGTTGTTTTTACTTCAATAAAGATCAATCTGGCTCCGTCACCATTAAAGTTGCATTCATATCTAATATTACCACCGTCAAGTTGATTAAAATTCTCTGCATTATAATCTCTAAGTTCAATTGCTTGTAAAACCTCTCTTCTGGTGTTTGAATTCAAATCAACTTCTAAACTACACGCGTCATTGCACGAAGGTATTTGTATGATAATTACGTGTTCATCGTTAATTTGAAAGAGGTCATCTTTAGGGTTACTAAAGTCCATACTTAGCCTCTCATTGTTAGTTGGTAGTTTGTTGGTTTTGCTTAAGTTTGCAATCTCTTCATCATTTGCCTTAGCCACATTTAAGCCATTATATCCCCTTCTTAACATAGCATCGTCTGCATCTCCATTTATCACCTTTGGTTTATCACCACTAGCATATCTGTAATTTACTTTAATGTGATTAGGACTTTCTTCGGTACTAAATAAATCTTGCTTACTAATTGAATAAGAGCCGTCAGGGAATTCGTAATACAATGAAGGAGATTCTGCATTTCTTTTATTGTAATCTAAAATACGAAAGTAGGCATCTGAAAAGTTTACTGAATGTACTTGCTTACTACAATTTAGATAATCATCATCTGTGTCAAAATCGCAAGGTTGTTGCGATGAAGCTGAAAAGGAATCCAATAAAATAATGGTACTGAATAAGAATTTAAATAAATTCTTATTTACTAAATCGCTGTAGATCATAAAGTCGTTCATTAAGGTTAAGTAATTTTCACTCATAAATTTAATATTTAAAATTCGAAAAGTCAAATAAAAAATCAACCGGTAATTAACAATCAGGCTTACCGGTTGATGTTAGTCGTTTAATAGTTACATTGGATGTTTGACTATTTTTGGGTCGTTTAGAATTTATCAATACTTAAAGTCAAAGTCTTTAAGCTCGGCTTAGTAGCATTGAGCAAAGCAATGTTCAATTGATTGCTAACCTGGTTTTCGTAATTCTTCAAATAGTTAATCGTAGTTGGATTAAGTGTTGCGGCAGAGGCTTGTATGTTATACTTTTTGGGCAAGGTTTTAATTTGTTTGGTTTTAAACGCCTCTTTCAAAATGCTCGCTTTAAACTTAGTCCGGTTAGAAAAAAACCATGGGTGAATAGACGGTCTTCTGCCGGGTGTGGTATTGTTGTTGCAATCCGCAAAATCAATATCGTTGTTTTCAGGTGGCGGCGGTGGAAACAAAATGGCTTCAATACTTTCTGCCAAACGCTGTTTATCTTTAATTACATTTTCATCAGGATTGCCGTAACTACAATGGTTCATCAAATCAATGGCATCTAAACCGGCAGCCATATAAGCCGTATTGTTATCTGGGTTAGTATTGTAAACCGCCAGAAAATCAGCATAAGCTATATTCGTATCTGAACAATATTGTTGATAGTCGGTGTTTTTGGCAACAACCGCATAACCCAAAGTAGTCCACAAAACGGCGGGTATAAAAAACAAGCTTAAACAAACGGCACCCAATAGTCCTGATAAAGAAGGTCCAATAATCTTTTTAAACACATTGGCACTTTTTGTCATCTTGAACATAAACAAGAAAACCGGAACCGCAAAAAAGACGAGTGCGGCAATCAACAATAAAACATTAACGCCGGTATAAGTTGTTCTGCTCACCAACAGCGATACTTCGGTACCAGCAACCTGAATGGTTTCCTGCGTTTCATCGGCTACCGTTTTAATGGTTTCATTCACCAATACATTAAACCGGTCAATAATTTCTAATGAAGCATCCGTTAACTGAGCAATGCGTTTGGCGGTGGCTTCATCTAAACATTTAATGCTGTTGGTAACAAGGTGGTTGGTTTCACGCAACAAAGTTTGACCTGATTTGGTTAAGGAGCCAATTACCCGAATCGCACTTTTTTCAGATTGTTTAATAATGTTCAACGTGCCATCTTCCACTGTTTCAATTACGGAGTTGGCTGACGCGGCAAATTCGGCAATCACTTCCTGCAGCTCGTCACCGGCAACGCCTACCAAATTAGCAGAAGAAGCTTCTAACTGAGCAATGGTGTTTTTGAGTTCTTTCACTGCATCCTCAATATTTTGAGTGCCATCTTCAATGTTTTGGGTAGCATCTTCAATATTTTGAGCGGCATCTTCAACATTTTGGGTTGCTGGAATAATGTTCTCAGTGGCTTTCTTTAAAGCATTTTTACCAATGTTGGCACAAGAGCTGAAAAGCAAAACCATACAGCATAAAGTCGTAATTTTTAATTCGATTTTCATTTAGTTATTTTTTTTGTTCACCTTTATATCCGTATTCACATCAAAACATTACTGTATTTGCTCTATTTATTTAGATGAGCCACTTGTTTCGCAGTGCTTTAGGATGTTAATTTTGCCAATTCTTAAAATAAGGTTTATATTTATCAATAAATTTTAATCTGGAGAAAGGTGTACATCAACGAAAATACTTGTGTAATAAAAGGAAAGCTGTTAGCAGCCATGTCAGCAAATGATTTTTTTGAGTTTTGCCAAGCAAACCAAGAACTTAATTTCGAACGGGATGAAAAAGGAAATATCGTATTAATGGCACCAATCGGCAGTCAATCTAGTATCTATAATGGAGATTTGTTTTATCAGGTTAAAAACTGGAATGTAAAACATCAACTGGGTAAAGTGTTTGATAGCAATGGAGGTTTTACATTACCCGATGGCTCGCAAAGAGCAGCAGATGTTGCCTGGATTTCTAACACAAAATGGAACGCTTTAACTGAAACAGAAAAGGAAAAATTTGCCCCAATATGCCCGGAATTTATTATTGAACTAAAATCAAAAAGTGACAACCTTTCCTTTTTACAAGCCAAGATGGAACGTTGGATGATCAATGGTGCTTTATTAGGCTGGCTAATTGACCCCTATGAAGAACAAGCATTTATTTATCAACCAGAAAAGCCACAAACTATTATCCAATCTTTCCAACAAAAAATAAGTGGCAAAGCAGTGTTACCTGGTTTTTGGATGGATTTAACCGTATTGAGCAAATGATTAAACGGCTTTTTCAAAACAATGAGTGAACAGTAACCATATGTACCAAACCATCTCTCGAATTATCGTAGTGCTGTATATCGGCGGCACCTTGTTTATACGGTTTTTGTTAGAGCCACAATTACAAGGTCGCTTTGTTTATTCAATCGCTTTAGGCTTGTTTGCCCTGTTGTTTTTGTATGCCTTAATCAAGAGTAGACTGTTACGTCCCAACTGGTTTGGCTTCGAGCAAAAGGGCAACTCAGAGTTATAATAATTCAACAGAATCTTACGCATCACTTAAAGCAAAATTGATTGAAAGTAAATTTCGACTATCTATCATATTCATTTTTTTTGAAACGAAACATGTAGCTTATCTAAAAACGCGCAGCCTGCTATCCACTCAAATGCTGCGGCTGCGCTTCAAAAGCAAACGCTTCAGGCAGCATAACCGCTCCTATCAGGGTTAAACTGCTAACTGCGCAGCACTTTAATAACCTTCTTAACAAACAACATCTTAGGAATGAAAAAAAAAATAAATTTACATTCTGACTTTGCAATTTTTCGATATACTTCGTTGAAAAGCCTCGTCTTAGCCCCACTAAGACTACGTTTTTCGCCTCATCTATCAAAAAATTGCTTTATCATAGATGGTAAATTTACTTTCTCATCATTCCTTATAAAAATCAGCAAAATATTATTTGATTAATCCAACAAATATGTGCATCTTTGCCCTTCGCAATAAAAAGAAGATATACAATAATGTCAAGAATTTGTGAATTAACGGGTAAAAGACCAATAAGCGGTAACAACGTTTCTAAGTCAAACAACAAAACAAAGCGCCGGTTTTTACCAAATCTGCAAACCAAAAAGTTTTACATACCTGAAACAGGTAAATGGATTCGGTTAAAGGTATCTACCTCCGCTATGAGAACCATCGACAAAAAAGGGATTTACCAATTTTTAAAAGAAGTAGAAAAGAAACAAGGTAAAAAGTTTCTATAAAAAAATTTGACTAATGGCAAAGAAGAGTAAAGACGCACGTCAGCAAATTATTTTAGAATGTACCGAGCACAAAGAATCGGGCTTGCCCGGTACATCACGCTATGTAACGCAAAAAAATCGTAGAAATACGCCAGATAGAATTGAGTTGAAAAAATTTAACCCAATTTTAAAACGTTACACCATTCATAAAGAAATAAAATAACTAACTATGGGTAAAGTAAGTAAAAACTCAAGAACCGACAGGGGTTTAAATTCGGGCGGTAAAGACCACGTTAAACTCGTTATTTCAGAGAAAAACGAAAAGGGTGGTTACGTATTTAAAGAAATTATGGTACACAAAGATAAGGTAGATGAAGTGCTTAAAGCACAATCTCAGTCTTAATCTGATGTAAAAAAAATAAGTATTTGGCTTCTTTTGCATAGCGAAAGAAGCCTTTTGTATTTTATAAATCATACTAAACAAAATGAGTGATCAACAAAAAAGTGCGGCAGAGCTTTGGAAAGAACAATTTGGCTTAACCGACACCGAAAAAGAAAACAAACAACCTGAAGTAGAAGCGACCCAAACCAATGAAACGAATGAGGTAGATGCCGTTACTGCATGGAAAGAACAGTTTGGTATTATAGATGAAGCTGAAATAGATGAAACCTTAGTTGAAGCGGAACAAAAAGAACATTTAGATAAAGGACTTGCCCAAACCAAAAAGAGCTTTTTTCAAAAAATAACGCATGCGGTAGCCGGCAAATCTGCCGTAGATGAAAATGCTTTGGACGATATTGAAGAAGCCCTTATTTCTGCCGATGTAAGTTTAGATACCACCATTAAAATTATTGATCGCTTAGAAGCTCGTGTTGCCAAAGACAAATATTTTGGGTCGGGCGAATTAATGAAAATCTTAAAAACCGAAATAGTTGATTTACTCTCAGAAAACAACAGCCCCGATTACGAAGACTACTACATTCCAGAAGGTACACGTCCACATGTGGTGATGGTAGTTGGCGTAAATGGTGCTGGAAAAACCACTACCATTGGTAAATTGGCTTACCATTTTAAATCGAAAGGCGTTAAAGTAGTCATTGGTGCAGCCGATACTTTTAGAGCAGCTGCGGTAGATCAAATTTCGGTTTGGGCAGAACGCATTGGTGTAGATATTGTAAAAAAACCGATGGGTAGCGATCCTTCGTCAGTAGTGTTTGATACCTTAGCTTCTGCCAAAGCCAAAGGTGCAGATTTGGTGTTAATTGATACCGCCGGTCGCTTACATAACAAAAAAGGTTTAATGGAAGAATTAGCCAAAATTAAACGGGTCATGAGCAAACAAATACCCGATGCCCCGCACGATGTAATGTTGGTATTAGATGGTTCAACCGGACAAAATGCTTTAGAGCAAGCCAAGTCATTTTCTGAATTTACACAAGTTAGTTCCATAGCTATTACCAAATTAGATGGCACTGCTAAAGGCGGTGTAGTTATTGCCATTGCCGATCAAATGAAAATTCCGATTCGCTATATTGGGGTTGGTGAAAAAGCACAACAACTACAGGTATTTAACAAAATGAAGTTTGTGAATACCTTGTTTGATTAGAAAATTTACATTTGTAGTTAGTTCAATGGTGTTTTGGATAAACCCTCTACTAGTTATAAATATTGTACAACAACCAATTATTACTGGTTGGTTTTTTTGAGTCTGTCTAAAAGTTTGGCTATTGGTTGTTGAAAAAGATTCCGCCCAAAATCAAACCAGCAATTCAAAAATTGTACCTTTATCCATTCAGATGCAAACCATCAATTTACAAGAAGAATTAAACGAAATACAGGCACAAGCTGTTCAACACATTGACGGACCGGTGATGGTGATTGCCGGACCGGGTTCAGGCAAAACACGGGTGCTCACCTTCCGCATTGCTTATATGATTGAGCAAGGGATAGATGCCTTTAGCATTCTAGCGCTCACTTTTACCAACAAAGCAGCGGCAGAAATGCGTAACCGTATTCAAAACCTAATTGGCAACGATGCCCGTAATGTGTGGATGGGTACTTTCCATTCGGTTTTTGCTCGTATTTTACGTATTGAATGTCAACGCTTGGGCTACCCTTCTAACTTTAGTATTTATGATACAACTGATAGCAAAAATCTGATTAAAAGAATTGTAAAAGAAGAAGGTTTAAACGACAAAATATATAAACCCAACATTGTATACAACCGCATTTCGAGTGCCAAAAATAGTTTAATTACTTCGGTAGATTATAACCAGGATTTCAATTTAACCGCAGAAGACGAAGCCAATCGCAGACCAAAATTAGGAGCCTTGTACCGCACCTACACCAAGCGTTTGTTTGAAGCCGGTGCTATGGATTTTGATGATCTGATCATGAACATGTATTTGCTCTTATCGCAACATCCCGATGTGTTGTATAAGTACCAGCATAAGTTTAAATACATTATGGTTGATGAGTATCAAGATACCAACTATGCGCAATATTTAATTATTAAGTTGTTGTGTGATGTGTTTCAAAACATAGCCGTAGTGGGTGATGATGCACAAAGTATTTATGCTTTTCGCGGAGCCAACATTCAAAATATTTTAAACTTTGAAAAAGATTATCCTGAAGTAGCAACCTTTAAGTTAGAGCAGAATTATCGATCTACCAAAAACATTGTAAAGATTGCAAATCAGATCATCACCAAAAATAAACTACAATTACCTAAAGAAATTTGGACAGACAACAGCGATGGCAATAAAGTAAAACTAATACGTGCCGCAAGCGATAACGATGAAGGCAGAATTGTTGCCGACATTATACAAGAAATGAAGTTGCGCAATCATTACAAAAATAACGATTTTGCAATTCTATATCGAACCAATGCCCAATCGCGTTCTTTTGAAGAAGCCTTGCGCCGGCAAAATATTCCGTATAAAATTTATGGC
This sequence comes from uncultured Chitinophagales bacterium, assembly GCA_938023075.1. Lineage (GTDB taxonomy): Bacteria > Bacteroidota > Bacteroidia > Chitinophagales > JAHDHT01 > CALHDG01. The sequence continues at coordinate 27,178 of CALHDG010000046.1, forward strand.
GGTTTATCCTTTTATCAGCGAAAGGAAATTAAAGATTTTATGGCGTACTTGCGCCTAACTGTTAATCATAACGACGAGGAGGCTTTGCGCCGGGTCATCAATTATCCGCGAAGAGGTATTGGGGATACGTCTATGAATAAAATTACCTTAATTGCCAACGAAACGGGCAGACCAATTTGGGAAGTCATCAGTAATCCTGCGTTATATAAATTAACGGCAAGGGTAGCTACTGCCTTAGATGCCTTTGCAACGATGATCAAAAGTTTCCGCTCGTTAATGACTAAAAAAGATGCCTACGATTTGGCGCATCATATCGGCAAAGCCACCAAAATGTTTAAAGAGTTGCACAATGATAAATCGGTTGAAGGCTTAAGCCGTTACGAAAATTTGCAGGAACTATTGAATAGTATCAACGAGTTTAGAGATACCAATTCGGAAGAAAAACTTGCCGGTGAAGTAAGCGATCAAAATAACTTGGGTGCTTATTTACAACAAGTGAGTTTGCTAACCGACACCGGTAAAGATGATGAAAATGCCGATACCATTAAATTAATGACTATTCACTCGGCAAAAGGGTTGGAGTTTAAATTGGTGTTTGTAGTGGGTTTAGAAGAAAACCTGTTTCCAAGTATGCTCTCGATGAACAGCCGGGAAGATTTGGAAGAAGAACGCCGCTTGTTTTATGTAGCCTGTACCCGCGCCGAAGAACATTTGATGGTTTCTTATGCCAATATGCGATACCGGTATGGCAATTTGCAATATTGCGAACCCAGTCGTTTTATTGATGAAATCTCTCCCTTTGATATGGAAGCATATGGAGGCAGTACCCAAAAAACCAACGTGAAAACCAGTTGGGAAAGCCCGATGAAACAACGCTTCAATTTCTCTAAACAATTTAAACCCAAACAAGCCGCCGGCAACTTACCGGCTATTGATATAACTGATTTTAAACCCGATAACCCCGCCACCTTAGAAGCGGGAATGAAAGTAGTGCACCAACGCTTCGGTAAAGGCAATATTCAACACATTGAGGGCGAAGGTCCGGCACGCATGGCAACCATTCAATTTAATCAGTTTGGGCAAAAACGCATTTTGTTGAAGTATGCTAAGCTGCAGATAATGCAGGGCTAAGTTTTTGGCATCAGAGTCCTCTGCGAGAGACTTTTATTGGGAAGGGAAGTGAAGAGATTCTGATGGAGTTGACATGTCAATCAATGCAAGTTCTGTCCAAATTATTTTGACCATATTTCTATCATCAATTGTACATCTCTGTTTGAAACAACTTTGCCTTCTTCGGATTGCTTTATTCCTTCCTCTACTTTTTTTATAAATATTAAACGATCAATCAATTCATCAATAGTAAATGATTCGGGCAGGTTTTCAATTGACTTTTGAACTTTATCTTTTGTAAGCATTTTGATATTTTTGTAAAGATAACTAATTTGTGAAGGAGGTAAATGTAATTTACTCTATCAGCATTTTGCTAAAGACGAATCAATACATTGAATACGAATATTCGGCACGAATGAAAACCAACCAGTTTAGGCAAAAACGCATTTTGTTGAAGTATGCGAAATATAGATTGTGGTGATGATATTAAATAATGGTTCGCTAAGATCAACAAATACATTTAGAACCTTCTTCAAGAGACTCTGAAAGTGTAATCAAGCAAATTTTGCATTGATGAACTTTTTGTTTACTTTTAATAAGTTAAAATGTCTAATTATGCTTAAAAGAGATCACTGCGCTTTATGCGACAATCACCAATTTTCAATAGAAAAGGGAATTTATTGTAATTTAACCAACGAGCCACCTGCCTTCAACAACAAATGTAGTTCTATAGTTTTTAATGAAGACGCCAAAAAAGCCATAGAGCAAATTGATTCTGCTTACAGCTTGTTGGAAAAACAACATACTTTACAAAAAGCTTCATTTGCAGCCTATTCAGTGGTTGGTTTTGCGGTACTTGCTCTTATTTATTATTTGACTATGTATTTATTAGAGATTGGGTGGGTAAGTATCATTACTATTGCCGGTGCTTTTTTCGGATTAGCCATTATTGCCGCTGCCACTCAAAATTTAGGAAAACATAAAAGTAAATACAAAGACGCATTAGAAAGAAAAGAAAATATGGATGCCGTTTTTGATCATTATAATATCCAATACGAAACCAATGTAAAAATAGAGAAAGTGCACGGTGAATATGAATTTGATTATGATATTACTTTTATTGGTAACTAACTCCAAGTTGATTATAAGATGTTGATGTCTCATAAAATACGTTGATAGATTTTTTGTTGATAACCTCGTTCAAAAGTGTAGTAAATATCTAACGAGGTAATCATTCTAATTTTGCCAAATTAACCGACAGTATGAGCTTGACTGACTACTTAGTACGATAGGCAAAATGCATATACCATACCACTCTTTAAAAAAAGGGCTTTCCCCTAATCAAACAAAGCCTCCATAGTTAGTGAATCTTTTACATAATTAACAGCGTATTGATTTTCTTTTAAACCATAAGTTGAAATCATGGTTAACAATAAGGTTTTTTTAGTTCGGGTTTCTTCTTTAAAAGTCATCAACTTATGCTTGAGCTTTTCCGCATAAGCTTTGGTAAGGGCAAATTTCGTTTCGGAAAATTTAATTTCACAAATATTGATCATGCGATCGTTTCTATCAAAAATTAAATCAATTTGTGCACCTCCTGATTGTTGTTTGCTACGCCAGGTTGAAACTTCTGTATAAACAGAGCTAATACCAAGGTGTTTTTTTATTGAGTTGCTATGATATTGGCAGATTTGCTCAAAAGCATAACCACTCCAAGCCCGCCACTTAGGGTTGCCTATGCGCGATAGCCAGGCATCTGCTCCTTTTGCTTTTGAATTGTGTATAAAGGTAAGATAAAACAAGGTATAGGAATCACTCAAATAGTAAAGCGCATCTCTGTTAGACTTTCCAAAGGGGAAATACTTTTTTATAAACCCAGAATGTTCTAACTCGTTCAATATTACTGATAAGTTGCCTCCTTCTGATATACCTGATTTTTGAACGATCTCTTTTCTGGATAAGCCCTTTGCTTTATTTGCCAATACTTCTACAATAGCAATATGCCTATCGTAGTTTTTAAATAAAGAGCGATATAAATCAAAATATTCACGATGTAATAAACCACCGGTTGTAAAATAAAGCCGGTCAATATTTTGAGCAACACTTCTGTTTACTTCCATGTTTTCTAAATAGAAAGGAATACCACCCATTGCCATATATAATTCAATTAGTTGATAGCGATCATAATTACCCCCTTTTAATTGTAAAAACTCTTCTGTTTCTTTTAGAGTAAATGGTTCTAACAAAATACGAGCAGTTATCCGGTTGTGTAAACCTCCTTTATCGCGTATCAGTTTTTTAATCATCCAACTTGCGGCAGAGCCACTGCAAATCAATAAAATATCTGTCCGGTAGCTTGCCCAACCATTCCAAAAGTGTTCTAATCCCTTCAAAAAATTAGAACCATGTGTATCTAACCATGGTAACTCATCAAAAAAAACAACTTTCCGTTTGGCTTTATGTTTTGATAAAAATTGTATTAATAAATGAAAGGCATCTAACCAATCTTCAGGAATGGAATGTTGAGATGCCTTTGAATTAAACATAGCAAAATAGTGTTGGAAATTTTGCAATTGCTCTATAGCCGTTGCATTAGCTAAAGCAGTCATTCTAAAGGTAAATTGCTTTTCAAATTTTCTTGAAATAAGATAAGTTTTGCCAACTCGCCGTCTGCCATAAACTATAGCAAACTCTGATTTTTTACTTTTATATAGTCGTTCCAATTGTTTTATTTCCTGTTGTCTGCCAACAATGATTTCATTCATACTATCTTTATTTTCGGCGATAACTCACTTTTAAAACCTACTTATCGCCCAAATTTAGTTCATTTTCGGCGATAACTCACTACAAAAACACACTTATCGCCGAAATCAATACATTTTCGGCGATAACTCATTATAAAAACACACTTATCGCCCGAAATCAATCCATTTTCGGCGATAACTCACTTTTAAAACCTACTTATCGCCCGAAATCATCTCATTTTCGGCGATAACTCACTATAAAAACACACTTATCGCCCGAATTTTATTTTAATAGCTGCTTAGCCTTAAAGTGATTTCAATAAGAGTTTGTTGAAAAGAAATAGAATTGACTGTTATGTGAGAAGAATCACAAAACCAATTCCATCTGAATATCACTACGAGCATAAGGACTTTGTCTACCGGTAATTTCTACAAAGCCTAATTTTTTATACAAATTAATGGCAGGCTTTAAAATGCGATTACTTTCCAAGTATATATTTTTTGCACCCGTTAATTTGGCTTTAGCAATAGTAGCTTCACCTAACATTTTACCAATGCCTTTTCCATGATAGGTTGGAATCACGCCCATTTTCGCCAACTCATAATCATAATGTAAATCATCCATTTTAATTAAAGCACAGGTGCCAACCGGAGTATTGCCGGCAAGTGCAAAAATAATGTAGCCGCCTTTATCCAAAATATAGCTCTGCGGATTATCTAAGGCTTTATAATCAGCGGCTTCCATTTTAAAATAAGCACTTATCCAAGCTTCATTGATAAACCGGAAATAGGGGGCAAACTGCGGTTGGTAGTCCACTATACGAATTTGTTCCCTTGTCATTTGGCTTTTTTCAAAGATAATATTTTATCCATTTAACAAAATTTGGCATCAATCCGCAAAACTATTACCCAAAATACAAACGTTCATGTTATTTTTGCAATCGTTTTTTTAAAAAGAGAACTCAATGGATATAGCAACCACCAATACTGCCGGTAGCGACATACTGGCTTTAAATGAAAAAATACAAGTAGAAAGTCAATTTGTAAGTGTGTTAACTGATGAGATCGGCAAAGTAATCATAGGGCAACAATATATGGTTGAACGATTATTGATCGGCTTATTGTCAAGCGGACATATTTTATTAGAAGGGGTACCGGGCTTGGCAAAAACCTTAGCCATCAACACCTTATCCGCTGCGGTTAATGCAAAATTTAGTCGTATTCAATTTACTCCAGATTTACTGCCGGCTGATTTAATTGGAACCATGATCTACAATCAGGCAAAAAACGATTTTGCCGTAAAGAAAGGTCCCATTTTCGCCAACTTCATTTTAGCCGATGAAATTAACCGGGCTCCGGCAAAAGTGCAAAGTGCCTTGTTAGAAGCCATGCAAGAACGTCAGGTAACCATTGGAGAAGAAACCCATAAATTAGAAGAACCGTTTTTAGTATTGGCAACCCAAAATCCGGTAGAACAAGAAGGAACCTACCCTTTGCCCGAAGCACAGTTAGACCGTTTTATGCTAAAGGTAGTTATCGGCTACCCAAACAAAGAAGAGGAAAAGCAAATTATGCGCATTAACGTGTTGCAGCAGTTTCCTAAAGTAGAAGAAGTAGTTAAACCAAAGGTAATTTTAAGAGCCAGAGAAGTAGTGCGTGAAGTGTATATGGACGAAAAAATTGAAAACTACATTTTAGATATTGTATTTGCAACGCGCGATCCGAAACAATATGGCATTAGCAGTTTAGAGCATTTAATAAATTACGGTGGCTCACCAAGGGCAAGTATTAACTTAGCCCTCGCCGCCAAAGCCTATGCTTTTATTAAACGCAGAGGCTACGTAATTCCAGAAGATGTGCGCGCCGTTTGCGAAGATGTGATGCGCCACAGAATTGGCATTACCTACGAAGCCGAAGCCGAAAACATCACACAAGAAAACATTATTTCAGATATTTTAAATAAGGTAGAAGTGCCATAGAGAGAGAGAGAGAGGTTACAAGAGCCGAGAAGCGAGATGTCAGAAGCGAGAGAAAGAGCTTATAAATATCTTGTATCTGGCATCTCGCATTTTTGCTCTCAGTTCCGATAACTGACTACTCGGTTCTGGCATCTCACATCTAAATAAAACTAACGCAACAGTGGAAACATCAGAACTGTTAAAAAAGGTACGAAAAATTGAAATACGCACCAAAGGTTTGAGTAATCAGATCTTTTCGGGCGAATACCATTCTGCATTTAAAGGCAGAGGAATGTCTTTCAGTGAAGTACGGGAATACCAATTTGGCGATGACATTAGAGCCATCGATTGGAATGTAACGGCACGGTTAAATACGCCTTACATTAAAGTTTTTGAAGAAGAAAGAGAACTAACTGTAATGCTAATTGTTGATGTTAGTCGCTCCAGCTTTTTCGGCACGGTTAACCAAATGAAAAATCATTTAATTGCTGAAATTAGTGCGGTGTTGGCATTTTCGGCAAGTAATAATAATGATAAAGTGGGCTTGGTGATGTTTAGTGGAGAAGTCAATAAATACATTCCGCCTAAAAAAGGGCGTTCGCATATTTTGCGTATTATCAGAGAGTTGTTAGATGCCGATAGTTTGCAAACCACCTCAACCGATATTGGAGAAGCCCTTCGCTTTTTTAACAATGTGATGAAAAAGAAAAGCATCAGCTTTTTAATTTCGGACTTTATGGATGAACATGCTTATAAAGAAGCCTTAAACATTGCGGCAAAACGGCACGATTTGGTGGGTGTTCATATTTCTGACCCACGCGAACGAACTTTGCCCAACGTTGGTCTACTGCACGCCACCGATGCCGAAACGGGCAAAAAAATATGGATCAACACCGGTTCAAAAAAAGTACGGCAAGATTATGAAAAACAGTTCACCGCAAATTTAGATCAATGTGTTGATATTTTTAAAAGAAGCGGTTCCGATTTAATGCAAATATCTACCGATCAAAAATATATAAAAGCCTTAATGAGTTTTTTCAAAAGGAGGGGCGCACGTTAACATGATTAGGTCTATCCAATTATTGATGGCGCGTTACAAACGCCCTTCTCATACATTCTCGTTACAAACGAGAACGATATTCAATTGCTTTTTTGAAGCGAAACAGTTTATCACGTGTTTACTTTGGGTCCCGCTTTACGTTCAAATGCTGCGCCTGCGCACAAAGGCAAACGCTTCAAGCAGCATAACCACTGCAATCGGGGCTATGCTTCCAAGTTCGCTCCCTCGTGTTAAATTTCCAAATTACAAAACTCAAATTCCAAATTCCAAATCTAAAACTCAAAATTCAAGTTTAAAAACCCGACAGTCAAAATTTACACTTAATTATTCATATATTAAAATACTAATAACCATATTATCAGTTATCTTAATAACCCAAATTACAAAAGCTCAACACGTAAAAGTAACTGCTAGTTTAGAAGACACCATTTATATGATCGGGCAACACATCCCGGTAAACCTAAGTGTAGAGCGCAATGCTGATGTAGAAGTTACGTGGCCCTTTTTGGTAGATAGCCTTGGTTCATTTGAAGTACTTAAATCCGGTAAAATTGACACCACAATTGTAGATAATAAATCCATAGAAAAACAACAAATTTTCGTAACCCATTTCGATTCGGGTTATCACGTTATTCCACCGGTAGAATTTACCTACAAAGAAAAACGCCGGACTAAAACTGCCAAAACCGAACCTTTTTTAATTAGGATGAATACCGTTGAAGTGGATACAACGGCAGCCATTATGCCCATTAAAAACGTGATAAAAATGCCACTTACGTTTAAAGAAAAATTGAAGCGTGCCTTAATTATTGCAGCAGTGGTACTCACCATTTTGGCTATACCGGCATTTTTATATTTCTATTTCAAACGAAGAAAAAAAGAAGCCTACGTTCCGCCACCCTTACCGCCATACGAATTAGCCATGAAACGTTTGCGTGAGCTAAAAGAAAAGAAATTATGGCAAGAAGGAAACATAAAAACATACTACAGCGAATTAACTGATATTTTAAGAGGCTATATTGAAGGTAGATTTGAATTGCCCGCATTAGAAATGACCACCGATGAAATTTCGCCCTTATTAAAAAAGAAAAAGGAAGTAAGCAAAGGTTTATTTAGAAATGTAATTGACCTGTTAACCATTTCAGATTTTGTGAAATTTGCCAAAGCCCGTCCATCTACTAAATATCATACCGATGCTTTTGATCAAGTTAAAGATTTTGTAAGAAGTACTAAACCCATTATAATTGAAGAGGAGGTAAAAGCATAAATGAGACTTTGGCACAACATTATATTAGAAGATCCGTGGTTTTTACTGCTGCTTTTGCTTCTACCCTTTTTTATTTATTGGCGTTACTTTAGAAAAAAAGGGGCTTTATCTACCATAAAAATGAACAACCTTGGCAGCTTAAAAAGTGCCGGTTGGTTGGCGCGCATTCGGCATTTTTTGTTTTTTCTACAGTTGGCGGCATTCACTTTATTAACCTTGGCAATGACGCGCCCGCAAAAAGCCTTGCAAGATGAAACCATTAACTCCGAAGGGATTGATATTGTAATTGCCATGGATGTTTCGGGCAGTATGTTAGCGCGCGATTTTAATCCCGATCGTTTAGAGGCTTCCAAATTTTTGGGCAAACAGTTTATTGACAAACGCCCCTTTGATAGAATTGGCTTAGTCGTTTTTGCCGCTGAAAGTTTTACGCAATGTCCCATCACTTCTGATCATGAAGTACTTAAAAAACTGTTTACCGATGTTAGAAATGGCTATTTAGAAGATGGTACTGCCATTGGTATGGGTTTGGCAACATCCGTGAGCCGTTTAAAAGAAAGTAAAGCTGCCAGTAAAGTAGTAGTTTTAATGACGGACGGGGTAAACAACTCCGGTTTTATCGATCCTTCTACCGCAGCAGAAACCGCTAAACAGTTTGGTATAAAAGTTTATACCATTGGGGTTGGCACGGAAGGCACTGCACCATATCCCGTTAAAAACTTTTTTGGTAGTAGCTTGCGTAATATTAAAGTAGAGATTGACGAAGAGTTGCTCAAAGACATTGCCGACCAAACCGGTGGAAAATATTTTAGAGCGAAAGACAACAAAGGCTTACAACAAATCTACAATGAAATTGACCGTTTAGAAAAAACTGAAATAGAAGTAACCCGCATCAAACGTTACAGCGAAATGTTTCATAACTTAGCGATTTGGGCATTGATATGTGGCATTACCTATTTACTGCTCAACTTTACGGTGATGCGCCGAATTGGTTAGAGATTTTACACATTCGCTCATTAAGTTAATTTGGATTTATGGATTAATTACGAAGAACCGAAGCATGAAAACTAGCCCCGATTGCAGCGGTTATGCTATTTTGCAGCCTGGCATATGCAGCAAAGCAATAGCATTTGAGCGGAAAGCGGGACTAATTTTTTTTAGAAGCCCTAACCGGTTCGCTTCAAAAAATTAATACTCAATTTTTCAATATACTAAACTTGTGCTAACGCCTGTTCTAAATCGCCCATTAAGTCTTCTGCATCTTCAATACCTACACTTAAACGAATTAGTGAATCTAACACACCTGTTTTTTGCCGTTCTTCTAAAGGGATGGACGCGTGTGTCATAGTTGCCGGGTGACCGATTAAAGATTCTACACCGCCCAATGATTCTGCCAGTAAAAAATAATTGGTTTTTTGCATTACTTTAAAAGCGGCTTCAATTGAATCGTCTTTTAAAGAAAAGGATAACATACCACCGGCATGTTTCATTTGCCGCAAGGCTAAATTGTGCCCTTCGTGGTGTTGCAAACCAGGATAATATACTTTGCCAACTTTAGTATGATTGGTTAAAAATTCAGCTATTTGCCGGGCATTTTCACAATGCCGCTCCATTCTAACCGCTAAGGTTTTAATACCGCGCAAACACAAAAAACAATCTTGCGGACCGGGCACTGCCCCGCATGCATTTTGTATAAATTTTAGCTGCTCATAAACAGCTTCATCATTTAAACAGATGATACCCAACACCACATCACTATGCCCACCTATATATTTGGTTGCCGAGTGAATCACTATATCTGCACCTAAACTGATGGGTTGCTGCAGATAAGGCGAGGCAAAGGTATTGTCTACCACCGTTAATATATTTTTGTCGGTAGTTAGTTCAACAATTCCTTCTATATCCACAATGTTAATCATGGGGTTGGTCGGCGTTTCTACCCAAATTAATTTGGTCTTTTCATTGACTGCGGCTTCTACTTCATCCACATTACGCATATCAACAAAATGAAACCGGATGCCATAATGAGCAAACACTTGTTGAAAAATACGATAGGTTCCACCATATAAATCGTTGGTTGAAATTACTTCATCGCCAGGTTTTAATAGCTTGGCTATGGCATCAGTTGCCGCCATGCCACTACCAAAAGCTACACCGAATTTGGCATTTTCTAAAGCTGCCATTTGTGCTTGCAATACATCGCGTGTGGGGTTTTGTGTACGAGCATATTCATAACCCTTATGATCGCCGGGTTTTGCTTGTACATAAGTGGAGGTTTGATAGATTGGGGTCATTACAGCACCTGTTTGATCATCGGGCTGAACCCCGGCATGAATTACTTTTGTGTTAAATTTCATATTGCTTTAAAAAGGAAATTGTTTAACCAATATTTTACGGCGCAAAGATAACTTAAAAAATGAGTGGATTGCTTTAAATGAAAATTTCTTGTAAATAGCATTGTCCTATTTATACTTGACTAGGATAAATTTTAAACTACCAATTAAAAAACTGTCATCTTAATGAAAGAAGGTGGACTTATAATAAAATTGAAATAGCTTACTTTGTACCAAATTGACCATAAAATGTACCACAAATTTCGGTTTAATATGGGAGTTATTGAATAAAGTTCAGCACAAGCTCTTCGTTAAAAATACTCACCTTAGCCGCTGGCTATATCTGCGTTTGGAGCTCACCAAATTAATTCCAAAATTCTCGTGTCACTTTTTACAGTCAAATTGATATACACATAAGTTTTGAGAAACTTTAATTACAAAATCCTTCAATTGTTGCTTCGAAATTTACGTTTTTGGCTGCCTCGAAATTATTATTTAAACTAATGCTGTTACCAGCCATATAATGTACATTCAAATTAATTTTTGTGTTTGAACTGATGGTTGATTTAGCAATTTTCGGGCAATTAGATAATAGCGGGCTATTGAGTGTTAAATGAAGATTGCAATAATTAATTTTATAAAAATCTAAACCGAAAAAAGTAGTTTCTGCCGTTTTGCTAGCATCAATAGTTTTCAATGTTGTAAAAAAGTTAATAACGCCTCCACCAATTCCATCAATCACATCACCCGTTGAAACTTTATTGTTTGAAAATACTCCATAAATTTTACCTTCATCATCAAAATCAATACCGGTTAATTTTTGTATGGGGCTTACTTTAAATTCTTCTGCAGGATTTTGACTGTTGATATTTTTATAGCTGGTTATACCATGCAATGTGCTAAAATAATTGTGCATAATATGTAATACATCGTTTTCATTATCGTACGATAAATCTAAAAATTTATACGATGTATAAATGCTTCCAAAATAAAAGGTTCGTATTTCAATCAATTTGTAGTCTACCAATAAGCCTGCATCATTTCTCATACTGTTTTTAATAATCTTTCCATTTAAAGGATTGATTTGAAGCAGTTCATCAATACCATTGTAATTTCTATTGGTAGCGTACAATATTTGACGGTTGGCATCAAAGGCAAGTCCATGAATATTATCAAATGTTTGCATACCATTTTCTCCATTGCCTGAACCTATAGTACCAATAGCAGTAAATTGCGCTGTAATTGGATTAAGCGTTCCTAAAGTACCTCCATCAACTGCATAAATTAACTCGTTGTTTGCATGAACGGCAATTGATTTGATATTACTTCGCCCTGTATTACCTACCCTTGACCACTGGCTGTTTAGCGAGCTGAAATGATACAATTCAACATTTTGGTTAGGGCTTTGTGCTAAAAGATAACCGGGTAGTGAATATTGTGCCTTAGCTTGGTGTGTACCTAAAATTAGTGTTAACAATAATGTACTGAATAAACCCCAATAGGATTTATTAAATGGAATAGTGCCCATAAAACTTTTAGTAAGAAATACGGCAGCAAATTAAAAAAGTTGTGTATGTATAATTATATATTTTTTAATACTATAGCGGTTCTACCCCAACTAAATTGCCTACCATTACATTAACTAAAGCATCGGGCGACCGGTGTAAACCAGTAATAATAGGAGTGTCTAGCAAGGTATAATCTCTGGCTACGGTTGAGCGTAAATCTCTAACTAAATTAGAAAATAAGGCTAAATCTTCCATTTCGTAGGCTACAATAAATTCTTGATCTTGTATACCATAAGAGTATAATAACAGTTGTTTTATTTCACGAAACTGCTTACCAATTTTTATATGGTGGTTCATCATTTCCTGTCGTTCTTCTCTGCTTTTTAAATACCAAGCAGTAGTTTTACTAAAAGGATAAATAACAAAATAAGTAGTCCGTTCATCTTCAAAAGGTTCAATTTCTTGTTTTGATTTTGCTCTGGAATAGACTGAAGGATTAGTTAAACCGGTTAAAATATACGGTACGTTAAAATATTGCCGGTACGGGTTTATTGCCATAGCCAATTGCTCGTAAAATGCATTTGGTGAGTTGGTATCTGTATATATATCAGTTAGCCAAGTAAAAAAATCAAATTCGGTTCTGGTAGGAAAAACCTGATAGTGGCTGGTCATTTCAGACAAAGGTTTCAAATTATCTAACAGCCCCTTCATAATTTCGCTGCGCTCTGCTGCCGATGCTTCCCAAAAATTATCTTTTGCTTTAAAAGCCGTGTAACTTACTATTATTCTATTTTCCATATCGTTAATCTAATTATATTATTGTTTGTTTAGTGAGTTGTTCAATAGCTTGAGCACTCATGATTTCAATATCTTTTAAAGGATGCTTTTGTTGTAGCAAATTTAACTGATTATTTTCTAACATTCCAAACAAAGCATGCAAGGTAAAATATTCATTGTTAATTTGAACTAGGGCTCCAATTGGTAATTGGCACCCACCACCAATGCCACTTAATATTTTTCGTTCCATTTGAACTGATAAAGCAGTTTGTTTACAATTAATTTGTTGGCAAAGTTCCAAAGTTCCTTTATCACTAGTTCGGCATTGAATAGCTAGTGCACCTTGCGCCGGTGCGGGTACCATCGTTTCAACCGGTAAAAATTCGGTAATTCGATCTTGCCATGCCATTCTAATTAAACCGGCAGCCGCCAATATAATGGCATCATAATCTTCATTCTTTAATTTTTGAATGCGTGTATCAATATTACCATTAATAAATTTAATATTCCAAGCAGGATTTATGGCTTGTAATTGTGCTTTTCTTCTGGGGCTGCCCGTGCCGATAACTGAACCATTGGGTAATTCATTTAAACTGTTAAACTGTTCGCTAATAAAAACGTCTCGGGCATCTGCTCGTTTGGGTACAGCGGCAATACATAAATCCTGATGAAATTGAGTGGGTAAATCTTTAAATGAATGTATGGCTATATCTGCTTTTTGTTCAACTAGTGCTTGTTCAATTGCATTAGTAAACGCACCACTCACCGATAAATCGCCTCTATCGCCATGTGTTTTTATTTCAACAATCTCGAATGTAACTTGCGGATTTAATTGAGCTAACGCATCAATAACCTGTTGGCTTTGGGTTAAAGCTAAGCGGCTTCCCCGGCTGGCAACTTTTATGGTTGGCATACTTACAAATCAAAAATTTCTTTAAAGGTATTAATATTCGATTCGGTATGCTCCTGTTGTGCAAAATCTTTAATTTTAGCTACCGGTCTGCTGGTTAAACGACTAACCAAGCGATTCATCAATTTTTGCAAAACCGCTTCTTGGGCTTCACTCAGTTCACCTAAACGAGTTTTTGCCCAATCCCATTCTTCTTGTTTAATATCTTCGGCTTTTTGCCTAAAGTCTTTTATTAAAGGCACCACTTTGCGGCTACGCAACCAAAATTCCAGCACTTTCATTTCTTGTTTAATAATTTCGTGTGCCTTACCAAGGGCAGCTCTTTTTGTTTGGTTTTTCGCTTCTTGCAACTTTTTAACTGCACTCATGCAATAGTAATTGCCTTTGCCACTATGTTTAATATTAGATGGCATACCAAAATCTACAATAATTTGATGAGCACTAGATTCAATTTCAATTTTGCTTAAATTGTTGGAGGCTGCTAAAATTATATCATATTCGTTGAACTGATTTTTCTCAATATCGTGAACTTTTGCATTTTTTCCTATACAAAAATCAACCGCTCTGTTTTTGTTAGCACTACTAATACAAAGAGGCTTAGCAGTTTTTTTAGAAAAATAGTTATACAACTGTTCTGCCAAAGCCCCTGTACCTAAAATTAAAACTTGCTGTTGTTGTATATTATCGGTATGTTTTTTTACTAACTGCGCAGCTACTGAACTATAGGCACTTGAGGTATTGCCTAAATCGGTTTCTGTTCTTATTTTTTTTCCTGTAAAAAGAGCTGTTTTTAAAATTTGTTGTAAATGCGGACCTAAGGCAACTTTCTGGTGAGCATTTTCAAAACTACTTTTAAATTGAGCCATAATTTCGCCTTCGCCTAAAAATGGAGAATCTAAACCTCCGGCAATAATAAACAACCGCTCTATTGCTTCGGCATCGCTTAAAATTTGAACGCCATCGTGAATTTGTAGCTTCTCTAAAACCCCATCTAAGGTTAATTTACAAATATTGCGGCTAAATATTAAAAACCGGAAACAAGTTTTTAGGATAAAAATTTCATTGTCAGGTGCGTATAAAGCATCATATAAGCTATCAATAGTAGTATTATCCGGTATTATTTCTTGTAGTTTTTCTAAACTTACAGTTTGATGATTAATTTCTGCACAGAGGTAATTCATAAAAAATTATTACAATTGCAAATATGATTTTTATAACCTTTAGAATAAAGCCTAAATACGCATAACATAATTTTATGACGAAAGCATGACAAAAAAGCTTGGTTTAATAAATTCAAATTATTAAACACTATTTTTAGTGGTTAAGTTCAATAAGTTATTGAACTTCAATAATTAAGATGTAACGTGATTATTTTATTCCTTAGGAACGATAAAAAAATAAATTTACCATCTGACTTTGCCATTTTTCGATATACTTCCTTAAAAAGCCTCGTCTAAGCTCCACTAAGCCTACGTTTTTCAACTCGTCTATCAAAACATGACTTTATCAGAGTTGATAAATTTATTTTCTCATCGTTCCTTATTACAAAAATGACTAATTACTTTAATCAATCCAAATATCTTTATCAGATAAGATTTCGGATAAAATGCGCAGTACGGTTTCGCTATCTAATTGCCTTAATTGTTCTACTAATAGTTGAGCATCTTTATGTTCAGCAACATAATTTTTTAAGTGACCAATTTGAGAACCGGTTAAATGATTTTGCATCGCTTGTTTAATGGTTGTTACGGTATCGGCTTTTAAGTTTTTAACTGATTTAAAGCTTTTATCATCTAACAACTCAAATTGTTGTATTAAACCGTTTACTATTTGAACAGCTTTGCCGGCGGTGGCTTCTACATCATTTATTTTTTTCGGATACAATTCTTCCAAACTATTTTTTTGCAGATATTGTAAACCGGCTACTTGTTTATAATAATAACTTTGATCGCCAAAATTTAACTTTAATATATTACCAACCGATGATTTAAATATATCCAAATCGAAAGTCTCTACCTTAATATTGGTTAGTTGACTTTGCAAAAACTCCAGGATAGCCGTTTTATTCATAAAATAAAATCTTATTTAAAAATGACATATTTAGAATTTTATATGCATAATATAGTTTAATTTTCAGGATAGCCAGCATCTTTCCAACACCTAAATACCTCTAACTGTTCATCGGTTAAACTTCTCGGTTTATCTTCAGGCGCATATGCTGGTGGCATCGGTTGTTCAGCATTTGGATCTAACACCTTTGCTTCAAATCTACCACTTTCTATTCTTACTTTAAGGCTATCATAAACCATGTAAATAGGATGGCACCCATCATAAGAACAAGCAAGGTTTAAAATATTTAACACCTCACCTTCGTAGGTAGCATTTAAACTTTCACAAAAATCTTCTGTTAAGCCAGCACAATTACAATTGACATCGTAAACATCATTTACGGTATCGGCATTTCCATCATCGCAAGCATTGCCTATAGTAACTGAACCATTGCAAGTACCTTCACAATCTTCAACAGCTAAGCCTCCACAAACGCCGGCACAATCTAAATTTGCTGTACAGTCATCATCTTTACAAGATGAAAAATAGAACAATGCCACTACGGTTGCAGTGAACAAGAAAATTAATTTTAAGTTATTCATACATGTTTATTTCTATTGTTGTGTAAATATACAGGTTTCTTTCTTAAGCCAAAAAGTATAGAGAAAATTCTATGGGATGGATTGAGGCTGCAAACTGACTTTTATAAGCATAATAAACACATTAAAAAACATTTCTATTCATTTCAATGCCTTATGCCAAACTTAAAAAATGTTAACAACAAGGTTAATTAGTTTTTATTTTAATTTGAAAATAATTGGAATATAATGTTTTATGAAATTTAATTATAGTCTTCAATGTTAAAATTAATATTTCACACTATTTTTAGAGCAACATTATTTTTTATGTTATACATTCGAGGCATTCTTAAACTAAAAACACAAACGCATTCTTATCGTGAAAATACCATTAGCATAAGCTCTTCTAATTTCAGCAATTTGAAGTAATGAAGGGATATTTGGCTCTATGGAATTTTTTCAAGCTCAAAATTATTAATTTTTCAAACGACTTTTTTTATATGAAAATTTTATTAACTAAAAAATTTTACAACATGAAACACTTAAGTAATTGCCTTAATTTTGGCATTATTGTTTTAACTAATCTATTCTTATTTATAAGTGCAGTTAACGCTAAAGATTTAATAGAAGTAGTATTAGATGACAATTTGGATTTTGCAACAAACAATTACAATATTCCGGCTACAGCAATCTATAATGACTTTAGTATGTCGGTCAATTTTACCCAAATCAATATTTTTGAGCCAGCTTCTAACGAAGAATTTCCTGTAAATATTGATGGATTTTTTGAAGAAGGTAGCTCGCACGTTAAACTACAACTTAACCAAAGCAGTTTTGCTAGCCTAAAGCAAAGCAAACCCCAAAACCTGTTAGTTGAAATACCTGTTGCTAGTGGTAAAAAATTTACCTTAGCCTTAAAAAAGGGGAATCCTATAAGTGATGATTTTCAATTTAAAAATGTTGATGGAAACGCGATTGCTTTTAACGAAGGCATCCATTATCAAGGTATTATAAAAGATCATGCTACCTCTTGGGCTGCCATTAGTATTTTTGAAGATTATGTAAGAGCCTTGTTTATTGATTATGAAGGCATTTACGTATTAAGTGCTATCAATCATTTCGACGATCACTACCTATTGTACAATGATAAAAAATTGGCAGTTCCATACTATTCAAATTTATCTTGTGGAGTAGATGAATTAGAGGTTTTTGGCGAACATGGAATGGCTAAACAAGCTACAGGCAGTAGCCGAAGCTCAAAAAAACTGCAAGACAGGCCACTTAGAATTTCTATTGAAACGGATTATGCCATGTTTGAACATCAGCAAAATTTTCAACACGTGTATAATTATGTAACGGCTACACTCAATGAAGCTGCCATGTTTTTCAGAAATGAATCCATTGATATTGAATTGTCGGAAATAGTGGCTTGGGATACGGAAGACACTTATGACAAAAACTCTGCCTCTACCGCTTTGCAAGAATTTGGTGAAAGAAGAAGGGATGCGTTTAATGGAGACCTATTACACTTGTTTACTTCAGAATATAGAGATATAGGCGGTATTGCGAATGTTGATGCATTAGGGCAATGTTATTTATTTTACCCTCAATATGATATTAATTACGGACCCTATGGGCTTAGTGTAGTAGATTTTTGGCCTTGCGCTTTTGGCTTATATCATTATGATGTTTGGACTTTTGTACATGAAATTGGGCATAATCTTGGCTCCAGACATACACATTTTCCTGTTTGGGAAGTAAACGATATGCCAAACCAAACCTTAGACAATGCCGAAGTTTGTCACGACCCTGCCATAAACTGTTTTGATCACGAAACTACCCTGCAAGCTTTACAAAAAACAGGAGGCTCAATTATGAGTTACTATGTAGCAACGGAATATGGAGCTAGCTTTTATAGAGGGTATGGCACTCAACCAGGAAATTTAATTAGAGATAACATTAATGAATTTTTCGATTTAGGTTGTATGGATGTTTTAGCTTGTAACTATAACCCAAATGCAAGTGTAGAAGATGGCTCATGCATATTTGGAAACCGTACCAACAACACTTTCATTTTTGAAGAAATACCTTGGCTTAATGGTCAAATAAATAAAATTAATTGCAGTAATGAATCGATAATAGTATATACCAATCCAGGAGAAAATTTTAAAAATGTATTAATAAATAATGATGGATGCATTACAAATTATAATTGTAGTGGAGATATTGCCTATGGCATTGTACCAGATTTTAATACCATTAATATAGTTAGTTCATGGACCTGCAAAGACTGTAACGGCAATAGGAAAGGTTGTACAGATCCTAACGCTTGCAACTACAATGCTACCGCTAATTTTAACGATGGCACTTGCAACTATGGCAATACAACATGTACGGATAATTGCAACACTAACTGCACATGTTTAAACATATCTACTACCGCAAATACTAGTAACGATATTTTTGCACAATATCCTTGGTTGGCTAATGCTATTGGTTATAATGGGTTGTGCAACTTCGAAAAAATTACAGAATATGATTTCTCAACTCATCAATTTATTAATATTGAATTTAATGATGGAACAGCACAACTTTACAGAGGAGACGGAACCTTTTATTGTACAACCAATTTATGTTATGATTGTTTTGATCAACACATACCTAATCCTAATCTTGCAACCATTACTTGCTGGACATGCCCGGAAAACTGCGATGCACTCGGTGTAGTAACTTACCAAATTTGCGATGGAGGACAATGGTATTATACCATTGAAACCACTGATGGTGAAACTATTGACCCTTACAACGATTTGTACAATATCAATTTCAGTTACCCAAATGGGGCAGTAGTTAACTTTAGTTATGTGGAAGAGTTTCCTTCTAACTGCGAATACGTAGAGAAAGGTGTTCAAATTAACTGTATTGAAGAAGTTGAGTTTCCGTGTAACTTTTCACATACCGGAACTGTTTTTTACGAAACGTGTGATGATGGTTTGGAATACTATTTAATTGAAATGGATAATGGTCAAATTTTAGATCCCTACAATAGTTCTACCGTTAATTTTAATTTTGTAGATGGAGATATAGTTGAATTTGAATATTTACCCTATAACCAAACCTACTGTAATTTGTCAGATGTAGCCGGAATGATTTTATGTATTCGTTCAATTGGCTGCAACAATACCGGTATTGTGTTTGCCGAAAATTGTAACAACTCCAATTACTTAATTAGAGCAACTGACGGATCAATAATTTACCCATATGATCTTTCTGGAAGTGGTTATGTTTTCCAAAACGGTGATATTGTAAAATTTGACTATTCAAGTACGTTTGCAAGTCCGTGCAGCGAAGCAACTTACGGTGTTTATTTAACTTGTATAGAAAAAATTGAATTGCCTTGTACACATACTGGTACAGTTATAAATGAATTTTGCGATGGAACCAATTACAAGCTAATTGATATGGGTGACGCCGGAATTTTAGATCCTTACTTAAGCCCCATTGTAAACTTTGAGTTTGAAGAAGGTGCCACGGTTGAATTTGCATATCTGCCAATACCTTTTTCGCCTTGTGTAGCAGCAGGCGAATCTGGCATTTTAACATGTGTTCAAAATGTATGTCGTAACAATATTCGAACCATCAATTCAGTTCCCATTCCTGATGGCATGCACGGCAATGCAAAGCACATCATCACTTGGGGAGAAGTGCACCAATCTTCAAACGTAACCCTAAGAGCCAATAGAATTACCATGCCAGTAGGTTTTAAAGTAGAAGCCGGTGCCCGCTTTAAAACAATTAGTGACGGTTGCCAATGAAATAGCCTGTTTCAATAAAACGAATAATATGAACTACGCGACAAATTTTAACGACCATTATAAAAACGCTGTTGAATCAAATTATTGGTACAGCGTTGCCAAGCAAAGTAAACAACAAAGGCACGAAACCAATGCACGCCATCTCAATTCTAACTCCAATAGTAATGGTATTCAACTAAAAATAGATAAACAAAAACAATGGGTTGGCTTTGATGAGGTGATTCGCTTAGAAGCAGAATCGAGCTACACCAAAGTATTTGTACAACATAATACACAACCGGTTTTAGTATGCAAACCACTCAAATATTTTGACGATAAATTGAATATGCAAAATTTTATACGGACACATCGTTCACACTTAGTAAACAAACGTTTTGTTCAATCTTTTAATAGATTTAATAAACCTAAATTACTACTAAGTGATGGAAGTACCGTTGAAGTTTCGCACCGCCGGTTAAAGGGTGTAAAAGTGTTTTTTCATACCTAACATAAATTTTTACTTATTGATAATTTCTAATAAGGAGGCTTGAGCTTATTCAAGTCTCCTTAATTTTTTAGTGATAATCCTAAAGTGAAAAATATCAGTTCTTTTTGAAGCGAAAGCTGAGGAATACTTTCATAGGCGCAGCTCGCTTTCCGTTCAAATGCTGCGCCAACGCCACAAGAGCCAATGCTTCAGGCAGCATAACCACTGCAATCGAGGCTAAACTTTTAACTTCGCCCGGGTTCAATAACAACGCAATTCATTAGCTTCCAAATCAATAATTTTCTACTTTTGCCCCAACAACTAAAGTAAAAAACTACTTTTATCTAAATACTAAACACCTTTAAAAATTTTCATTAAACATGATGTGGCTTAAAACCAATTGTATTTTTGCAGTATTCATATTTGTAACACACTTATTTAATAGTGCAACTGTGTTGGGGCAACAACAAAACAATGTTTCCATTAATAGTACGATAAGCCAAAAAACCGGAATCTCCCTTACAAAAGTTGAGCAATCTACCAATATCGTTAATCGTTATAATGCCTTAATTGAAAATCTTAAAAACAATAAAAAATATACCCTTAAAGAAAAACGCAAACAAATTAATGCGTTAAAACAAGCCATGAAAGTGGAATTAGAAACGATATTAACTGCTAACGAATTACTCGATTTTCAAAAAGCCCATGCTGTAGTAAAGCAAAAAGAAAATAACTTGTTGACTGATGAAAAACGAAAAGCGATGTACGCTGAAGTACAAACTTATTTAAAAGAAGCCTACTTTCCGTTTGTAAAAGGGGAACGCTTATTGTTAGAAGAACAATTTGATAAAACTATCCAGCAAAAAATAAGGAACTATAAAACTGACGTACTCAAAAGACAAACTACACTAAAAGAAAAGCAACAAGCCTGTAAATCACTCAAAAAAATGGAACAGCGAAGATGTATTAAAACACTTAAAGCGTTAAAAAAAGAAAATCAAACTCAAAACAAAATTTGTAAAGATTGGCTGTTGACAAATCAAAATTTTTCAAGCAGTTTACAAAATATTAATCAACAAAAAGTAATCTGGAAAAATTCTATAACTGAAATTTTAAGTAAATATTATGTCAATATAGATACTGCAGATTTCCCCTTAAAACCGGATTATTTTCTAAAACATGCTTCACTACTTAATTTTGCTTTTTTAGATGTAGAGAAATTAGCCTGGCTAGATGAAGATTTTTCAACTTATGGAAAGATTGACTTTGCCTATAGTTTAAATGGACAACCTTTTGTAAGCTATCAACTAGAAAATACCGTTAACGTTACTATTCATGTAATTAGTCATCAAATGGTATTAGAGCAAAATATTAACGAATCCACTTTAGAAGCCGGCTTTTACAAAAACGAATTATCTTCCAACCTAATGCCGGGTTTATACTTTATTCGTTTAATACTTAACGGTACGCTTGCTGATGTGAAAAAATTAGTCATTCTTTAGTTTATACCAAATTGGTATTGTAAAGGCTCCAATCATCTCCACTTTAGCAACAATCGTTTTACTTTATTGCCGAAAATAAATGTTTAGTACTTTTCAATTTTATAATTACTTCAACAAATAAGTTCAATTTACTGACTAAGAGGCTAAAAACTTTATAGCCTTTTTTACGGAATCGATATTCGTTATTCATTAAATAGGGTCTCCTCAAAAAATCAAAATTGATTTTCCAAATGTTAAAATTGCTATTTTAACTCAGAAATCAGTTGTAAGATTTCATAAAGTCTAAAAAAAATCTTATCTTAATATAATTCATAATATCTTTTAATCTGTTA
>CALHDG010000047.1 GCA_938023075.1 uncultured Chitinophagales bacterium
AATCATGGTTTTCAAAAGAACTAAATCATTTTTATGCGGCGTTTCTATCAACACCATTTCCGTATTAATATCGTGCGCACTTGGTAAATCTTTCATATCGGCATCATACAAAAAGGCAATACCGCCGCTCATACCCGCTGCAAAGTTGTTGCCCTTCTTACCCAAAACCACTACCACACCGCCGGTCATATATTCGCAACCATTATGTCCAACGCCTTCTATCACCGCTTTAACTCCGCTATTACGAACGCAAAACCGATCGCCAGCAACACCACTGATATATGCTTCGCCACTAATACCTCCATACATTGCCACATTACCAATTATGATATTTTTATGCGATTCAAACACATTATCTCTATCCGGTTTAATAATTAATTTGCCACCGCTTAAGCCTTTACCGACATAATCATTAGCAGCTCCTTCCAAATCAAACGTAATACCCTTCGCTAAAAAAGAAGCAAAACTTTGCCCTGCCACCCCTTTAAAATTAAACCGGATGCTGTCATCTTCTACTCCTTCATTATTATAAATTTTAGTCAGTTCATTACTCAACATAGCACCCACTGTTCTGTCGGTACTTTTTATGGGTATGATGCCTTTATAAGTAGAACGCTTCTCCACAAAATCGGTCAACGCCATCAACCGTCTATCCAATACTTGTTCTAAATTATGATTTTGTTTAGTAGAGCAATACATGGTATTGTTGTATTTATTTTCTTCTCTGTATAAGATGGGTTCCAAATTTAGATTTTCGGTTTTCCAATGTGTTTCTACATTTACAATCTCCAATAAATCCGTTCTGCCAACCAACTCATTCACCGTTTTAATACCTAAATCAGCCATCAACTCGCGCAACTCTTCTGCCAAAAAATGAAAATAATTGACAACGTGTTCGGGCTTACCGGCATACTTTTTACGCAATTGTTCATCTTGAGTAGCAATACCTACCGGACAAGTATTTAAATGACACTTCCGCATCAAAATACAACCTTCTACTACCAAAGCACCGGTAGCAATGCCCCATTCTTCGGCACCCAACATGGTAGCAATTGCCATATCGCGGGCAGTCCTAATTTGTCCGTCGGTTTGTAAAACTACTCTATCGCGCAATCCATTTTTTACTAAGGTTTGATGCGTTTCAGACAAACCCAATTCCCATGGCAAACCTGCATGACGAATAGAGCTTAAAGGCGAAGCCCCTGTCCCACCATCACAACCACTAATTAAAATATGATCTGCATGAGCTTTGGTAACTCCCGAAGCGATTACGCCAACACCTGTTTTGGCAACCAATTTAACACTAATGCGCGCACTTCTATTAGCATTTTTCAAATCAAAAATCAATTGCGCCAAATCTTCAATAGAATAAATATCATGATGCGGTGGTGGAGAAATCAAGCCAACACCTGGTGTAGAATTTCTAACCCGTGCAATATTTTTATCTACTTTATGACCCGGCAATTGACCACCCTCGCCCGGTTTCGCACCTTGCGCAATTTTAATTTGGAGTTCTTCCGCATTGGTCAAATAATTAATATCCACCCCAAACCTGCCACTGGCAACTTGCTTAATCGCCGAACGTTTCCAATCACCATTTTCCATTTTTGGAAAACGGTTGGCATCTTCGCCCCCTTCGCCACTGTTGCTTTTACCGCCAATCCGGTTCATCGCAATAGCCAAAGTCGTATGCGCTTCTTCACTTATCGAACCAAAACTCATCGCCCCGGTTACAAATCGTTTTAAGATATTTTGTACCGGTTCCACATCACTTAATGGAATTTTCCTATCCTTATTTTTAATATTGATGAAGCTGCGAAGTGTACTATTATTGTTATCTAAATCATTGATAACCGATGAAAACTTTTTATAGGTTTCGTAATTATTCGTTCGGGTAGCGTGTTGTAAAAGATGTATCGATTGCGGATTGAATAAATGATATTCCCCACGCTGCTTCCATTGGTAAGTTCCGGTGTCTGGCAGTTTGCCATATTCTTTTTCAAATGCCAAGCGGTGCTTTACTTCACATTCCATTTTAAAATCTTTAAAACGCATGCCGCCTATACGTGTAATAGTTCCTTTAAAACATTTGTTCACCACTTCTTCGCTAATACCCAATGCCTCAAAAGTTTGTGCACCTTTATAAGATGCCAAAGTAGAAACACCCAATTTCGAAATGATTTTCAACAAACCTTTATCAACTGCTTTGATGTAATTTTTGACCGCTTCTTTCGGTTCCAGATTATTTCTTTCGGCAAGGTCGGCAGCCGTTTGCAAGGCGATGTACGGACAAATTAAATCCGCTCCAAAAGATAATAAAGTTGCAAAATGATGAGTCTCCCAAACATCGCCCACATCTAACACCAAAGTTACTTCTTTACGCAAACCTCTTTCAATCAAATGATGATGCAAAGCACCAATCATGAGCAATGATGGAATGGATAGCCGTTTATGATTGATGTTGCGATCCGTTAAGTGAACAATTTTTTTACCGTGTTCTACCTGCCGTTCTGCCTGCCAACAAATACTTTCTATCGCAGCTTGCAACTCAATAGTTTGGCTGTGCACTAAATCAATAGTTGCAGTTTGAAATTCATCTAATCTATTATGGATAAGATTTGCCAATTGCTGCCCCGTCAATACCGGCGAATCGAAACGAATCGTTTTGGCTTCATTTTCACCAATGTTTACAATTTTACTGCCTCCGCCAATAGCTGTTGACAAACTCATATAATATTTTTCGCGCAAGCTATCAATAGGTGGGTTGGTAACCTGAGCGAACTGTTGCTTAAAATAATTGGCTGGATGCTGGGCAATTTTCGACAACACCGCCAATGGAATATCTGCCCCCATAGAACCCACCGGCTCTTTAGCATTTGCCGTCATCGCATTCAAGATCAGGTTTTCATCTTCTAAAGTAAAGCCAAAGGCAATCTGTTTTTGTTTTAGATTTTTTTCTTTTGGAAAGCGCACAGGGCTTACCGGCAAATCAGCAATATGTTTGGCATTATGTTTTAACCAACCGGCATAATCTTTCCGTTGGCAAATCATATTCTTCAATTCTTTATCTGTAATGATGCGCTTTTCCTCAATATCGGCAACCAACATTTTACCTGGTTTTAACTTGCCCTTTTTAATGATCTTGCTTTCATCTAAGTCAATCACTCCCGCTTCGCTGGCAAGGATCAACAAGTTATCCGAAGTCATTACATAACGGGAAGGTCGTAAGCCATTACGATCTAAGCTTGCGCCAACTATCGTTCCATCCGTAAAGCAAATGGAAGCCGGACCATCCCAAGGTTCTAACACCGCATCGTGGTATTCGTAAAATGCTTTTTTGTGAGGCTCCAAATTATGATTATTTTGCCAAGCTTCCGGTATCATCATCATTATACTATGAGGAATAGAGCGGCTGGCAGTCATCAAAAAATCTACCACGTTATCAAAGTTGCCGCTATCAGAAATGAAAGGGTCACAAACGGGAAACACATCGAGCAACTTATGATCGGCTCTTGCGCGCCGTTCCATATTTTTCTCGCGGGCATTCCACCAATTGATGTTACCTTGTATCGTATTAATTTCACCATTGTGTGCAATACATCGGAAAGGCTGAGACAACTTCCACTTTGGCACTGTGTTGGTAGAAAAGCGACTGTGGATGATGGCTATGGTCGTTGCAAATTTCCGGTCTAACAAATCTTTATAATAACTCCGCAACTGAATAGCTCGCAGCAAACCTTTGTACACAATAGTTTTAGAAGAAAGCGAGGCAATGTAACATTCATCGCGCAAGCTAAAGTCTTCACCAAAATAAATTTCTTTCAAAATTTCGTGCCGCAAAAAGTAAAACCGGTTTTCAATTGCCTTGTTGTTAAAGCGATCGGTTTTAAAAAATAGTTGATAAATGTCCGGTTCAGTTTCCAATGCCGTTTTGCCTAAGCCAGAATTATTCACCGGTACTTTACGAATATGAAAAATTTTAAAATCGTGCTGCTTGGTGTGTTTGTGAATCACATCAAAACAATAGGCTTGCTTGGTTTCATCTTTTGGTAAGAAGGTCATCGCCACACCATACTTTCCTAAATCAGGCAACGTTACGCCTTCTTTCTCCAACTCTTTTTTGAAAAAGTCGTGTGGCAATTGCGTCAAAATACCTGCTCCATCACCTGTATTTTCTTCGCAACCACAAGCCCCGCGATGCTCCATATTTTCCAGCATCGTTATTGCCGTATCTAAAATATAGTGCGACGACTCGCCTCCCAAATCGGCAATAAAGCCAACCCCGCAACTGTCTTTTTCTAAGCTTGGGGTGTACAAGCCTTTTTTCTGTTGTTCACTTTTTTTCATGTTATCTATGAATTATATAGGGTGATAGATCAACTCAATTTAGGGATTAAAAGCAAAAATCGAAATTCATTATTCGTTAATTGATATTCGTAGTTCATTAAATGGTCATCCAAAAAAATATCGAATATCGAACACCTAATTTTGAATGACGAATTTTTCCATTCGAAAAACAATACTTAGCCGCTAAACAACCCAATGCACTTTAGTGCTGTTGGCTTGGAAATCGGGGCTATGATTGCCGGCTTCGCTCCCTCATGTTACATTTTTAACTACCCCGACCTTTCTGTTTGAGAAAGCTCACCTACCGATGTGTCGGTACAGGCTCTTCACATATGAAGGGAAATTAGTCCGGCTTACTTTTGAATTAGAAGATCAAAGATTTAATTTATAATCTGAAATTGAAGATACACCATGAAAAGTTGGTTGAAGCTTGTTTAGTGCTTGAAAATTTGATTTCTAAAGTGAAACAAATGAGTTTAAGTGTTTGATTGTCAGCTGGTTTCTGCGGATTAATATATGATATCTATCTTTAGAAATTACTTACACAAGACAGGCTAAATAATACACGCCTTTAAACTTGCCCGTCAAAACCTATAAAAATACATTAATTAAAAAGGGAAATTGAACCAAGTTTATTATTCGACTTAAACTTTGATAATTGGCTTAAGTTTCGATGTTAGTTCAAAACTTAAAAATCGCTGATGTTTCCTGTAATTTCTAGTCAAACGAGCTATCCTAATACTAAATAACATGTAAATCAATTCATTAGGAAGGTACTTTCCTGTTCAGTTGTTTTGGTTTTGTATTTATTAAAAGAGCCCAATAAAAAACCCTCATACTGGAAAATTGTGGAGTGATACAAAGCATTTATCCAGTATCCCCTTTTTATTTCAACTGAAATGTAAAAACCAACCTCACCCATTTCTGACGGGGATACTGGATATT
Source organism: uncultured Chitinophagales bacterium (assembly GCA_938023075.1). Lineage (GTDB taxonomy): Bacteria > Bacteroidota > Bacteroidia > Chitinophagales > JAHDHT01 > CALHDG01. The sequence continues at coordinate 5,293 of CALHDG010000047.1, forward strand.
TTCTTACACTGCGTTTTAGATACTGGAGCGAGTCCAGCACAAGTTCCAGTATAACGGTATTGGATTATTATTCGTGGCACGAATATTTTTTGCTAATCACAATCCTCAATGTAAGCCGAAAAGCGCGCTCCAGGTTGTACTTTAAATCCACTTTCTAAGCGAATACGTTCGCCGGCTTCAAAATGTACTGCATCCCCTTCGGGAATGAGGGCGTTGGATTGCAAGTTGATGTTGGCATTGTATAAACCATCGGGGCTTACACCACTTGGCTCTAAATAATCGGGGCAGATGCTGCCACACAGTAAATTGCCGTTGGCATCGTAAATGGGCGTTTGCCCGTTAATTTGAAAAAATACCGAATTACTTTCACCATCTGCATCAGTTACAGTAACGGAATAGATGCCTGAACTTAAGTTAGCAGCTTCATTACCGGATGCTACAGTACTCCACGAATAGCTGTAAGGAGCTACGCCGCCAATTACTTGTGTTTTTGCTGAACCAAGCGTATTACAGCCTTCGTGCATAGTAGAAACATTAACCGAAAAATTTGGACTGAAGCCATCACCGGTAAAAGAACCATAAAAAGAAGTATTACCAACCGCAACCATATTACCATTAGCAGACATCATACTGCCATTGTTAAGTTGTATTTCAAAAGGGTCGCCAATCTGAACATCTTCAATACCAACAATAATACGGGCAACCGAACCATCTAAAGTTTGGTTGTTGTTATCGGTGCGGGTAAGAGCGAGGTCTAAACGGTTTTGGGCATCTAAATAAATATCAATAGACTCATCGGGCATTAGCGCGGAGTTGCTTAGATCTACACTAACACTATTGATGGGTAAATCATCAAAATCAATACTGCAAGCCAAACCGTGGGTACTTACCGGCGCACCGGTTATTGATTCTGCATACAATTCATAAGTATTGGTCAGGCTGTTGGTGTTGCCGTTGGGAATGCTACTAATTAGTTCTAAACGATATTGTATTGCACCTGCAAAGTTCATTACAGGAGTGAAATTATGGGTATTGCCATAGTTTTGAATTAGGGCAATGAGGTCGTTACTATTAACAATACCATCACCATCACCATCTTGATGTTTGGAGTTGATGCCGTTGACAGATAAAGCCCAATCCGGGCAATCTTGTGCAGACCAGTTGAAAGTAGCATTTGGGCGGGTAGCTCCTGTAAAACCTTCGGCTGCTCCCCAATAGAGCAAGTCTTGAATATCTGCAATGCCATCGGTATTGAAATCGCCGGGCCAAACCGGTTTAGGAGCTGAACCGTCGCAACTGCCTGCACCGTTTAGGCAGAAATCTTCCCAAGTTGCATCAAAGTCATTATCATCCGATACAGCTGAATTTTTGTTATATATATCTTCAAGTTGGGTGCATAACTCTAACAAATTGGCAGGATAACAGCCACTAAAATTATTATCATCAGTACCTAAAAGAGAAAGATTATTAAGGTTACCTAACCAATTAGGTAAACTACCACTTAATTTATTGTGGCTTAAAATCAACCAATTTAAACTAACTAAGTTACTTAACTGAGAAGGTAAACTGCCGCTTAAGTTATTACTTTGTAAACCCAGCCGATTCAAATTGTTCAAATTGCCAATGCTATTGGGGATATTGCCAATTAACTTATTATTAGATAAAAACAAATGTGTTAATTTACTTAAATTACCAATCTCTGGTGGTATATTACCTGTTAAGTTATTAAAATCTAACCTCAAATCAATCAAATTAGTTAAGTTGCCAATTTCTGGAGGTATGTTGCCACCAAGATTAGGGTTACTATTTAAACGCAACGTTCTTAAACTGTCAAGGTTGTCTAACCATGTAGGTATACCTCCGATAAAGTTATTGTCGTTTAACCATAACCAAGTTAAATTATTCAGGTTGCTGAGTTCAACGGGCAAACTACCAGTTAGCTGATTTTGATATAGAACCAACCTTTCTAATCGGCTTAAGTTGCCCAGTTCCTTGGGCAAGTCACCACTTAATTGGTTGTTGGGCATTAGTATTCCTTTTAAATGACTTAAATTACCCAATTCAGGTGGTAAACTGCCCACTAAATTATTGCCATATCCTGTAATTGTATTACAATTATTATCTCCACCGAAATCTAAACAGCTAACACAACCGAATTCATTTAAGCCCACTCCATACCAAGTATTGATTGGCTGATTCACATTCCAGGTATTCGTCCAATTAGGTCCATTGGTTGTAATATACAAAGCTATCAAAGCCAATGAATCGGTCAATCTATTACAAGTGCCAGTAGGTGGATCCTCTTCATCTGGTGGAGTAGTGGTATCACAAATTCCTACTCCCACAGCACACCAAGCTGCAATTACCTGTTCCACATCAGTTGGTGTTAATATACCCGCATCTTGTAATTCTACGGCAGCAGCAATCGAACCATTTCTTGCATCGGCATAATTAGAATTAGGAGTCAGATAAAAAGTAAGATTTTGATAAGCAATTGAAGCGGCTTTATTCATTCCTATGGCATTCACAGAAAAATAGTCTTCATTATCATTAACTCCGCTACCACCTTCACTAAGTAGGTAAAACCAATAATTCTGTACGCCACTATTGTAATGAACCCCGCCGTTATCGCCGGAACCGGTGTACCAAAAATCACCTTCATATGTATCCGGTTGTTGGGTCAAAGCATTGGGGTCGTTTGGGTTGCTCATATTTCGGAGGCTTGTTTTACCTGGTGCTACGGTAAAGTCTGCGCCCATTAACCAATCGTTGCTGCCTTTCATATAATGTTCGGCAACTTCGCCAAAATATCTGAAAAAGATTCGTTGAGTGCGCCTGATTCGTAGCTGTAAATTAAGTCGGCAGAAAAATCGGTTACGCCATGCATCATTTCGTGGGCTACTACATCGGGTGAAGTCAATGCGCTAAAACGGTTATTGTCGCCATTGCCGTAAGTCATCCACGAGCCATTCCAAAAAGCATTGTTATAGTTTTCGCCAAAGTGTACCCAGCTTAGCAAAGCCATTCCATTGTCATCTAAGCTGTTGCGGTTATGGGTGTTTAAAAAATATTCGTAAGTCTTTTGGGTTGCCCAATGTACCTCGTTGGCGGTTGGGTCGCCTTCAAAAAAGTTATTGGTATCGGTAAAAGGAATTTGTGGATTGCTTCTCGTATTATTGGCATTAAATACTTGCATTCCACCGCCCATATTGTTTTTCAAAGTATAGATTCCGTTTTCCTGGCAAGCTGTAAAATTGCGATTACCAGAGTAATTGGTAGTGCCGGAAGCAGCCACATTGGTACAGTCGTGGATTTTTGATAAGGTTTTTAAAACGGTCGCATCTAAAGCATCTACATAAACCACTTGACGGGTGTAAGGTTCTATTGCATAAATGTCGAATTTGTATGCGAGGTGGTGGTTGGCTGCTTGTTGTTTAAACTCCGGGTCCACAATTACCAATTCGCCTTTGGGGTAAAAAGTGGCATCGTCTTGGTTTTTTACTTGTTTGATGCTTTGTTCGTGAGCGGCATCTTCCCATGCATATAAGATGGCATTGAGGTGAGTGAGTGCAGCTTTTAAGGCTTCGGCTTCGGTAAGGGCAGGTTTTGTAGATAGCTTAAGGTCGTGTACCAGTTTGCCATTAGCCTGTTTCACTGTATGGTTCTTTTCGTGTATTAGGTAAATCGCACTTTCCACCGGAATACCTTTGTAGGTTTGTTGGTAGCGGTAATGGCGATAGCCTAATGCGTCGTTGTTGGTTTTGAGGAGTTGTAGCTCGTCTTCGGGTTGTAGTTTTAAAAGGCTTTTATTGGTTGCCAGTTGTTTGGCTGAGACCTGTTGGTTATTATCTAACTTGAGCCATTGTGTTGATTCTTTAGCAAAATCTTTTTTTGAAAAATTGGGTTGTGCTTGTGTGGAAATGAATATTCCGACAACTAAGCAACAAGTGATCATTGTTTTCATAACTTTTATTTTTTGTGTGATTAAAATATTTCAATAGTTCTATTGTCATTTCAATGAGTCTAGTTTTGGCTTTCAACTACCCCGACCTCTTTTTTTTGCAAAAACGGTTTCGGCTTTCGACTACCCCGACCTTCACCGAAGGTGAAGCCCACCCCTTCACAAGTGAAGGGGAATTAGTCCGGCTTTCCTCTTGCTTTACAATTCTATGTGCAAATATATTGGGCATTTATTATATTTTTATACACTAATTGAGCTTTAAATCAGTATTTTTATCTTAGTCAAATTTCATAAAATTCTGTAAATCATTTATTTATGATTATTAAAACGAAACTGAAATCAGGTCACCAACCATTTTTGTGTATAGAAATGCTGCAACAATTTTCTGCTAAAGAAATAAGCAGTTTTACCAACTTTGTAGAAAGCCGGTACTTTAACGGCGATGTGTTGGTGATTAAGTTATTAGCGGTTTTAAAACAACGGGTGTTAGGCTTATCATATATAGAGCAAGCTTTATTAGTGGAAGTATATCGAGAAACCTTTAATGAAAAAGTATCGAAAACCGGTTTAACTATGCAACAAAAAAAACAGTTGAATTATAAGTTGTGTGCTTTGCTGCGTTTAGCCGAACGGTTTTTGGTAATTGAAGGTTTAGAAGAACATTCAGCGTATTACTATGATATTTTATATGAAAAAATGTTAACCAAACGGCAATTCAAACTGTTTAACCGGCATATTAAAAAACATCAAAAACAGTTTTTCAAGCCATCTCAAAAAAACAATAGGCATTATGAACAACAAGAAAAATTAGAAAAGCAAATATTGCATTATTTATTCATCAGCAACCAGTTAAACAAGCAAGATAATTTATCTGAGTTAATTTACAATACGGATTTGAATTACCTTATCAACAAACTAAAGCTAAACAGCACTTTACTTTTCCTTGAAGCAGTAACTGATAAAAAATACGATACTTCAAGTATTGAAGCTATGGCAGCACTTCTAAATTTACCTCAATATGCCAATCATCCATTAATTCAAATATATTTGGCAGCCAATCAATTGACAAAAACACAAAGTGAAGCAGTTTATCGGAATTTGTTAGTTTTATTAGAACGGTACAGTTCAAGCATTATTAAATCTGATTTGAAGGGTTTTTATATAATTGCTGTCAATTTTTGTTCACGGCAAATACAAAAAGGACAGTTTGATTTTCAACATTTATTTATTCTATTCCAAATTATGGATGAGCAAGAGTTGCTAATTGATAAGAACTTTATATCTGTTGATGAGTTAAAAACCATTGTGACGGCAGGTTGTAGAGTAGGTGAATTTAAATGGACGGTACAAATGATCAAAAAGTATCAACCCTTTATTGAAAAAAAGGTAAGGGAAAGTGTGTATCACTTTAACCTCGGTGGAGTAGCCTTTTACCAGCAAGATTATGAAAAAGCCTTGCATCATTTTATTAGAGTAGAAAGTGTGAATTTGAATTACGATGTCAATTGCCGGGTAATTATGATGAAAGCCCATTACGAATGTGATCAGGAGTATGATGAGCGTACCATCCAAATTTTTCGCTCTGCCGAAAAGTATTTTAATGAAAACAAACAACTCACACCCAAAAACAAAAAAGCCTACAAAAATTTTATTCGCACTTTAATAAATGTGTATCGCATCCGTTTTGGGGCAACTAAAATGAAGTTGGAGGATTTGAAAGCCAAATTGAAAAACCAGGAAGTGAATAGTGATAAGGCTTGGTTGTTGGGGAAGATTGGAGAACTTTTGCAATAGCTCAAATCAACCATCTAAAAATTTGATTAAGTTGGTTTTCATCAATAAAATTATGATCTTTGCTGCCCTTAAAAAATAAGCATCCATACTTAAAATTGATGATAGATTTATGATTACTGCTTTAATTGTTGTATTTATATTAGGATATTTAGCGATTGTTTTTGAGCATCCTTTAAAATTAGACAAAACTGTACCGGCTTTAATTATGGGTGGCATTTGCTGGGCACTCATTTCGTTAGGACATTTAGAGGTGGTGGGCTACGATCACCAACTCGGCGACCAAAAAGATGTGTTACTGCACCATATTGGTAAAATAGCCGAAATATTGCTCTTTCTAATTGGTGCTATGACTATTGTGGAATTAATCGATTTACACAAAGGCTTTTCGGTTATTACCAATAGAATACAAACCACCAACAAAACCAAGATGCTTTGGTTAATCTGTATCTTAGCCTTTTTCTTATCCGCTACTTTAGATAATCTGGCATCAACCATTGTGTTGGTATCGCTGTTGCGTAAATTAATACCGGATAAAACAGAGCGGCTTTGGTTTGTATCGATGGCAGTAATTGCTGCCAATGCCGGTGGTGCTTGGTCACCTATAGGCGATGTAACAACCACCATGCTGTGGATTGGCGGAAAAGTATCCACCGGAGGCTTGATAACCCGCTTAGTGTTACCATCAATAGTGTGCATTTTGGTGCCATTGCTAATTGCTTCTAACCTTAAAATTTTTAAAGGTAATATTACCCTTCCGTCAGACAGAGATTTTGATGCCAAAATCAAGGAAGAAAAACTGTTGAGTAGTAAGGTGATGTTGTTGGTTGGGGTCGGTGGTCTCATTTTCGTGCCAATATTTAAAACACTTACGCATCTTCCACCGTATATGGGTATGATGCTGTCGCTTGGTGTAGTGTGGCTCGTATCAGAATATATTCATCCGGAAGAAGAATTTGATACAGAAACCAAACATTTATACTCAGCGCACCACGCACTTTCACGAATTGAAATGTCGAGTATATTATTTTTCCTTGGCATATTAGTAGCCGTTGCTGCTTTAGAAAGTGTTGCCGTTATGGGGCACGATGGAACGCACAAAGTAGGCTTCCTTATGTCCATTGCAGAAACCATGCAAGAAGCCATTCCAAGCCAAAACATTGTCATTATTATTCTCGGCTTTTTGTCGGCTATTATTGATAATGTACCTTTGGTAGCCGCTTCAATGGGTATGTATACTTTCCCAACCGACGATTTTCTATGGCATTTCATTGCTTATTCTGCCGGCACCGGAGGCAGTATGTTAATCATCGGATCGGCTGCAGGGGTAGCCGCTATGGGTATGGAAAAAATTGATTTCATCTGGTATTTGAAAAAAATATCCTGGTTGGCATTAGCCGGTTTTTTGGCAGGAGCAGCGGTTTGCATAGCCATGCAATCAGTGTTTGGTTAGTTCAATCTTTTATAACACGCAAATCATTGCGAAATAAAATATTGTAGAACTTGTTCCGAGTATTACGGTAATTTTGGAAGCGAAACGAAAGGAGATATTTGCAAACGGGCTGCCCGCCATCCGCTCAAATGCCGCAGCTTGGCTTCAAAAGCCTTGCTTCAGGCGGCATAACCACTGCTGTCGGGGCTAATTTGCCAACTTCGCCCGGGTTTAATAACTTTCCAAATATCGTATCTTGTTCAATAATTACCGCTCAGTAGTCTGTCAAGTTCATGGTGTCGGATAAATTTAAGTAAAATTCGGAGGAGTACGAGGCGGAGGTTATCAAGCATAGCCTAAGCTATGGTTGATATTCTCCAACGAAGTAATCGTTCTAATTTTACCAAATTAACCGACAGTATGAGCTTGACTGACTACTCAATAATAATTTTATGAAAAGTCAGCAGTCTAAAGTTAAAAAAGGGTATATTTGAGCTTTCAATCTATTGTTTAATAGTTCATTAAAACCTTTTTACATCAACAGTCTATGTCGAAATTAGATAAAACCTTCGAACTACTAAAGTCTTTAAATAAATCAGAAAAACGTTTTTTTAAAATTTACTCGGGTCGCCACGTTATTGGTGATCAAAACAAATATGTACAATTGTTTGATGCGATGGACAAACAAACGGTATATAATGAAGAACAGATTAAAGAAAACTTTAAAGACTACAAATTTGTAAACCGCATGCCGGTAGCCAAAGCTTATCTGTACGATTTAATGTTAAAAAGTATGAGTGCTTACCACAACCATCATAGCATAGAAGCCCAATTATATGACAATTTAAAGCAAATTCGTTTTCTATATAATAAAAAACTATACCAACAAGCCGAAATTTTGTTAGATAAAACCTTAAAGCTATCAAAAGATCAAGATTATTTAGAATTGATGCCCGAAATTATGCGTTGGAAGAAAAAGCTTATGGACTTAAATAATTATGCCATTACGCATCAAGAGTTAAAACAACTTTGTTTTGACGAAGTAGATCAAATAGACCAATTAGAATTGGTGAATAAATTCTGGAAGTTACAAGCAACTTTATTAATATCTACCAACGAAACCAGCTTGTCATCGGATGCCATTAAAGCCATGGAAGACGTGTTTAACGAACGCTTTATGCAATTACCGGATAAGCAGTTGCCCTTTAGAGCAAGGTTTTTGAAGAATAAAATTTATGCTACTTATTTTTATCAGATTAACGATATTCAAAGCAGCTATAATTATCTGAAAGAAATGATGCACTTATTAGATAGTGTAAATTATAAAACGGAGTTCTACTATAATGAATACATAGAGACGATTCATCGTTTATTAAATACAGCATCTAACCTTCATTTGCAAAAAGAACATCAATTTTATGTTGACCGTTTGAGTGAATTATTTACTTCCAAAAACGATTTCAAATCAGGTCATATCAAAACTAAAATATCTGAAATTTACGAATATCATCTTACCCAAAAAAGCAATAAAAAAGAAAGTAAGCAACCGGCTATGGAAAAAATGGCTGCTGCTTAGTTGATGTGATTGTAAAATATGGCAGACTATTCATCGAGCTTAATTGAAACAGCGGTCAACGAGTTGGCACGTTTGCCGGGTATTGGCAAAAAAACAGCCTTACGGTTGGTGTTGCATTTGTTGAAACGTCCCATTCTTGAATCGGAAAACTTGGGTAATGCCATTATTCAATTGCGACGAGATATTCAATTCTGTAGCCGGTGTTATAATGTTTCCGATGAGTTTATTTGTGCCATTTGCAACAATCCCTTAAGAAATAAAAAAACGATTTGTGTAGTTGAAAATATTCGAGACGTAATTGCCATTGAGCGCACCAATCAGTATCAGGGAGTTTATCATGTTTTAGGAGGCGTCATTTCTCCCATGGATGGAATTGGACCTGAAGCCTTAAAAATTGATGCTCTATTAAAACGAATTGAGAATGATGGAGTGGAAGAATTGATTATGGCTTTAAACCCAACTATGGATGGCGATACAACCATCTTTTACATTTCACAAAAAATTGAACATTTTAAAATAAAATTAACCACCCTTGCAAGAGGTGTTGCTTTTGGTGGCGATTTAGAATATGTAGATGAGCTAACTTTAGCCCGAAGCCTTGCCACCCGTACCAACTACGAAAATTATCTGATAAAAGAATAAGCATAGTAGCAGTGACCAAATTATCTATCATAATTGTTAACTACAACGTTAAGTATTTTTTAGAACAAGCCTTACGCTCTGTTCAAAATGCAATGCAAAATGTGGAGGAAGGTGAAGTGGAGGTTTTTGTAGTGGATAATAATTCGGAAGATGACTCGGTATCTTTTATTCAAGAAAAATTTGCTTGGGTACAATTAATTGAAAATAAAGAAAATACGGGTTTTTCAACGGCAAACAACCAAGCTATTGCCTTAGCCAAAGGCGAATATGTGTTGCTGCTCAATCCTGATACGGTTATTGAGGAAGATACTTTAAGTAAGGTGCTCCATTTTATGGATGCGCATCCAAAGGCGGGAGCTTTAGGCGTTAAAATGATTGACGGAGGCGGTAATTTCTTACCCGAATCTAAACGTGGATTGCCTAGCCCATTTGTAGCTTTTTGTAAAATATTTGGGCTGTCTGCTTTGTTTCCAAAATCAAAAAAATTTAATCAATACCATCTTGGCTTTTTAAGTGAAGACGAAACCCATGAAGTAGATGTGTTGTCCGGTGCTTTTATGTTGTTGCGCAAAACGATTTTAGATGAAGTAGGTTATTTAGATGAAACCTTTTTTATGTATGGAGAAGATGTGGACCTATCGTACCGCATTCAACAAGCAGGCTTTCAAAATTATTATTTCCCCGAAACCACCATTATTCATTATAAAGGAGAAAGTACTAAAAAAGGCAGCTTAAATTATGTGAAAATGTTTTACAAATCGATGAGCATTTTTGCCGATAAACATTTTTCATCGGGTATGGCAGGCATCTACCATTTTGCCATTCAACTTGCCATTATTTTTAGAGCCATCTTATCCGTAACCCACCGGTTTTTAAAACAACTATGGCAACCGGTTGTAGATGTGGTTATCATTTGGGGCGGTATACTTTTCATCAAAAAGCAATGGGTATTGTATATGAAAGCGGGTATTACTTACCCGGAAAATTTACTTTGGATCAATATACCATTATATATATTGGTTTGGATAAGCAGTATTTTTTTAAGTGGCGGATATGATAAACCACTGAAAATTAATGCGGTTATAAAAGGGCTGCTAATTGGCACTGTTTTAATCGCAGCTTTATATGGTTTTTTACCGGAAAGTCTTCGTTTTTCGAGGGCAATTATTGTGTTAGGTGCAATTTGGAGCGTGTTTATGTTGGTGGGTTGGCGGTATTTGTTCAACTTCATTTTTCCTTCTGCTATTCCTTTTTTCTCAAAACAACTCAAACGGGTGGCTATTGCCGGTACTCATGAAGAGTCCATCCGGGTGCAAGACTTGTTAAATCAAGTGGGTATTCAGTATCAATATGCGGGTAATATTCTGCCGGCTACCTCAGCCACTAAACATTCTGATAGTATTGGACATTTAAATGATGTAAAAATCATCACTAAAAAATTACAGTTAGACGAAATTATATTTTGCAGTAAAGATATTTCGAGCAATAAAATTATTGCAATAATGACCGGTTTGGGCGAACAAATGAGCTATAGAATAGTGCCTAAAGAAAGCAGCAGCATAGTTGGCAGCAACTCAAAAAACACGGCAGGCGATTTATATGCTATTGACGTAAGTTTGAACATTGCCTTACCTGCGCAAAAAAGAAACAAAAGAGTTTTGGACTTAGCCGTCTGTTTGATTACCGCGATCTTATCTCCAATATTGCTTTTTTTATTTGATCGCCCTATGCAATTTTTTGCCAATTGGTGGAACGTTTTTATCGGACAATTTTCTTGGGTAGGTTATGTACCGACTGCTAATTACAATTTGCCCAAGTTGAAAAAAGGGGTTTTAAAACCGGTAGAAAGCTCCTCTGAATTGACTAAGCAAACCCTTTATCGCCTCAATTTTTTGTATGCCAAAGAATATACTACCCTCACCGATTGTAAGATTGTTTGGTATAATTGGCGCAAGATGGGGAGAAAGATTTGATTCTTTTTTACATCTTACTAAACATAAATTAAAATTCAGCTGTCATCAAAACAACAAATAAAAAAATAGCAATTATTGGAGCAGGAATCAGCGGGTTGTCCCTCGCATGGTTTCTTGAAAAAAAAGGTTATCAAAACATTCACCTCTTTGAAAAAAACGCAACCATTGGAGGCATCTTGCAAACCGATGTTTTCAAAGAAAGTATTATAGAGCAAGCAGCGGAGTCGGTTGGTATGTATCCAAAAACTATTATGCAATTATTGGAAGCCTTGGGTTTGTCTAACGAAATCATCTATCCTAAAACAGCACAATTTCAAATTTACGTAAATTGCAAATTACATAATCCACCACAAGGTTTACGATTTATGGTACCTACCCAAGTTGAACTTTTTAATAACAGTCCATTTTTTTCAGAAGCAGGAAAGTTGCGCATTGTTGAGGAATTGAATGTTGCACCAATCACAACCCATAAAGAAGAGTCATTAAAAGATTTTGTACTCCGCCGTTTTGGTGAAGAAATGTATACCCGTTATGCTGCTCCGGTATATGGAGGTATTTTTGGCTATGCTGCTGAGCAATTGAGTATTCAATCGGTTTTACCACAATTGCCGAAGTGGGAGAAAACATATGGATCTATTACGAAGGCAGTTCAAACGCTGTATCCCGATTCTTTTTTGAATCAATCGCAGGCTTCAAAGTCAAGCTACAATTTTTTTAGTTTAAAAAATGGGATGCATAGTTTACCCAAAACCATCGCTGAACAGCTAAATTATACACGCATCTTTTTAAATCATCCCATACAACAATTAAATTATAAAAATACTATTTGGAAAATAGAAGAAGATAGTTTCGATTCAGTTTATATAACAACTGCTGCACCAATAGCATCTAAACTATTAGTCACCTCCTATCCTACCTTGAGCAAGCAGTTAAACAAAATTCCCTTTAAGTCGGCAGGTATTGTAACCTTTATATTTAATCAACACGATATTGTTTTGGATAAAAACATCTCTGGAATTTTGTTGCCGGTTGAAGATTTCCCGGCATGTTCTGCCATTACTTTTAGTGCGAACAAATGGGCAAATAGAGTTGATGACTCTAAAGTAATGTTACGGCTTTATTTAAGGGATACTCCTTTGTTAGATCAACCAAAACGACAAATTGTTTCAATTGCTTTACAAAGTTTACAGCAATTAGTGCAGGTGAATAATCATCCTTTAAAGTCCCATTATAATTTATGGCGTCATAGTCGACCGCTATATAAAATAGGGCATCAAGCCATGTTGCAAGAAATTGAACTTACCTTGAACAAACTGCCGGGCTTACAGTTATGTGGTTGCAGTTATAAGGGTAGTGGGCTTGCTAGCTTAGTTCATCAGTCGAAGGTTTTGGCTTTAGATGCTTGATTCAAAATTTAATGAAATTTAATAATATGGGTGGAATAAGCGATTTACAATCTTCGTTCTTGTATCTAAAGTATAGCAGATGCATCATTCAATATTTTGGAAGAACCATTTTCAAGACAATCTAAAAAAGCAACGAATAGATTGGAGCATTTCACCCACAATAACGGATGAAGAAAAAAAGAAAGTACTGAATTCTTTAAGCGCATGGCAATTGGGGGAAACGAGTGACGGAAAACATTTGTTGTTAGCTGCGGCCCAATATGCCAAGCGAATAGAGGATACAGAGTATGTAGAAGCTGTAAAATTATTTATTAAAGAAGAACAAAAGCACGGGAGTAATCTGGGAATTTATATTGATAAAATTGGGGAACAGCGCAAGCAAAAAGATTGGGGAGACACTTTATTTAGACAGGTCAGGTATTTTAATCGAAGTATGGAGTTATGGACAATTTCAGTAATTATAGTTGAAAGTGCAGCTCAAATTTTTTACCAAGCACTGTTAGATGCGACCAACTGTCAACTATTAAAATCAATATGTAAAGATATTATTATTGATGAAGCGCATCATATCAAATTTCAAAATGAACGCTTGTATATATTGTTTCAAGAAAAAGGATTTTACAATAAAGCTATTAGTATAGGTTTATATGGGCTTCTGTTTTTTGTTACCATCCACGCTATTTGGTTTGGTCATCATACTGCTTTTAAAGCCGGTGGAATTCATAAAAAAGAATTTATGCGTCAAATGTATTTCAAGTTTTTTAATAGTATGAAATATGTTCACGCTACCTTTCCAAAAATTTCTGATAAACGAATACGTAAAGATGTTCAAACTTTTCCGGCAACTTAATTAACTCCGCTTAACTTTGGCTCTTATAATCATCCTCGTTTGCTACAAGGATGGCTAAGAAGTGCGTTTGCAACGCACAAAAAACAGCCTGCTAACGAAGGATCGAATTTTATAAGCTAGCCCTGATTTCCAAGCCGACAGCACTAAAGCGCATTGGGTTGTTTAGCAGCTAAGTGTTGTTTACTGAATGGAAAAATTCGTCATTCAAAATTCGGTGTTCGATATTCGATATTCGATATTTTTTTGATGATTATTTAATGAATAACGAACATCGATTAACGAATAATGAATGTTGATTTATTTTTTATGTATAAATAAATAACATTCAATATACCGAAAGACACTTAGATTGAATTTCCAAGCCAACAGCACTAAAGCGCATTGGGTTGTTTAGCAGCTAGGTGTTGTTTACTGAATGGAAAAATTCGTCATTCAAAATTGGGTGTTTGGTGTTCGATATTCGATATTTTTCGGATGACTATTTAATGAATAACGAATATCGATTAATGAATAATGAATGTTGAATTATTTTTAATGTATAAATAAATAACATTCAATATACCGAAAGACACTTAGATTGAATTTCCAAGCCAACAGCACTAAAGTGCATTGGGTTGTTTAGCAGCTAAGTGTTGTTTACTGAATGGAAAAATTCGTCATTCAAAATTCGGTGTTCGATATTCGATATTCGATATTCGATATTCGATATTTTTTTGATGATTATTTAATGAATAACGAACATCGATTAACGAATAATGAATGTTGATTTATTTTTTATGTATAAATAAATAACATTCAATATGCCGAAAGACACCTAGACAGAATTGCAGCGGCTATACCATGATTTCGCGCGGATATTGCAGCCTAGCCATGGCATTTGAGCGGAAAGCGGAACGAGTGTTTTTTCATTGCTTTCTGTATTGCTTCAAAAAAATATTTTCAAAAAAAAACGGTTCATAGGCTGTTGCAAAGATGTCACCTTTTTAAAGATGATGCCTTTTCGAAAGATAACACCTTTTCGAAAGATGGTGTCTTTTCGAAAGATGACACCTTTTTTAAAGATGTCACCTTATATCGTTTAGTGTTGTTTTTCGAATGGGAAAATTCGTCATTGGTATAACACATTTTAAACCATAAAAATATTATCTTTTTCAATTAAAGGTTGCTGCTTAAACCGAAGCATTACCTGTGCTACCGTAACTACATCTTTTTTACAATAATTTACAATCCGTTCTAAATTATCGTCTTCCCAAAATACTCGAGCAACGTCCTTTCCATCAATATCATCTTTTGGTGTGGCAATATTTAATATCTGTGCTAAAAGATTTAAGGAGGTATAATGTTTTCGATCGCCAAATTTCCATAAATCCAAAGTATCAATATGGTTAACTTCCCAAGGTTTTAGCCCACTCAAATTTAAGGCGTTTGGCAGTGGCAAACCGTTTATAATTAATCGTCTGCAAATGTAAGGAATGTCAAATTCTTTAATATTATGTCCGCAAAAGTAAAATTGATGAATGTTTTGAAAAGACTGATTTAACAATTGGATAAATGATTGCAATACTTCTGCTTCATTTTTTGAGGCAAAAGCTTTTATCCGTATTTGAAAAGGTGGTTTATTGCCAGCAATAAAACCAACGGCAATACAAATAATTTGACCAAATTCTGCGAGAATACCTGCTCTTTTTTCGTATAACGCTTCTACATCTATAGTATCGTTTTGGTAGCGATTTACCTTATCTGCCCACAATTTTTGTTGAGTTGTTGAAAGCTGATGGAAATAAGGAGCGGCAGGCACTGTTTCAATATCAATAAACAAAAGCTGCTTGACGAGAATATGGTTCATTGGTTTAGATATTATTTTATAAATTTAATAAATAATTCTGTACCGGCTCTTGGTTCAATAGAATTTTTACAATTTTCAATAATATCTAAATCAAATTGAGGTTTAAACAACTCTATGTATTCATTTTTGCTGCCCCCAAATGGCGGTCCTTCTTTCTCAAACTTTATGTTAAACAGCAGCCCAACCAACTTTCCACCATCTAATAATAAGTCACTTATTTTATTTACATAAGTTTTTCTTAAAGAAGGCTGTAAGGCGCAAAAAAAAGTTTGTTCAATAATTAAGTCATATTGAGTTTTATGATCAAAAAAATCCGCTTGAATACAGTTTTCCGTTGGAAATGCTGTACACCGGTTTTTAAAGTTTTGTAAAGCTTGTTCTGCCCAATCTAAAATATACACGTTTTTAAAACCTTTTTTAAAAATATATTCGGCTTCGTAAGCATTACCTGCTCCGGGTATTAAAATTTTCAACAATTTGTTGTCAACTTGGTTAATATAAGTTATAATTGGGGTAGAAGGCCTGCCAACATCCCAGCCAATTTCATTTTTAATGTATCTTTGATTCCAATAATTTTTTCCCAACATTTTAATTTGTTTATTTGTATCTCAATATATTAAAGATATGGAAAACACAGGCATTGTAAGTAATAATAAAAGAGTTTTTCTTTTTGCGATAATCGGTTTATTAGCTTTGCTTAATATTGCACTATTTGTATGGAACCGTAATATGAATAATGAAAACACCCAGCTTAGGGCTAATGTTAGTGATATTGAGCATGCTCGCACCAATCTTCAAACTGCCTACCAAAATGCGCTGAACGAGTTGGATGTTTATAAGGGAGAAAATGCTAGTTTAGATAGCTTGTTGACTTTAAACAAAACCGAATTAGAGGTTCAACAAGCCGAAATTAAAAGAATATTAGGGCAGCAACAAATTACTGCTCTTGAATTGGATAAAGCTCAAACCTTAATTAGCAATTTGAAGTTAAGAACACGAACACAGGTAAATACTTTAGATAGTTTATATATTATTAGTCAAGCATTAGCAGAAACCAATTTAAACTTACAACAAGATCTAAAAACTGAAAGAACCATATCTGACCAATTGGTTGATATTACGAAAACCTTACAAACCCAAAACGACACCTTAGAAATTCAGGTAGAACAATTAGAAATTGAAAAGGAAGAAATTGCTGCAAATGCTGAACAATTAGAATTAGAAAAACAGACTTTGTTAAAAGATAATATAATACTTAGCGAAAAAGTAAATAAGGCAGCGATTTTAAATACAACCAATATTTCGGCTGTTGGTGTACGGTTTAAAAATAATGGAAAAGAGAAAATCACTAAAGATTATAGAAAAGCCGAGAAAATAAAAATTTGCTACGATGTGTTAGAGAATCCTATTGCAAAAAGTGGTATTCAAGAATTGCTTATTCGCATTACTCATCCTGAAGGCTTTACTTTATCGCTAGCCGAATCTGGCTCAGGTCGTTTTACCAATGCTTACGATATAGAAATGCAATACACCACAACCGCTGATATTGATTATAAAAATGATGAAGTACAAAGTTATTGTACTTATTGGGCTTATGATAATGAGTTATCTCCCGGTGTTTACAAGGCAGAGATTTTTCATTTAGGCTATATGGTTGGGCAAACTACTTTCGAATTAAAGAATACGCTGTTTTAAAACCAAATAATAGCTTCTATTAGACAAAATTTTGCGACGCCAAATTTACTCTTTCGGTTAAATATTGTTGACTGCCGTAAAAGATTGGCTTCTCAGTTATTTTCTAATCAACCACATACATTTGTTGTTTACAATCCAAAACATTATGTTTGATTTTTAAAAAATCATAAACTGACAAATTATGACACACTGCTATTCTTGCGGAGCAATTGTTGAGAAAAAAGTACCTAAAGAAAAAGGCTATTGTGCTTATTGTATAGATAATGAGGATAAGTTAAAAGATCGTGATACCATTAAAATTGGAGTTGCCGGTTGGTTGCAGCAATGGTCGCCTGAAGAGCTAAGTGATGAAGTAGCCTTAAAAAGGGCAGAATTGTACTTATTGTCTATGCCAGAATGGGCTAGTAAAAATTAAAGTAAGATTATTTTCTGTTCATTATCAGCTTTTGTTCAATTTGTAAAATCTCCTCTAAATAAATACGATTGTTTGCTAAACGAGGTATTTTATGCTGCCCACCAAGCTTATTTTTTTGTTTAAGCCAGTTATAAAAAGTATTGTATTTTGCCAGGTGAATTAAAGGTTTATCTAATACTAAATTATGTGTACGTTTAGCGGCATAATCTGAATTTAAAGACTGTAAAGCCAAATCCAATTCTTCAGAAAATATATTAATGTTTGATGGTTCTTTAGCAAATTCAATTAGCCATTCATGCCTGCCAGAATTTTGATTATTCATAAAAACGGGAGCGGCGGTGTATTCCCTAACTTCGGCGCCAGTAATTTTGCAAGCTGTTGCAATGGCTTTATCTGTATTGTCAACAATTACTTCTTCTCCAAAGGCATTTATAAATTGAACATCTCTACCTACTACTTTTAAACGATAGGGTTTTGTGGAAGTAAAGCAAACCGTATCCCCAATTTTGTAACGCCATAAGCCACCATTAGTACTGATAATAATAGAATAGATTTTACCAATTACCACCTCCTCCAATGAACATGTTGCTCGAGTAATAGCATCATAAAATTCATAAAAAATACCGTAATCTAACATCAATAACATATCTGTTCTATTTGGTAAATCTTGTATTGCAAAAAAACCTTCGGAGGCATTATAAGTTTGCACATAATTGATCGGCTGATGATTTAATAATTGCTGATACTGATTTTCGTAGGGCGTAAAACTGACTCCACCATGTATAAATAATTCTAAGTCTGCCCAAATTTCATTAATGTGTTCAGCACCAGTAATTTCTAAGATATGATTGATTAAAACCAAGGTCCACGAAGGCACACCTATTAGCATAGTTACATTTTCTTGCAGAGTGGCTTTAGTGATGTAGTCAATCTTTTTTTCCCAATTATCCATTAGGGCAATGGCTTTTGGTGGTGTGTTGAATAGCTGCCCCAGAAACGGCATATTTTCCATCATTACAGCGGAGACATCACCTACATAAGCATTTTTGTTGAGCGGACTGATTTTATGGCTACCGCCCATCGTTAAACCTTTACCACTAAAAATTTTACTTTCAGGGAAATTATGACAGTAAAAACTCAACACATCCCGTCCGCCTTTAAAATGGCAATCTTCTAAAGATTGATAAGTAACGGGTATAAATTTGCTTCGTGCACTAGTGGTTCCGGAAGATTTGGCAAACCAATTAATTTCACCTGCCCATAAAACATTCTGCTCTCCTTGTATGGCTTTTTCAATTAATGGCTGTAAGCTTTCGTAGGTATTTATAGGTATGCTATTTTTAAATTGTTCATAATTTTTTATGGACGCAAAATTAAATTGCTGCCCATACTGAGTTGGTGCTGCTCTTTCAAGCAGCTCGCTTAATGTTTTATGTTGTAATTTGATTGGATGCGTATAATGATATTCCAGTTTTTTATAGCGTTGTTTAAAATACCAATTAACAATCGACTGTAGTATTTTCATCAGTTAAAAATTTCACATCTAATATAAGTAAATCGATCTTAAGTGATGAAATTTTTTGGCTAAAATTAGAATACTTAACAGCCGTCATGCCAGAAACTTGTGCTGGACTCGATCCAGTATCTGAACTCGTAGAGCAGATTATCCGGCATCTCTACTATAAACACCCTGCTAAACCTTAAAATTTGGGGAAATCCATAGAAGAGATCGCCGGTAAATGTTCCGTTACTCTCCACATTTTCGGCGATGACGACGGTTGTTTTTGGGCTTCCAATAGTGTCTTTATATTGAAAATATCAAAAAAGTGTCAACTACTTTTATTATTTGGATGAACTTGTCACGAGTAATGATTGATTTTTAACGTATAAATAAATAACATTTAAAATGATGAAAGGCACTTGGATTGAATTGTTCTTGTTCAATTTTTACGGATCATTATTTGGAAAGGTATTGAACCCAAATGAGCTTGGACTATTAGCCCCGATAGCAGCGGTTATACCATTTTTGGCGAGGGCATTGCAGCGAAGGCAAAATGGTATTTGAGCGGATAGCGGGCTGCGCCTTTCCATATAGCTTGGTTGGTTCGCTTCAAAAAAAAATGTAAAATCAACTTAATTTAAGAATTTAAAGTATATAGTCATCCAAGTGAACTTGTTCACTTGTTGTAGCCATATGATTTTGCTTTTATTGACACAATGGAACAAGTTCCATTGGAACAGCAATTATTTTACTACCGAAACTTAAGTATTAAGCTATATTATGAACGTGCTTGACCAATCGCCAGTTTTTTCTGAAAAATACAAAACCGGATTGCAGCGTAACGAATAAAGTAACCGACAAAGCGACATATAAAATATACCAATAGTAACTATGAAAATATTCAGGAAAATGTTTGCTAGTCATAAAGATTAGATAGGCGATGAAAATGGTGAGCATTTGCAAGACCGTTTTTATTTTACCACTTTTAACAGCTGCCACCACCGTGCCTCTTTCTAAAAAGATAAACCGGTAGGTAGTAATTACAATTTCGCGAATAAAAATTGGTACGACCCACCAAATAGAAATGGTGCCTAAATAAACTAATACCGAAAGACAAGTAAACACAAAGGCTTTATCGGCAATAGGATCTAAAATTTTACCTACTTTGGTGACCATATTAAATTTGCGCGCATACCAACCATCTACCCAATCGGTTAATACTGCCAATGTACAGATAGCACCAGCTATTATACGAACTTCGAGAGAACCGTGAATTACATAGAACGGCACAATTAGCGCTACGAGTATTCTTATAGAACTTAATATATTTGGCACATTCATTTTGACAAAAGTACGAATTTTATTTGGTTAGTGATTGACGGGTTTTTGACTATTTTACGTATTAAAAGTTACTTAGTTCGAAATTATTAACTTAAGTTTCGGTAGTAGTATTCATTTTATAATAACTTGAATATAAATTATTTATGGAAATTGAAGTACTCTATAAGGTTAGGTTAACTTAATTCAACATATAAAGCATAAAATCATTCAAGTGAACCTCTTCACTTGTTGTAGTAAAGTGCCCTTGCTTTTGTTGACACAATGGAACAGGTTCCATTGGAACAGCAATTATTTTACTACCGAAACTTAAGTTATTAATTAATAATTATTTATTAATTAATTTCATCATACATCATAATCGATAATTACTTCATCGGATATTGGCAAGGCTTGGCAGGTTAAAATATAGCCTTCATCAATTTGCTCTTGTTCTAAACCATAGCTTAGTAACATATTCACCTCTCCTTTTACTAACTTGGCGATGCAGGTTGCACAAACCCCACCTTTGCAGGCATAGGGTAAATCGGCGGCATTATTTAAGGCTTCGTCCAGAATATTGCTGGCTCCTTTGGCAGCTTGAAAACTAATTTCTTTGCCACCTTCAATAACCGTAATGGCGCATTGTTCTCCTTCAAATTGTGCTTTAATGGCAGCTGCTTTTTGTTGCGTTTCGCCAGTGTTGGTGCCAAATAATTCGTCATGAATTTTTGATTGGTCTACACCGGCATTTAATAAATAGGCTTCAATTAATTTAATCATGGCTTCTGGTCCGCAACTGAAAAAATGATCGACCTGACCAAATCGGCATAAATTTTTACCGATCAAATCTAATTTGGCTTCGTCCAATCTTCCATTAAACAAGTCAATGGCGCGGCGTTGCCGGGTAAAAAAGTGGTAGACTTCAAAGCGATCAATATATTGGTTTTTGAGGGCTTCTATTTCTTCTCTTAATATAATAGAAGGGATATTTTTATTTACATAAAACAGCTTAAAGGTTGAAAGCGGCTCGACTTGTAAGTGGGTTTGAATAATGGAGTAGATGGGCGTAATGCCACTGCCCGCCGCAAAGGCTACATAATTTTGTCTCGTTTCGGGTTGAACTGCTATATGAAAATGACCATCGGGTGGCATGGTTTGTAGTTCGTCTCCCACTTGCAATACATCATTTGCGAAAGTAGAAAATTTACCCCCTTCAATTTTTTTGATGCCTACTTTCCATTCTTTTTCGTTGGGGTTAGAGCATAAAGAATAACATCTTCTAACTTGTTCGCCATTAATAGTATGCTCAAAAGTTAAATATTGCCCGGCTTTGTAAGCAAAATTATCATGTAAATGTGCTGGAATTTCTAACTCAATAATAGAGCAATCATCCGTTGTTTTTTGTATAGATTGTACGCTTAAGGTATGAAACAAATTCTCGTTTTATGATTCGCTCAAAAATACTATTTATGTACAAATAAACAAACGAGACTTGCCAAGCTTTTGGAATTTGGAAATTGGATTTTGAAATTTGGAATTTGGAAATTCAGTATTATTTATTCAACAAAGCCACTTGCCCTAAGTGATACAAATCGTGCTGAATGCTGTTTTGTAACATGGTAACATAAGAATAGTTGCCTTTTGGAATAGGATTTGCCAAAAATTCATCGCTTTTAGGTTCAATTAATTCTATTAAGGTTGCTTGATTTACTTTTAAGGTCTCTATCAATTGATGCCATTCTTCAATCGTGTATTGCTTGTCTTTACGCCAATCTTGTGTAGAGTTAATTTCAATTTTAAAGTCGGCATTCCCTTTTAATTTTTCGATAGCAAAAGTTCTCCAGGCAATCATATGTTGTAAAATTTGGGCTATGCTATTGCCTTGCTTGTACCTATTGTTGATGTGGGCTTCGGGAATAGATTCAACAATTTTTATGATTGGATAACCGTACCAGGGATGCCCGTTAAATATGGTTTGCAAATCGGAAAGAATGGTTTTCTTATTCATTTGTTGCAAGATATTGAATTTTCCATGAATGAATTAAAGGCTGTTTTTAAAATACGTTCATCTAAAGATTCACCGCTTTCATCATAAGCCAAAATTTCACGGCTTTCATTATTTAAATCTTACAAACAAACTCATTTTGATTGGTTGAAATCAACATATCTTTGGGCATATAAATATTTTCTTTGCCAAATAAACAAAAAAAATCTTCGGCTTTCTTCTGAATTTATATGAAATAATCAATATCCCCGTTTTCTTCATCGGTATAGGTTTTTGAGGTTTGCGATGATCTATATTTATATGCAAAAATGCTTTTCGTTCATGGGTCTGTCTTAACGAATAATATTCAGTATCCTCATTGTTCGCCGCAGTATAGACTTTAACAGGTAATCAAGAAAAAATATTTGGTATTGATATGGAAAGATTTGTGTGCTCACTCCACCAACTCCTGCTCCCCATAATACAAATCATCGGCAACTCCATCACCATCCCAATCAATGGTGGTTTTAAAGGTAGCTTTGTTGTCTTTTACTTGGCACAGGTAAAAGTTAAGTTCATCTTTGGGTATTTGGGTATGTGCCCAAAGTGTATCGCCACTTTGCCACCATTTGCCAGAAGTTACCGAAGTGGCTTTACCCGACAAATCAAAATAGGTAGATTGCCAGGTGCTATCTGCCGAGTAGTTGGTTTTAATGGGTTTCATCTTTAACATATCTTCCCAATTTTGTTGAGTGATTACAAAAGAAGAATCTTTACCTGCTACACCTTGGTAACTTTTTAACTCAACCTTTAACAAAGTGTTTTGCCATGTACCAATCAGGCTGTCTTTTTGAGATGCCTGTTTCGTTTGGCAAGCCAACAAAACACCAACAATCAATAAAAGCAGCAGATAAATTTTATACATTGTTTTCATAATTGATTATGCTAATTTAATACTAAGTATACTTAGCTTTTATTTTCGAATTTGAAATTTGTTTTTTGGATTTTGAAATTTTGAATTTGAAAAAGTGTTTTATTGTTTCAAAACCTTTTGTTGAATCCGTTGACCATGCTGCTCCACTTCAATCAGGTATAAACCAGTAGTTAAGTGGCGCACATCTATTTCTTGAAATTGATTAAACGACGCGTTTATCCATAACTTCCCTTGTGTGTCGTAAATTTTTAACTGGGCTATTTCAGCATTCGGCAATCTCAGATGCAAGCTATTTTCTACCGGATTTGGAAAGGCTTGTAACACCGTTTGAACACTTTCATTTATACTCACCGGCATGGCAAATTCACCGGCTCTGGTTACTTCTGCCTGTATCACTGCTTTGGTCTCTTCATCTTGTAGCATAATAAAACTAAACAGTTCATCGTCCTTCCATGTTTCATTTATTGGCAGAATAAAATTGAGCTCGATTACGGCTCCTTCATTTTTATCTAAGCGAATAATTTCTCCTTCTACATCGGTAAAGGATTTTCTGAATACGTCAAAATGTTCTTTTTCGCCATTGCGGGCATCAAATTCTACCAACCGCTCTGCTAAGCCGCCAAACAGTTTAACGGCTGTTAAATCATGGTCTACCGCATTGGTAATTTGTAGCTTCACTTCTACCGAACCATCTTCAAGTTTAAACTGTTCTATCACAACACTAAGGGGAGAAGTCTGATTTTGATAAGGTTCAAAAATAGCTTGGTCTGAGTAGTCTGTATCTCTTGAAAGTGAGGTGCCTTGAATAACCAAGCGCGGGGTGCTTCCGTAAACATTATAATATTTTGTACGTCCGTCATTTTCTGCTGGATTCGTTTTGTGCAACTCACAATTTGGGTAAGGTCTGCTAGGGTGGTAGGTAATATGTAAAACTCCTTCTTGTTTATTTAAGGTTTCATAAATTACCGGATTGGTGAAGGTGCAAATGTCACACCAAGTATTGGTAAAATGCTCCACTATTATTTTTTTAGGAACTTGCGCAAAGGCATCATACCCAAATAACAAAACGATTAAAGATAGAATGATTGACTTTATAAATGTAGACATATTCAATTTTTATGGAGTAAAAATAATGGAAAATGATTGATTATATAGCTTATAAATAAAAGATTTCAACCCATAAAATATTTTAACTTTTTGTGCTTTTTGATAAATAAGAACGATGAGAAAATAAATTTATCAACTCTGATAAAGTCATTTTTTGATAGACGAGTTGAAAAACGTAGACTTAGTGGGGAACCAAGACGAGGCTTTTCAAGGAAGTATATCGGAAAATGGCAAAGTAAGATGGTAAATTTATTTTTTTATCGTTCCATAGAAGAAAAGGACACACCGCTTATCATTTTGGGTATTTATACCCGGTGAGCAATTTGCATTTTTGGGAACGGGAGGAAGCACAATTTAAACGAATCCGTTGGGGCATTTTAAGGACAACTTCAAACATTATTTTACTGCCGAAACTTATGTGAATAATGAATATCGAACACCGAATAATGAATGTTGATCGATTTTTAATGCAAAAATAATTGATATTCAATATGATGAAAGACGTTAAGATGTTCTGCTCAATCAACCACCTTAATACCAACCGAGCCCAATTGTTCAACTTCGGCTGAAATATATTGGTTTGGTTGGATGTACACAGCAGGCGTTGCCGCACCGGCGAGAATGATATGTCCGGCTTCAATGGTTTCGCCATATTGATGTGCTAAACGGGTTGCCGCAGTAAAAGAACGAAGCGGGTTACCCAAAATGGCAGCAGAGGAGCCAAGCTGTACCGGCTTTTGATTAATACTTAAAGCCATACCGAGATTGCTAAAATCGATTGTTGGTTTGTGCCACTTCCCAACAATTACTCCGGCAGATGAACAATTATCGGCTATCACATCTTCTAAAGAAAATTTAAAATTTTTGAAACGGGAATCGATAATTTCAATAGCCGGTGCAATGGCTTCAATATACTGTTTGGCTTCCAGCAGGTTGAGTTGCCGGTCTATTTTTTGTTTAATTAGAAAGCAGATTTCGGGTTCTGCCCTTGGGTGAATAAATTGATGAAAGGCTAGGGTGTCACCTTCTTCAAATAGCATAGTATTGGTTAATCGACCCCAAATCATATCGTGCACGCCCATTTGTTTCATTTTTGCCCGGCTAGTAAAACCCAACTTTAATCCAATCAAATGTTCCCCTCTGTTATAACGGTTTTGTATAGAAGCCGCCTGAATTTGATAGGCTTGTTGTTCGGTAAAAGATTGCTGTTTTGTTAACTGCTCTATGGCGGTATGCTTATAAGCGGCTTGATCTATTTGTTTGGCAAGTGCATCAATCATTTCTTTTATTCAAGGTTTGTAATTATATTTTGTTATTTGAAAATTGAACACTAACTGAACCCAAACCTGAAATACTGGCTTTAAAATAATCACCCGCTTTTACGCTTACCATTGGTCCAAGTGCGCCACTTAAAATAAGATCTCCGGCTTTTAGGGGAGCACCAACTTCAACCATTTTGTTAGCCAACCATACCACCGCGTTTAAGGGGTTGCCTAAACAAGCCATACCCATACCGGTTGAAACTACTTCTCCATTACATTCCATTTTCATACCACACATCTCAACATCTACTTTTGAAAGCGATACGGGCTTACTCCCCACTACATATAACCCCGATGAGGCATTGTCTGCCACCGTATCAATAAATTGAATATCCCAATCTTTTATGCGGCTATCTATTATTTCAATACAAGGCAACACATAAGCAGTTGCATCAATAACATCAGCATAAGTATGTTTTTGGTAAGATAAATCTTTTTTTAAGACAAAAGCAATTTCTGCTTCTGCCTTAGGTTGAAGTAAGGTGGTGCAATCAATTACTTCTCCACTGCCAAAAGCACAATCGGCAAACAAGGCTCCAAAATCTGGTTGGTTTACCCCAAGTTGCTGTTGTATTGCCTTTGAGGTCAAGCCAATTTTTCTACCAACCAATCGTCTGCCTGATTGAATCCAAAAATCCGTATTAATTTGTTGTATAGCATAAGCCGCTGAATTATCAGTGACTTTGTTTCTAACTGGATCAATCACTCCTTTTCCATAAGCATTTCTTATGCTAAGGGCAATGTCTTGCTGTTTGCTCAACTGGTTTGTATCTGTTGTTTTGATCTTTGGAAATTCAGTATTTACTGTCGTTCAATCTTATCACTATATAAGAGTATACCATCTTTATTGAAAAGATTAATTTGATACAAGCCTTTCTCTACATGAGATAAATCAATTTGATAGCTTGCTTTAGCTTCTAATCCAAATAAACTAACTACTTGTTGACCCTGTAAATTATTAACGCTTATCGAACTTATTGAATGATTGGAATCTTTCAACTGCAAATTAATAATGCCACTAGTTGGGTTTGGGAACAGCGCCTTGCTTAACAAATTAAATTCTGCTATATCTACAAATTCTACGCAAGTACAGGCATCATCGTAAACACTTTCGTTGCCATTTACATCGGTACACGCACTACCTGCTAAAGCACTACCACCACATTCACCTGCGCAATCTTCATCTGTTAAACAATTACCCTCACAATCTACATTTTCATTGGCTGGAAAGGTACACGAATCATCATCTTCGGTAGCTGATTCGTTATAATTGCAGGCGGTGGCATCGGTACAACCGCCAATAACAACAGCGGCTTCAACACACGCACAAGACTCATTGAGCATGCCTTCATTACCATTTTCATCTAAACAAGCATCATTTACAAAAGTGCATGAACCATCGTCATTATTTGCGGTTGTTTCGTAATTACATGCATCAGCATCTGTACAACCGCTTATTTCTGAGGAGCTATCAATTATTTTTAAATTTGCTGTAAAAGAAGTGGTTTCGGTTTGATCTGCAATATTAGTAACGGTTAAGGTAACACTGCCCTCACCTAAAACCCACTCGTAGCCCAACCAAAATGCAGAAGTCACGTTAAATTTCCAATCATAGGTATCTTTTGGAGGAATAACGCTTTGAGCTTCAGGATAACTATGACAAAGGACCTCATCACAAAGTAACACTAACCAAACTGCTTCTAAACGATTTTCATTATCGGGGTTTTCTTGTGTAGGTATATCCAAGGTAAAATTCCATGCTACTTCAATCGTATCTTCGTTTTCATTTTTCATAGGTATAATATCGGTAGTTAATAGCACCCCATTAGCAATATCCAAAATGAGTTCAGGCTCTGAATCTTCAAAATAAATTTTGCTTTGTGCTTGACTGAAAAAAGAGAAAGTACAGGAAAAGATGATTATTATGACAAATTGTTTCATATCTATTATTATTGAAGATCAAAATTAATTTATTTTTGCAATACTCGAAATTATATCAACTTTTAACCAAATAATTATTCGTTTTTTCAATCGGTTTAGTCGTGTATAAGCATTTGTTAATAACTATACGGTCGAAAGATTAAA
The DNA here is from genome assembly GCA_938023075.1 of uncultured Chitinophagales bacterium. Taxonomy (GTDB): domain Bacteria; phylum Bacteroidota; class Bacteroidia; order Chitinophagales; family JAHDHT01; genus CALHDG01. Next base: position 33,133 of record CALHDG010000047.1, read on the forward strand.
TTGGATGGACAATCATAAATATACCAATGATTTTGAAGAAAGCGTTTTTAGATAAACACGCAATTGAAGATTTCATTTATTCTTTTGTAGAAAAATTAATAATTATTTGAAAAGAGCATACCAATATTTCATTTTTGTGCAAGCCTCTTTCTTAAACTTAAGTTAATAAATGCATCTTTTCATAACCAAATTATGTAATTTTGGCTTTTAATTAAGTCCTTTGACCAACAACAATAATATTAGCCAACAAAGAGAAGAGTATGGCAAAGCTACTTTAAATCGTAGTGATTTAAATCCTGATCCTTTTCAACAATTGGAGCTTTGGTTAAACAATGCCTATGCCAGCAAAGTCAAAGAGCCGAATGCTATGAGTGTTTGTACGGTTAATAAAGATGGACAGCCTTCTTCCAGAATGGTTTTAATGCGCGGTTTTGATAACCGGGGCTTGGTTTTTTATACCAATTATAAGAGTAAAAAGGGCAGCGAAATTGAACAACATGCCAAGGTAGCACTATTGTTTTTTTGGGCAGATTTGCAGCAACAGATTAGAATTGAAGGAACTTGTGAACGGGTTTCCGAAGAGCAATCGAATCAATATTTTAAATCGAGACCCTTGAAAAGTCAGGCTGCCAGTAAAGTCTCTCCGCAAAGTATAATTATTGAAAACCGGAAGATGTTGGAAGACCTGTACGAGAACGAATGGAAACAAGCAGAGGCTATACAACAGGTAGAACGACCGGAACATTGGGGAGGCTTTTTAGTACAACCAAATTATTTTGAATTTTGGCAAGGGAGACCTTCGAGGTTACACGATCGCTTTCAGTACGTCTTAAATAAAACAGTATGGAACATCAATAGATTAGCTCCCTAAAAAAATTATGAATAAAAAATGGCACGTTATACAGGAATTGATTATTCACCTGTTTAACAATTCATTCATTTTCTTCGATATCAAATAAAATAAAAATAAATAACCATGAGATTAAACTTAATCATAATCATTAGTTGCGCACTCCTTTGGATGTGTAGTTGCAATTCATCAAAAAATACCAAAACCGCCAAAGAAGAGGCGGCTTCAGCAGTGGAAAACACGATTGAAAACGCAGATAAAAAGACAGCCGAAGTAAAGAGTGACCTTGTTAAGAAGAAAGAAGAGGCTACAACAAAACTGAAAGAAAATACGGAGGAAACCAAAGAAGTACTCCAATCGAAAATAGAAAACACAGAAAGCCAGGAAGTGACTCCATCAAAAATGGAAAAAGCCGATAGCCAAGAAGTGATCCAATCAAAAAAAGAAATAGCGGAAACAGAAACCAAGTCGAACGCTCCGGTAAAACAGGTAAATGTTAAAAATATCGATACGGGTAAAACAAAAGCAGCAGCATCTAAAAAGATGCAAGATGAACGAGCATCTTTAGTCGGAAAATATAAATGGTTAAAAAGAGAGTGTTGTGGAAGAATGCGAAAAGTAACCTTACCAGAAGAAGGACAAGAAAGTTATATGACTTTTACAGAAGATGGAAAAGTGCTATACAGTGGAGCGGCTTTAAAAAATGCAGAAAATTGCAACTATACGTTAGATATGAATTTCAGAAGTTTTCCAGATAGACCCATGCTTAAAATGGGCTTTAAAATAGCTGCCTTGCTACATCATAAAGGTGATACCTTGGTAATTGACAGAGGTTATATTGATTTGGATAAGAATTATTGGTTAAAAGTAGAATAATTGCCTTTAATTAATTGTGCAGTTTTATATTTGGAAATATTTTAAAACTGATATTGGAAATTTATCCTTGGCGTTTGGAAATACTGCGCTAAAGTGCATTTTATATTATTTATGGTGTTGGTTACAAAAGGAAAAAACTTCAGCATTCAAAAATCGGTGTTCGATATTCGACATTTTGGCTTGACTATCATATTAATGAATAACAAACATCGATTAACGAATAATGAATTTTGAATGATTGTATATATATTTTTATATGAAAAAATTTAGTGTATTAGACCGTGCGGCTTGGTTAGATGAAATAAAAGACACTCACTATGATTTGGTGATTGTTGGAGGAGGCATTACCGGAGCCGGTATTTTATTAGATGCCACAACCAGAGGTTTAACTTGTTTGCTATTAGAAAAAGGGGATTTTGCCAGTGGTACGAGCAGCCGGTCTACTAAGTTAATTCATGGTGGCTTGCGTTATTTAAAACAATTAGAATTTGGCTTGGTACACGAATCCGGTACTGAACGTGCTTTGATCTATAACAATGCTCCTCACGTGGTGTTACCTGAAGATATGTTGTTACCTATTTACAAAAATGGTTCGCTTGGCGAGTTAACTACTTCCATGGGTTTGCGGGTCTACGATTTTTTAGCAGGAGTGGATAGCGAAGAAAAGCGCAAAATGCTTAAAGTAGAAAAGGTGAAAAAGATGGAGCCTTTGTTAAAAACGGAAGGCTTAACCGGCGGCGGCATTTACAAAGAATATCGAACTGATGATGCCCGTTTGGTTATTGAAATCATAAAAAAAGCAGCACATTACAATTCGAAATCATTAAACTATGCGAGGGTAACTAATTTTGTTTATCAAAACGAACAAGTTGCCGGAGTAGAGGTGCACGATGAAATATTGAATGAACAATTTACCGTGAAAGCCCGTTGTGTAATTAATGCCACCGGACCATGGGTAGATGACTTGCGGATGAAAGACAATGAAAAAGGTGAGCAAAAATTACAATTGACCAAAGGTGTTCATTTGGTGGTTCCATTTGAAAAATTACCTATTCAACAGTCCATTTATTTTGATGTATCTGATGGTAGAATGATCTTTGCGATTCCGAGAGATCAAATTACGTATATTGGCACTACCGATACTTTTTATGAAGGCGCCAAAGAAGAACCCGAAGTTAGTGAGGCTGATATTGATTATTTATTAGCAGCAGTACAAGATATGTTCCCAACTGTTGAATTGACTAAAAATGATATTGAATCCACTTGGTCAGGTTTGCGCCCCCTCATTCATAAAGAAGGGAAAGGACCTTCTGAGCTATCGAGAAAAGATGAAATATTTATTAGCCAAAGTAAGTTGATTTCTATTGCGGGTGGCAAGTTAACCGGTTATCGTAAAATGGCTGAACGGGCTGTTGATGAAGCCATTGAATTATTGAAAGAACAGTTTAACTTAACATTTGAACCCTGCATTACGAAACAGATAAAATTGTCTGGCGGAGATTTTAAACATCCTAAAGATATTCATTTATTGAATGCAGACTTGCAGAAAATTTTTCAACATAAAATTCCGAATAGGCGTATTCATCAATTAGTTTTCCGCTATGGTTCAAATGCCCCAGCAATCTTTAAAAAAATTGAAAATGATATTAATGAAGAAAATTTATGGAAAGCCGAATTAGCTTATGCGGTAGATTATGAAATGATTACCAATTTAAGCGATTTTTTTGTGAGAAGAACGGGTATGTTTTATTTTGAAAAACCCAAAATTGTAGATTTGCACGCTACAACCAAAGCAACTATTAATGCTCTTTTACCTAAGTTTAAAGGTCATATAAATAAGGATGTACTTGATTTTAATAGAGCTTAGTTTCAAAAACGAATTGGATGGCTTAATAAGCATGCTATGGTTAAAGTATGTATACCAAGCATATGATGTTCTTGATTTAAACAACACATCAATTGCCAATAATTACAGTGCCACAGATTTAAAATAAACCAAGCCAAATTGGTTGTACCAAATATTTATTGACAAGGTATCTTTGCTACTATTTTTCTTATCAGCGTCTTTCAAATTTAAGTCCTTAAAATATTGCATTTTTGATTCACTTTTCATTTTTTCTATTTTAGTTTTAGCGTTCATTTCTTTTAACACTACAAATGTAGAACGACTATGTAATACTTTTTTCTACAAATTTGGCTGAAAATAACATTAAATATTGATAATTTAATTTTGTAAAAAATTGATAATTATCTTTTTGTTAAGAAATTAAATGATGAAAAGTTTTTTAAAATTAAAAATTAAAGATTTAGAAACCATATAATTAATTGATTTTTGCTATCAAATATTGACAAATTGTTCCAAACAATAAAGTTATTGACATCTTTGTACTGTTTTTTTTGAAGCGAAATTTTGTAACATTATAAAAACTTTGGGTCCCGCTTTCCGCTCAAATGCAATTGCTAGGCTTCAAAATCTGCGCGGCAAAATTGCATAACCGCTGCAATCGGGGCTAGTTTAAAAACTTCGGTTCTTCGTAGAAAAACAAATAAAACACCGGCACTCTAAAACAAGAAAGTATTAACCACTTTCATAAACTTGTCCAAATGTTTGGCATTTTAATGAAATTTAAAAGATTACCACTGCTCAATACAGCGGTAATCTTTAAACAAAAACTATTTTATCTAAAAATATACATTAGTAATGCGGAGAAAATAAATCTACTTTTTATGTCAAAGTCATTTTTTGATAGACGAGGCGAAAAACGCAGGCTTAGTGGGGCTAAGACGAGGCTTTTCAACGAAGTATATCGAAAAGTGGCAAAGACAGAAATGTAGATTTATTTTTGTAGCATTACTTAGTTACATCCTCAATTAATAATCAGTTTTTCTACAAAATATAAATCTGCAGTAGTAACAGACAGTAGATATATCCCTTTGCCAAATTCAGAAATGTTTACCGGTATAAGATTACCCGAATTCTCAATGGTTTTCAATAACTTACCTTCCAAGTTATGCACTTGAATTATGCTTTCATTTGCATCATACTCCTTATTGTTTAACTTTATGGTAAAATGACCTCGGTTTGGATTAGGGATAATTTCTATCTCAATAATTATTTTCTTTGGTTGAATGCCTGTGGAAGATGAAGAAGATTTATTAGCTAGCCCATTACAATTCCATACACAAGGTGCCCCATCCGGTAAATAAAAATCAATGCAAGAATCCCAATCGCAATAAAAAGTGCCATTGGTTAAGTACAAATTGCGTGTTCCATCCATTTCAATAATAATAAATGGATTACTCAAACTAATTGTTGCTCCGTTACAGTTGTTGGGGTCAACAATGGTTTCTAAAAAAGGGTAGTTGTTAAATATCGTTCGGTCTTGATCGCACGATGGCTCATCATCAAAAACTTCTCGTATACAAATTACATCAACTGCTTTATCAGAATTGGAGCAAGGTGTATCTTCTCGTAGTGTATAAGTAAACTCAACAGTTGCTTCATCAGGATAATCAAAAAATACACCTTCGGTGTTGTAAGGGTCAACAATAGTTCCATCATTAAGCCGGATGAAATAATATTCATCGCCATCATTTACACATACTTCGTAAAAAACAGTGCCTTTCGCAGCATAATCACAAACAGTAGGATTTGGTACACCGCTTTCATTAATGCAAACAATAGTCACTGCTTTTTCAGCATTAGAACAGGGCGAATCTCCTCTATTGATATAGGCAAATTTTACGCTTGCCCCATCCAAATAATTGAAATTTACCCAATCGGCATTATAAGGATCGATCACACGACCGTCCGGTAAACGGATGAAATAATAAATTTGTCCATTATCACATGCTTCATAGAAAACGGTTCCTGAATTTTCTTCACAATCAATTTCACTAATACAAACTATAGTTACGGCTTTGTCTGCAATAGAACAAGGCGAATCTCCTCTTTCAATATACCCAAATTCTACAACTGCACCGTTCGGGTAACTAAAGTTGACTCCTTCGGCATTATATGGATCGATAATAGTGCCATCGGATAATTGTATAAAATAATAGTTCCGCCCATCATCGCAAAGTTCGTGGAAAACCTTGCCGGTGAAAGAATTGAAATAGGTACAACTCCCATCGCTTTGGTTAGCATTGGCATTGTAGTTACATGCAGTTTCATCAATGCAGCCGGTTATAACCTCACCATCTCCGCAAGAACATTCATTTATTTTATCTTGATCTGTAAGACTATAAGATGATAAGCAATTGGTACACATTTCATATCCTGTATAGTAATATAGGGTAGCTGAATTAGGCGAAATTACTTCAACAAAAGTATTTTGATAAAATTGAGAATAATATTCTTTGATTTTTACTCGGCTACAATTGTTTAAATCTATAATGTCACTTAGCCAAGCGTAAGTATTAAAAATGCCTTCATTTTCATTGCAGATATCTGTTTGATTTGGTGGAGGTATTGGATCGCACATAGAATTATCTGGACAATTAACAGTTGGGTCATAATTTGGAGCTGCCGGATTAGCACAACCAATATTAGTTGGTTCAATTATTGCACATTCACAATCTTCATTGAGCATTTGAACGCCACCATCAAAGCAAGGGTCGGTATTGCA
>CALHDG010000048.1 GCA_938023075.1 uncultured Chitinophagales bacterium
TCAATACCAACGGGCTGCCGAACCGTTATATAATAATTTCTACTTTCTGTATCGTCACCGGCAGGGTTACTTACCTCCAAAGTAACACGGTAAGTGCCGGGATTTTCATAGGTAACTACCGGATTTTGCTCTGTTGAGGAGGAAGGCTGCCCTCCTTCAAAAGTCCAACGCCATTGGTTGGGTAAATTCTCAGAGCGATCAGTAAAGTTAATGGTCAAGCTGGCAGGTCCTTCGGTTACATTGGCTGTAAAGTCCGCATTGGGGATTACCCAATTCCGTTCGCCTTGCCTAAACCAAACTGGCCAAGCCGCTTCCATAAAAAACACATCAGGTGAACCATTTCTTGTAATTTTATCTGCTTGTAAAGCCACTACCTCAACGGTATAATTATTATCTGAATTTCTGAAATCGGAATAGGCTATGGCATCATCGTCAGGTGAAAAGGTCGGGTAACCTATAATGCCATTCGTTTCTTCAATTTCCTTTACCGCTCCGGTGCTTAAGTTCGCAGCCATTACTGAAAGCGTATTGGCATTCTCATCTAATCGATCAAAAGCGATAATATTATTGCTATTTTTGGCAAAGGTTGGATTACCAATACTAATGTGGCTCGGCTGTGGAGGAAACAGTTTTAATATCTTACCATCATCATAATCATCCGAATTGTTATCCCACACTTTAATAATTCCAATATCCCAACTACCTACTTCGGTGCCACCCGTTCTACTTATTATATTATAGGCATCATACATTAAATATTCACCATTTGGTTCAAATTCAATCGCATCTGCATATTCTGGTGCACCGGCATTAGAGCCATCATTCGCGGTTGACGGATTGTATAGATCGAATTCTCGTCCATAGCCATCTGTTCCAAAAATCCAGATGCTACTGGTTAAGGATTTAGTTAAAGCCGCTATTATGCGCCCGTCTCTGCTTACAGCAACTTTTCGCCAATCGTTATCGCTGGTTAATTGTCGAATGGTACTTACCGGATTTCCGGCAGTCATATCAACCGAGTATACATTATTATCCTCACCAACGTAAAAAGCAAAAGATCCATCATCAGTCACACTGCCTTTCGGGAAAGCACTTTGATCGGTCAATTGCGTTATCGCATCAGTATCAAAATTATAGTCATAGGCAATAGCAGCATCCACATTGCTATTTACATCGCAAACCCAAAAATGTTCAATACCGCTACCGGTTGGCAAATTGTTTCCGGTTGTGTTGCCTCCTCCGGTGTTTCCACCAACTACACCTTCTCCTCTAATGCCTACACCATCAAATGCTTTGGCTGCTTCCGCCGCTACATTATTATCAAATAAATCTTTTGATGATTGAATGACAGACGCCCGGCAATCTACAAATTGCGAACGTTGGGTTAAATAATTATCCAAAGCATGGTAATATACTTTTTCCGCCCGGTCTTTTCCAACTGCTGTAGCAAACAAATAAAAAGCCCGGTTTGGAATACCACTATTAATGTGCACCCCGCCATTATCTTGATTAGTATTCACATACTCGTTCATATGTTTAGGTTGCCAACCTTTATTAACATCACCACTACGAGCCCCGTTGTTTGGATTTTGAACATCGCGCATGGCACCGGATGGAAAAGCCGATCTCGAAACAACATCTTCTCCAATTTTCCAATCTTCCCGGTCTACCATCACTCCAAATACATCTGCAAAAGATTCATTTAAAGCACCCGGCTGAAATTCGTAAATTAAATTAGCGGTATTTTGAATTACGCCATGCGACATTTCGTGGGCTGCCGCATCAATGGCTTTCGGCAAGTCTTGAAAAGCATCTTTACCATTACCATAAAACATAGCTGAACCATTCCAAAAAGCATTATCAAAGGCTCTGCCATTATCATCACTCACGTTTATTACCGACCAAATGGTGCCACCTTTACCATCAATAGAATTTCTACCAAACGTATTCTTAAAATATTCATACGATTTACCGGCATTGTAATGTGCAGATACAGCAGTTGCATTATTCCAACGGTTGTTAGATGATTCAACGTGTTGCAACTTATCTACCCAATTCCCAAATTGGTCAACCGGATTATTTCTTAAATCAATAGTTACAATTGCGCCCACCGGATCATCAGGCAAATCAGAAGAAGCTAATTTGAAATTGTCTCTTGAAGCATCTATTAAATAATAATCGCTGCCTAATGAATAAGTATTGATCGTTCTTTCTACACCATACAAATCATCCGCTCTGGCAGTTTCCGGTCCAAAACTACAAACGTCATTATACTTTTTTTCTATTGTACCATTATGTGCGTTAATCATATAATGCCAATGTTCTTTTATATTCGGAGAATACGTAATTTTCCAAACCAATACATGGTTGTTTTCTTGTGGTAAGATATTTAATTCGCTCACCGGTTGAAAATGCGGCACCAACTTTTGCAATAAACTGGAGGCTGTGTTTTCCATTACTGTGGTGTGTTTTTTTAAATCTTCTATAACTATTTCAAGTGCATTTTCTTCAGTAATAGTTGGTTTGGTTTCAAGGTCTTTTGGACTAACTTCATATCTTCCATTTAAGGCATAAACACCATTGTTATTTACGTGCGCCGCTATGGTAGATGCCCAAATATCGATCCCTTTATATTGCTGGCTAAATTTAAAATGGCTATTGTCATTTACATCCGTATAACTTTTTATTAGCTTAAATTCGCTTAGTGGGCTTTCTACCTTCAAAGTCTTTTTTTCGTTGTTTAAAAACTGATAAGTTGCTTCAATTCTTTCACTTTCTGTTAGTATTTTCTTTTGGTAAGATGCTTGTTTATTGCTTATAAAAAAAGGCGTTTGTCCAACTGTAGGCAATTGATCTTGATCATATTGAACATTTAAATTATTTTTATGAAAAGATGCCTTGGTTACTTGTAAAGGAGTAATATCAGCTGCATTGAATGAACTATATGATTTAATTTGATTATCCGGTTTTATAGTGGTTGCTCTTAAATTTTGAAGAGCAGTTGAAAATTCTTCGATATTAGCCTGGTTGCTTTGGCTATTATTTTGTGGAGGCTTTTTGGCATCAAAAGCATTTTGCGCGAAAGCATATGGCATCATCAAAACGGCAAAACAAAACACCCATACGGTTAATAATTGAGGCTTCAAATATGCAAATTTCATTTATCTATTTTTATTATTTTTTGGAAATGATCGAGTAGTTAATTAGACAGTTCATTCATCATAAAATCGTAGTAAGCTTTTACTTTTTGAGGCACTTCATCATTGGCACCTCCCCAAGTAATTTGATGTCTTTTCCCATTTATTTCATAACCTATAAAGTAATATAAATTACCGGGATTGTTGTACTTCATCTGATCAAAGTCTAAGGCATTGAACATATCGTTGATTTGTTGAATCTGATTGGTTTTTAATCCTTTTTTTCTGCTTGCCGTTTCTCCCAATGATTTTTTTTCATACATTGAGCCATCCACATCAATAGTATATTCATTAACAGCACCGGTTACGCCGCCACCGGAGCCTACAAACAGAATACGTTTACTGGTATTGTTCTTCCGGTCTTTAATAGCACCTGTTGCCTTAATACCACTCCCCTCTCCTGTTTTGGGTTTATTAATATTGTCTTTTAAAGATAAGGTTTCTGTTAGTGTACCTTCAGTTTCTTTAATAGCAGGTGCTGTCGAAATTTCTTCTACGTCGTCAGTAATTAATTTTTCACCAGGAATCACTTTGTTTGCTTTTGAAGCTGCCAAGGTATCGACTTGAATGGAATCCGTTTGTGCCATATCAGCTTGTAAGGTGTCCATTTTATCTGAAACGGTATCTGCATTTACCGTTGACACATTGGTCGTATCTTTCAGTTCATTTTTATTATTAATTTCTGATTTGGAGTTGTTTCTATTACAGCTGTATAATGATATAATAATAAACACTGCCATTAAAAACAGTACCCCGAACATTGTATTTGTCATGTAAGATAATTTATACTTCAATAATTATTAGATCGTTTCTTAGTTTACGCGTTTAAAGGTAACACAATTTCTATTTTTTGTGAAGTTTCTCTTTTTTAAGCTTGCTTCCACAAAGTAAATCTATGGCTCCTGTCCTGTATGTTTTCTAATTGATATTAATAGTTATAAACCAACTGCAAATGCTAAGCAAAGAATTCCAGTACGCTCTCTAGGTATTCTTAGAAAAAAGAGGTGATTAACTCAAGTTTCGGTAGTATTTATTATAGGCTAGCCGTGTATAGCCGTACAATATCCGTCAATCTGAGAAGATGCTGAACGAAGTGAAGTAGCTTGCTCTGTATCTGTTAGATTGAAAAAGAGTATTAGTTATACTAACCTTTTAAGTAACATAACTATGCTCACAGTGCTTAGTATTACCGCAACCTTTTTATGAGAATGCCATGTCATGCCAATATCATTATTTTATTTTTACAATCTATTTATATACTTTCGCATCAAAACTAAAGTTTTAGTTAAATGAAGTTCAAAAACATTTTATTCAAGTTAATTACCTACACTTTAGTGGTGTTATTTATTGCATCCTGCGGGTCTACACAGCAAATTGAGCAAACCGGTATAACAGATGAGGAAGACGCGATTAGTAAAAATTTTGTACCCGGTAAAACCAGCACGGGTAAATGTGCGCTCCCAACTAATCCTAAAGAACAAAAAAAGGCTTTAGAAGCGTATTCGTTATACCGGGAAGATTTTAAACAAAACAATTATAAAGCCGCTTTAAAAAACTGGACATGGATAATAGAAAAAGCACCGGGTTTTAGAAAAACACCTTTCGTAGATGGCGAAGTGATGTACAAATACTTTATAAAACATGCAAAAGATTTAATTGAACAACAACAGTATATTGACTCTTTATATCAATTATACGATAAGCGTATCCGCTGTCACGGAGAAGAAGGTCCGGTTTTGGAATTGAAGGGATTGTTTATCTATTCCATCTTAAACGATCAACAAAGTGCCTACCCAATTTTAGAAAAAGCTATGGAAATTGAAGGCAATAAAACCAGTCCTTTTATATTACGCACTTTAGTAAACAAATATAGAGTTGATATTAAAGATGGTATCAAAACTAAAGAAGAAGTAGTCTTGATTGTAGATAAAATGAAAAAAATTGCCCAATATAATATTGATAACAACAATAATATTGAAAAATATGAAGCAGCTTTAGAGGCTTTAAACAAACCGTTAGTAGCTATGGTTAAAGAAGCCGTTATCGAAAAAATAAAAGCTCCAGACATGAAAAATTGTGAAGAAGTATTTGATTATTATGGTGTGAAATATGCTGAAAATCCCGATGAGATTCGTATTCTAAAAAACTATTATGCTAAGGTTACCTCCATGAAATGTTACAAAGAAAATACTGAGTACGAAAAAATACACCGCACCTTAATTGAAGATTTAAACCGCAAAGCACCCACTAAAGCTACTTGGATGCAAGCTGCTATTTATGCTGCTAAAGATAAAGATTACCCACAAGCCATTATTTATTATCAACACGCCATTGATGTTGAAAGTGACCCTATAAAACAAGCCGACATTTATAACTATATGGCAGCCACTTATCGTGGTACTAAAGAGTATCAAAAATCAGCAGAAACGGCGCAAAAAGCAATCGCTCTTAATCCAGATTTGGGTGTTGCTTATACTTCTCTTGGTTGGGCATATTTGGGTTATTTTAATAAATGTGGCAGTGCTAAAAAAGATAGAGCTGCCGTTGCCTACGTAGCTGCCGATATGTTCAGCAAAGCCAAGCGCGCTCCCCTACCCGACCCCAAAGCACAAGATGCGTACAACAAAGCGTATGTACATTTTTACAGTACCCAAGAGTTGTTTTTTGATCCTGATTTAAAAGAAGGTGATGCCATTAGAGCGGGTTGTTGGATACAGAAAAGCTCTACTATTCGGGCTAAGAAATGATGGAATTACAAATTTGTCTACATCTCTAAGTGCGGACACCTACGTCATATTGAGAATTATGGAGCGAAGCGGAAAAAATGCTCAGTATCTCCCAACTATTTCAACTACCGTTAGTTTAACCAATACTCTTTTCAATCTGACAGATACAGAGCAAGCTACCTTACTTCGTTCTTCTCAGAATGACGATTTTTGTCCGGTGTTAAACTGGAAGCCATAAATTTTTTATATAAACTTTTTGACTAATTTAGAATTTAAATTTAATACATACTAATTTTACTATCATATATTTGGAATGTATTTAAAAAGTGATGCCCTTGGAAGTTTAGCCCCGATAGCAGTGGTTATGCTGCTTGAGGCGTTGGCAACTGTAGCAAAGCCGCAGCATTTGAACGGATAGCGGGGAGCCCGTGTCTAAATGGTTTCCACCGTTTCGCTTCTAAAAAAATATAATTATTTATATGCCAAGTAAATAACAGGGTTTTCTAATGATATTCTCCTGCATATCCATCAATAAAAAAAAGGAGCTACAATTAATTGCAACTCCTTGTTATTTATTTTTTTAAGAAAATTAATCTTACATCATACCTGGCATACCGCCGCCCATGCCACCTGGCATTGCTGGTGCTGCTGATGCTTCTTCTGGCTTATCAACTATAATTGCTTCAGTAGTTAATAACATACTGGCAATTGACGCTGCATTTTCTAAAGCCACACGCGTAACTTTAGTTGGATCAATAACTCCTGCTTTTAACAAGTTCTCATACTTTTCAGTACGGGCGTTAAAACCAAAGTCTTTGCTGCCTTCTTTAATTTTTTGTACAATTACCGAACCTTCTAAACCGGCATTTTCAGCTATGATTCTAATTGGTGCCTCAATCGCTTTTTTCACGATTTCAATACCAGTAGATTCATCATCATTTTCACCTTCTAATTTTTCTAAAGATTTAATGGTACGGATGTAGGCTACGCCACCACCTGGCACAATGCCTTCTTCAACTGCTGCACGGGTTGCGTGCAAAGCATCATCAACACGATCTTTCTTTTCTTTCATTTCAACCTCTGTAGCTGCACCAACATATAATACGGCTACACCACCGGCTAACTTAGCCAAACGCTCTTGTAACTTCTCTCTGTCGTAATCAGAAGTAGTAGTTTCAATTTGCGCTTTAATTTGGTTTACCCTTGCTTTAATGTCGTTCTTTTTACCAGCACCATTTACTACAGTAGTGTTGTCTTTGTCAATCACTAACTTTTCGCAAGTACCTAAATCAGCTAGTTCAGTATCTTCTAATTTTCTTCCTCTTTCTTCGCTGATTACCGTACCACCGGTTAAGATAGCCAAGTCTTCCAACATCGCTTTTCTTCTATCGCCAAAACCAGGAGCTTTCACTGCAGCAATTTTGAGTGTACCTCTTATTTTGTTTACAACTAAAGTCGCTAAAGCTTCACCTTCTACATCTTCTGCTATAATCAATAATGGTCTGCCGGTTTGAGCGGTTTTTTCTAACACCGGTAACAAATCTTTCATTTGGCTCACTTTTTTATCGTGAATCAAAATGTACGGTTGCTCTAATTCGGCATTCATTTTTTCGGCATTGGTTACAAAGTATGGAGAAAGGTAACCTCTGTCAAATTGCATACCTTCTACAACATCCACATAGGTTTCGGTACCTTTTGCTTCCTCTACTGTAATCACGCCTTCTTTATCTACCTTAGCCATTGCGGTGGCAATTAAACTTCCAATCTCCGCATCGTTGTTCGCTGAAATTGTACCTACTTGCTCAATTTTTTCATTGTCGCTACCAACTTTAGTACTTTGCTTTGCCAAGTTGATTACCACTTCTTTAACCGCTTTGTCGATACCTCTTTTTAAATCCATTGGGTTAGCACCTGCAGCAAGGCTTTTTAAACCAGCAGTTACAATAGCTTGAGATAAAACGGTAGCCGTAGTGGTACCGTCACCGGCAACATCACTTGTTTTTGAAGCTACTTCTTTCACCATTTGAGCACCCATGTTTTCCATAGGATCTTCTAGCTCAATTTCTTTTGCTACGGTAACACCATCTTTTGTAATTTGTGGTGCTCCAAATTTTTTCTCAATAACTACATTTCTTCCTTTTGGACCTAAAGTAACTTTAACGGCATTCGCTAATGCGTCAACGCCTTTTTTCAGTTTGTCTCTAGCGTCAATATCGTAATTAATAATTTTAGACATATTAATCTTTGCTTAAATTTTTTGTATTAATAATTTTATTTGTTTTTGGTTAGCTGTTTTTTTAAGATGGTTTAGATGATTGCGAAGATGTCGCTTTCTCTCATAATTAAATAATCATTACCTTCAATAGTAATTTCAGTACCGCTGTACTTACCATATAAAACTGTATCGCCAGCTTTTACCGTCATCGGTTCATCTTTTTTACCATTACCAACTGCAACAATTTTACCTTTTTGAGGTTTTTCTTTTGCGGTATCAGGAATAATAATGCCAGAAGCGGTTTTACTTTCTGCTGCTGCCGGCTGAACCAGCACTCTGTCTGCTAATGGAGTAATATTTACCTTACTTTTTGCCATCGTTTTGTTTAAAATTTATTGTTTTTAAAATTGATTTTTATCTGATCTAAAACCAAACTATATCCAAATCCGTACCATTCCGGTTTTGCTGACATTATAGCAGTTTTGTCTGTCAGTTACTCCATTAATATAGAACATTTTGACAGTATTGCATTGAATGCTGTTCAATCTGTCATATCTAAATTACAAATCGAATATTCCAAATCTGAAAATCTTTTAGACTTCTTTACATGTTGTATAAGGAATTTTACCAAAATAAATTTACGAGTTGTACAGATTTTTTTTCTCCTTGACTTTGTTGAAAAGCCTCTTCTTAGGAATAATTCGAAAATAACTGTTCATTTTTACCTTTAAGATTTTCCGATCTACTTCATTAAAAATACTCGTCTTAGCACCACTAAGCCTGCGTTTTTTAACTTGTATTTCAAAAAATCTCTTTGCTAAAATTTGAACATTTATTTTTTCATCATTCCTAAGGAATGAGAAAAAAATAAATTTACATGCTGACTTTGCAATTTTTCGATATACTTCGTTGAAAAGCCTCGTCTTAGCCCTACTAAGACTGCGTTTTTCGCCTCGTCTATCAAAAAATTGCTTTATCATAGATGGTAAATTTATTTTTTCATCATTCCTAAACTTATATAAAACCTACATTACACTAAGAAAAAAAACTATCTCAAATTATAATATAAATAATCCCTCTGCAGTAACTGAGGTTTGTAAACATGCCTTAATTTGCAGAATATGTGTGTACACACTTTCTATACGATGCATATCAGCAGACATTTCGTTGATCTGCATGTTTGACGGATGTATTTTTTTTGCCAAAGCATATTGAAACTGATGTTCAATTGGGTTGTAATACATAATTTCAATATTTTTTTTGCGTCGCTTTTTCAATTCAATAAATTTGCAAGTATTTAGAAACTGTGCATCATTAGGTTTTAAAAAATAAAGGTCCATATAATCTAAGGAATACATTGGGTAAGCATAGGTTTGAAAGTTTATATTTTTCTGTTTAAGCACTAATTCAATTTCGTTATTTTTGGTATTGATCAAATTAGCAAGATGGGTAATTTTGTTCTTATCGTCTAATTTTCTCCAACGGTTGGTATGTGCTAAATAAGAGAACTTACCTAAGTTTAATTTGTAATCAAAATCATTTGCCTGAACCATAATAAAACCCGGATAATAATACTTGAAACCATATTGCTTCGCAAATTCTATTTCTTTTAACATGGTATAAATACCCAAACTTAGTTTTGGATATTTCCAATTGCTTAAGCCCAAAATACTGGCAATACTTTTTTCACCCATATCAAAGTAGCTTAGTGCCATTAATTCGGTTTTAGCATAAACGGCAATTTCATAAGTGTTAAAAATAGAGTCTTGATATTCAAAGGTTAAAAACTCTTTAAGATTTTTGGTTAAAAAGCCATTAAATCTAAATTTGTTTGATTGAAAGAGTTGTTCTTTCTGTTTATTGATACTTGCTTTTTGAATTTTAATAGTAAATTTTTTATCGTTTCTTCGAAGTAGTTTTCGTTGGCTTTTTGAGAATTGATGCTTTTCTATATCTAAACGAATATTTAAAACATCGCAAACAATATCATTTACACAAATTACTTGCGGCTTTTGAAAACATTGCCCATACCTAAACCAACCTTGTGCTAGCATCTGATCTAACTTACCGAGGCTTAACTGTTCTGGAAAATTTATGGCAAACAATGAAATCTAATTTTTAGTATTATAAATAAATACTTTAATATACGTATTTAAAAATGGTTTTGCTGAAAATATTGATTAAAAGATGCGGACCAATTGCTTAAAGGACAATCGGTGACACTATTTCGTGTAGTATATTGTAAAAACAAAGAACGATTAATTGGTTTTGCACCAAAACTGCTAAGATGAGGTGTTTCCATTTGACAGTCAATTAATTCAAACTTATGGGCTTTTAAAAATTTCACAAAGTATATAAAAGCAATTTTAGAAGCATTGCTGACTTTGGCAAACATCGATTCTCCACAAAACAATTTACCAAAGCCAATTCCATACAAGCCTCCGTTTAGGTTGCCTTCTAAATCCCATAATTCTACCGAGTGTGCGCAACCCATTTGATGTAATTTAATATAGGCTTGTTTCATTTCAGGCGTAATCCAAGTGCCATTTTGATAATGCCGGCTAATGGTTTTGCATTGATCTATTACCGATTCAAAACTTTGATTCATCGTTACCCGGTAGTTGTCTTTTCGTAAAACAGGGCGCATGCTTTTGGCTATCTTTAGCTCATTAGGATATAATACAAATCTTGGATCAGGCGACCACCACAATATCGGTTCATCATCACTAAACCAGGGAAATATACCCCTTTGATAGGCTTTCAAAATTCTATTGGGGTGCAAGTCGCCACCAACTGCCAATAAACCACTCTCCATTGATAAAGATGGGTTAGGGAAAATATGTTCTTCCGGTAATCTATAAATCAAAAAACTATTTACAATAAGTTATGAAAATAAGGCACGGCAAAATTTTTAGAGAATAAAAACTTGAAGAAAAGGATTATTTGATGTTTGATAGCTTATTTACTCAATAGTAGCTCCAATACCTCTGTCAATAAAAGCATCTTTTAAAGGTCTTAAAACCTTCAAACTTCCACTTTTAACACCATATTTACCTCTGTAATGTATAATTAAAGTACATTGTTCTGCTTGTTCAATATCCATATCACAAATGTCCATTAAAGAAGCAATAACGTAATCAAATGTATTAATCTCATCATTATGTACCACTAGGTTACTAGTTTCTACTACTTGCTCTAACACTTCATTGGCAACGAGTACTTCTGTAGATGGTTTAGTTGAAAATTGAGACATAACGATTGCAGTTTTATTCTATTAATCAAAACAAAAGTACAGTAATTTTTGAAAAAATGCCTGTATTAGTGAATAATTTTTAATAGATAAAATATTTTTACTCAATAGAATGATGCATTCTACACTTTCGCCTTGTACTCCTTCTTATCAATAATCATCTTAGCAATTACTTCTTTTAAGATTTCTGAGGTGCCGCCACCAATAGGTCCTAAGCGGCTATCGCGTGATAAACGTGCCAATGGATATTCTTCCATATAGCCGTAACCACCCAAAAATTGAAGGCAATTGTAAATAACCTGATCGGCAACTTTGGTACTTTGCAATTTTGACATACAAGCTTGTTTCACAACATAAGTGCCTTGTTCTAGCTGTTGAGCAACCTGATAATTAAATGTTTTAATCATTTCTACCTCGGTTGCCATTTCTGCTATACGGTGGCGAAGTGCCTGAAAACGGTCAATTGTTTTACCGAAAGCCGTTCGCTCCGACATATATTGTAAGGTATACTCAATAGCATATTCTGACCGGGCGTGTGCATTAATACCCATAATCAACCGTTCTAATGCAAAGTGTTGCATTACATAATAAAAGCCTTTGTTTTCTTCACCCATTAGGTGGCTTTTCGGAATTCTAACATTGTCAAAAGCAATTTCGCCAGTATCGGAAGCGCGCCAGCCTAACTTATCTAACTTGGTCGCACTTACACCGGCAGTTTCTCTATCAATTAAAAAAACACCCATATTTTTTGGGTTAGAGGCTGTATTCATTTTAGCAATAACTACCAAATAATCGGAATAAACACCATTGGTGATAAATGTTTTAGAACCATTAATAACGTATTCATCTCCATCCAATACAGCAGTTGTTCTCATCGCACCTACATCAGAGCCACCAAAAGGTTCTGAAATACAAAGACAGCCAATCATTTCTCCGGTAATACTTTTAGATAAATATTTTTGTTTGATGGCTTCGCTACCTTCGGCGTTTAAGTGAGTCATTGCCAAATAAACGTGTGCCCAAATGGCTGCAGCAAAACCTCCAGAGTTAACTTTTTGAAGTTCTTCTAATAAAATAACGGTATAAAAAATATCTAATTCTAAGCCTCCATAAGCTTCCGGATATTTTATTCCGAAATAGCCCATCTCACCAAACTTCATCCAAATATCACGCGGTATTGTTCCTACTCTTTCCCATTCATCAATATGAGGAACTACTTCTTTTTGTAAAAAGCTTTTTAATCCATCTCTAAAAATCAAATGTTCTTCACTAAAATATTGTTGATGCATATTATTATATATTTTTATTATTTAAAATAAGAGTGTTCGATGCCTTTTGTGTATATAGTTTTCAGATGGAACACCTATATTATTCAGGTACTCTTCCCCATAAAATGCTTCAAATGCCGTAATGCCTTTTGCAGTAAAATGAGGTAAAATAGTACTCCATATCATTTTTTCTGCTTCTTCTATTTTAGCAACCTTCCTCACCACTTTTTGAGCTACCCAATAATAGGTAATTAACCAGGCATTAACCGCAAGCTGATAATACAAGCCCTCAAATTGTTCTTCCTTCATATTGCCTATTTCTACAGCAAAAGCAAAAGCTTCAATATTATTGTTAATGGTTTTTGCCGTCCAATCTTTCATTACCTTTTTAATAGTAGCGTGTTCTAAAACCGACATATCTCTAAATACAAAGGGATATTTTTTTTGGAGCACTCCACAAGTATGCACATCTAAGCTTAAGTTAGAAAATGCCGGATAGTTTTTTCGATCCTTTTGAATTTCGGCAATATCCTGAAGCATGCAGTTAGCTACCTCTTCTAAAATTTTATATTTATTTTTAAAATGATAGGCAAGATTACCTCTGCTCATATCACATTGTAAGGCAATATCAGAAAGGGTATAGGCATAAAAACCTTTTTGATTAAAGAGTCGAATTGCCTTGTTAAGAATTCTAAGTTTAGTTTGCATTGCTTAATAAGACAAAAGTACAACAAAAATTTAGTCTTTTAAGACTAAATTTCATTTTAACTTTTCAATAAGATGAAGGCATAAAAAAAGGCTACTTGAATAAGTAACCTTAATTAATAAAATTATGAAAATTAAAATTTATGCTTTTCTTCCACCTTTAAGACTATCCTGCAATTTCGCTAACTCATCCCACTTATCATCTCTTGCAAGCGCAGATTGCTTCGCCCAAGTTGAAGGATCATGCATTTGATATCTCGGTCCAGCATCATTTAAAATCTTTTTTAAAGTACTCACCTTAGCTTTTGCTAAGTCTTTAAATGTAATAATATCAGCCTTGTTCAATAAACCGGCAATTTTCGGTCCAATACCTTCAATCTTTTTTAAATCATCTTTTTTCGCCTTTTTTACTGCTTTCTTCGCTGCCGGTTTTGTTTTTGCAATTGACTTTTTAGCGGCAGGTTTCGATTTTGTAGTGGCTTTTTGCTTCACCGTTTTAGCCTTACCAACTACCCGCTTCTCCCCAACTACAGTTTTAGAAACTTCTACCGTTCCAGCCTGCATCATCATCTGTTGAAGTGTCTCCATATCAAATGATTTAACTACTTCAACTTCTTTAATAATTTCAACCGGAACTTCTTTAATTACTTCAATTTCTTTAACTATCTCTTTAATTACTTCAACTTCTTTCGGCTTTTTCTTTAATTCCGCTTCTAAGTATTTATTGTTCTTTTGAAGTGCATCAAATTTTGCCTTTAAGGCATTTAATGCTTTTTCATCGGTAACCGTTTTTACTACTTCAACCTCTTTCGGTTTTTTCTTCAGTTCTACTTCTAAGTAGTTATTGTTTTTTTGAAGTGCATCAAATTTTGCTTGCAGTGCATTTAATGCTTTTTCATCGGTAACCGTTTTTACTACTTCAACTTCTTTAATCACTTCCTTCGGTTTCTTATCCAATTCTATTTGAAGTTGCTTCGCTTTGTTCTCCCAACTACCTATGTTAGATTTTAAGATGTTGATCTCTTTATCTTTACCAGCAAAATTAGTTTCTAGCACCCGGTATTTATTTTTCAAATCTAAAATTGCCGAATCTTTTTCTTTTACTGTATTTTGATGGCTAGGAATCAATTGATTATACTTAGCTTCAAGAGATTTTAGCTTTTGAGCTAAATCATTTAACTCCTCTTGTTTATCTTTTTCAAGTTTAATCTTCGTAGTATTTAAGGTATTGTATTTATTACTCCAATCATTTACTTTATTTTGTAAAGTACCTAATTTTTCATCCTTATCATCTATACTCTTTTCTAAGGCATTGTATTTGTTGGTCAATACAACTATTTCATTATTTTTTTCGGTTCCTGCCTTGTTGATGCTGGTCTCCAACTTAGTTACTTCACCTTCAAGTATAGTAATTTTTTGAGTTAAGTTTTTGATTTGATTATCCTTTTCTATACTCTTCGCTTCTAACTGTGTATACCTACCTTTTAACTCACCAATTTGCTTATCCTTTTCTTCTAAAAGCTCATTTTTCTTCTTCGCCGCTGCGTTATAGTTGGTTTCAATATCTTTTAATTTATTTTGGAAACCAATTATTTGATTGTCTTTATCAGACCCAGTTGACTCTAACTGCTTAAATTTGTTATTCCAATTAAGAATAATGGTATCTTTTTCCTTAATTTTTTCTTCTTGTTGTCTAAGTAAAGCATCGTGTTTGGCTTTCCAATCAACAGCACTTTGTCTGTGGTTATTAATTTCTGCATCTTTTTCCTGAAGGCTTTTTTCTAAAGCGTTAAACTTCACCGTCCAGTTGTTGATAACATTATTTTTCTCTTGAAGTTGCGTTTCAAAGCCTTTTAATCTGGCAAGTAAATCTTCGTATTTAGTTTTCCAATCATTTACATCGGTATTGTATTTACCTTGTAAATTTGTAAACTGAAGATTGGCTCCTTCATAATCTTTATGCTTGTTATCGTACTTAACTTTCCAGTTATTTACATCTGTATTGTATTTACCTTGTAAATCAGTGAACTGAAGGTTGGCTCCTTCATAATCCTTATGCTTGTTATCGTACTTAACTTTCCAGTCATTCACGTCTGTATTATATCGACCTTCTAAATCAGCGTATTTCTGATTGATTCCTTCATATTCTTTATGCTTGTTATCGTACTTAACTTTCCAGTTATTGATATCTGTATTATATCGCCCCTCTAAATCAGCGTATTTCTGATTGATTCCTTCATATTCTTTATGCTTGTTATCGTACTTAACTTTCCAGTTATTTACATCTGTATTGTATTTACCTTGTAAATCAGTGAACTGAAGGTTGATTCCTTCATATTCTTTATGCTTGTTATCGTACTTAACTTTCCAGTTATTTACATCTGTATTGTATTTACCTTGTAAATCAGTGAACTGAAGGTTGATTCCTTCATAATCTTTGTGCTTGTTATCGTACTTAACTTTCCAATCATTCACATCGGTATTGTATCTGCCTTCTAAATCAACATATTTCTGATTGATGCCCTCATATTCTTTATGCTTGTTCTCGTACTTAACTTTCCAATCATTCACATCGGTATTGTACCTGCCTTCTAAATCAACATATTTCTGATTGATGCCTTCATATTCTTTGTGCTTGTTATCATACTTAACTTTCCAATCATTCACATCTTTATTGTACCTGCCGTCTAAGTCTTTAAACTTTACTTGAAGACCGTCATAATCTTTATTTTTGGCATCATACTTTACTTTCCAATCCTTCACATCTTTATTGTACTTTCCATCTAAGTCTTTAAACTTCAATTGAAGTCCGTCATAATCTTTATTCCTTGTTTCAAACTTTCCTTTCCAATCCTTTACATCGGTATCATACTTGGTTTTGAAGGCTAAAAATTCTTTATCGCGGTTATCATATTTTAATTTCCAATCGTTCAAATTGTTGTTTAAATCGTTCCGCTCTCTTTCTATAACCCCATAATTATTAAAAAGGGCATTGTATTCATTGGCTTTTCCATCATAATCTGTTTGTAAACTGGTAAATCTATTTCGCTCGTTTTCTAATTCACCTTCTAAAGCAAACAAACCCGATCTGCCTAAAATGCGCCCTAATAACCAAGCCAAACCTGCAGCACCCAAGGCAAAAAGCAAGGGAAACAACCAACAAAGCCAATTAACTATAAATCCAAAAACTATCATTATTTATCTTTATTTATTTATTATTTTAAAATTACTTCAACTCGTCTATTTTTTTGTCTACCTTCTGGTGTGTCATTTGATCCTGCCGGTTTATCGGGTCCATAACCTTGAGAAACCATTCGGTTTTTAGCTATACCACCTTTACTGGTTAGGTAGTCTGCAGCAAATTCAGCCCTTTCTTTTGATAAGTTGACATTATATGCCCGATCTCCCCTATTATCTGTATGCCCACCAATTTCTAATTTTGCATTTGAAACTCGATCTAAATAGTAACTTAAATCTGCAAAATCTTGCCTCAACTGAGCATTTAAGTTTGGGCTTTCGGCGTTGGTAGCAAAATAAAGGATAACTGGTTTGCCAAAAAGTCTGTTTTTAATGGCTGCAACACGAGGATCGTTTTTCTTAACTTCAGAAAAACCGAATTCAATCCCTTTATCGATAACATTATTTTTATACCACCTTGCATCGGGCAATTTTACACCTGCTGTACTAATTTGAGCGGCAGAAACCCCTAAGCCCGTCATCAAATTTTTTACTCTATCCGCTCTGGCTAAACCCAAATTGGGTAAGGAAGAATTGTTCTTTTCCGGTTCACGATAATAGCCCGTTATATCTAAATTTCGATTAGGGTTTTTCTTTAGATAGTCCGCCGTATTTTTTACAGATTTATTTAACCCTACTGTAGGTGTTAAATACTGTGTTTTCGAATCGTTATACTTAAAGTGATCGGGAGAGGTTTCTTTAAATCGCCCATCGGCAATATTCCAAGCTCCTAATTTATAGGGTTCGGTTTTTGTTACTGGTGGCGTGGCAACTGGAGCCTTAACAGGTGCGGCAGGAATTACTTTTTCAACCACTGCTGGCGCACTAATACCACATATGTACTTTTTGCAGATAAATGCACCAGTAATTAACCAGCCTATAAAAAGGATTATCAATATTAAAGATTCTTTTCTCATAATTTCTATTTATATAAATATATTTTATTCTATTAATCGATATAAAGTTTGGGCACACCATTAGTCGCAAATATATGTAAAACGGCTGCCTTTAAGTAACTTAAAAAAAATTAAGTATTGGTAGTGAAAAAGAAAGGGAACTATAACAAACTGGTTAAATAATCTGCAACAGTAGTTTAACGCTATTTTGACTAATTCGAGCAAATTTGTCACCATATTCAATTTACATAAAACAAAGCCCAAAAAATTATTTATTATATCTGCATAAAATATTCCCTTCATACCCATTTTAACGCTTATTTTTGCATCTGGACAATTCCGTAAAATAGTTTAGTGAAGATAAAAATATTTCTGTTAATAGTATGCTTGTTTTGTCATAAAACGTGGTTAAAGGGGCAAAATTTAGTTCAAAACCTTGAAGGATTTGTTTTTGACCAAGTCAATAACCAGCCATTAGAAGGCATAAGTGTTTACATCATCAACTCAACCATTCCTTTAGATAGTACCATAACCAACAGTTCGGGCTACTTTGTTTTTAGCAATATTGAAGTGGGTAGATATGACCTCTCCTTTGTGAGCGCAAGGTTCGAACCATATATTAAACCGGCAGTTTTAGTCAATAGTAGCAAATCCACTTTTTTAGAAATCTACTTAAAAAAGCGTTTTACAGTTTTAAATGAAGTAACCATTATCCCTGAAAAAAACAAGGGGCAAAGTGCCAATAGTATGAGCACTTTAAGCACTATTAATTTGCAAGTGGAAGATGCCCGGAAATTTGCCGGTGGTTTAGATGATCCTTTAAGGGCTGCTGCTAATCTCGCCGGGGTGCACAGTAACGGTTCTTTTTCTGATAATTTTATTTCGATAAGAGGAAACTCACCACGGGCTTTAAAATATTATTTTGATGGAATTGAATTACCCAACCCTACCCATTTTGCCAGAATTGGAAGTGCGGGCGGCACCTTCACCATTTTTAGCCTTCAGTTATTGGCAAATAGTGATTTGTTTACCGGAGCATTTCCAGCAGAATACAGTAACTCAACCGCCGGTATTTTTGATGTAAAGTTTAGAAAAGGGAATAATCATCAACACGAGTTTGGCTTTCAGGTAGGCACTTTGGGTTTAGATGCCTGGGCAGAAGGTCCGATTCAACAAGGCAAAAAAGCATCTTACCTGGCTAATTTTAGATATGCTACGGTTGGTTTAGCCCGCTTAATTGGCTACCCTACTCAGCCCACTTATACCGACTTTTCGGTTAACCTGAACTTCCCGTTATCTGAAACAGAAAACTTGAAAGTATATAGTATTGCCGGTGCTAGCGACCGCATTAGAACCGCCAAAAGAGATACTGCTTTATGGGAAGAAGGATTAGACCGGTACGAATTGATTTTAAATTCAAAAATGATGGGTATTGGATCGACCTACAGCAAATTGTTAAAAAGCAATAGTTTGTTTAAAGCCTCTATATTAGGTGCTTTTACGCAACAGCAAGACAATAAAATTTTTCTGTTATATAATTTGAATGAGGTTGACCGGTCAATTAATGAGTATCAAAGTTTTCCACTTTCGATGGCTTTATCGGTTAAACATCCTTTTTCATCGCGCTTAACTGTTCAATCTGGTGCCTCAGCAAATTATACACATCATCAGTATACTTTTTTTCAAACTAATGATACTATTTTTAACGAAAACGATACCTTAATCAATAACCAAAACATTAAAGGAAACACGGTTAGAAGCAAATTATATGCTCAAACCAATTATAGCTTAACCGAGCATTTAACGCTAAATGCAGGTTTACATTTTTTATATCAGTCTATTGGTCAGCAGTTTTTAATGGAACCACGTTTGGGTATTCGCTACCAATTAACTGCTAAACATAGCATTGCTATTGCCTATGGAAAACATAGTCAGGCAGAAGAATATGCCGTCTATCAATACCAAACGATTAATGGAGAAACACTGAACCAAAATTTACTGGCTACCAAATCGCATCATATAGGGTTGGCTTATCAAGGTGCTATTCATCGTAATCATTTGATAGGTATAGAGGCTTATTATCAACATTTGTACGATGTGCCGGTTGAAGCTAATGGTACCTTTTCTACCCTTAATTTAAGTGAATTGAACGATATTAGACCGGTTAATAATGCAGGCAAAGGAAGAAACTATGGCATAGATGCGAGTTTCAAGCGATTTACCGACTTGGGTTTATATTATCAGATTAATGCTTCGTGGCTCAACTCAACATACCTTGGTGGTGATGGTACTTGGCGGAGTACCGAATTTGATTATGGATACAACATAAAATTATTGTTGGGTAAAGAAATAGGTATTGGTAAAAAGAAAGGTAAACGAAATTTATTGAGTTTTAATGGTAGCCTTTCTGCTATTGGTGGCAGACCTTACACGCCCTTGAATTTAAGTGAGTCTGCCCGACTACAAAATAGTATTTATAATGAGTCCTTAGCTTTTTCGCAACGTGAAGAAGGGTTGATAGTTTTGGATTTAACGGCTATTTACCAAACCAACAAAGCCAACAGAAGTGGTGTATGGACTTTTCAAATCAAAAATTTATTTTCGAGTGCCGATGCCGTTTACCGGGAATATGATACTATTTTAGATGAAGAAGTTATAGTACCTTCCTCTAGCTTTTTTCCGGTAATTAGTTACGGATTGGAGTTTTGATTTAATAAATCCTTAAAATGAAAATTCAAATTTCAATTGGTTTTAGTTGGATGGTTTTATATTTGGCACCTTATTGAAGCCGGGTGAGCTTGGAAGTTTAGCCCCGATAGTAGCGGTTATGCCATTTTAGCGAGGCATTGAAGCGCAGGCAAAATGGTATTTGAGCGGATAGCGGGGAGCCCCTTACTAAACACTCTTGCTCTTTCGCTTCAAAAGAAAAAGTATTTTTTAATAACAAATAATTGGTAATTAATCATTAAAAAAAGTGGCTGCAAAAAAAGATATACGACAGTTGAGTTTGGCAGATTTGCAATTGTTTTTTGAAGAAATTAATCAGCCGGCATTTCGGGCAAAACAAGTATATCAATGGCTGTGGCAAAAAAGTAGTTTGCAATTTGAAGCCATGACGAATTTGCCGATAGCCGTTAGAGCCAGCCTTGAAGCGCATTTTGATATACCGGCTTTATCTATTCATTACCGGCAAGATAGTAAAGATGGCACCGTAAAATTACGTTTTGAATTGTGTGATGGCAACAAAGTGGAAGGGGTTTTAATACCCGTGCCGGCAGATAAAAGAATGACGGCATGTATTTCTTCGCAAGTGGGTTGTAGTTTAAGTTGTGCGTTTTGTGCTACCGGTTTTTTAAAACGTGAACGCAATTTATTTGCTCACGAAATTTATGATCAGGTGGTACAGATAAATACCATTGCTCAAGAAAAGTTTGCGATGCCTTTAACCAATATTGTTTTTATGGGCATGGGTGAGCCCTTGTTGAATTATAAGAATGTGTTACAAGGCATCAATAAAATTACGGATGAGATTGGCTTGGGCATGGCTTCGCGGCGCATTACGGTTTCTACGGCGGGCATTGCAAAAATGATCAATCAATTAGCTGATGATGAAGTAAAATTTAATTTAGCCCTTTCGTTGCACGCTGCGAGCGATGTGAAACGTAATGAAATTATGCCGATTAATCAACACAACAGTTTGCAGGCTTTAACTAATGCTTTAAAGCATTTTAAAGAAAAAAATAAGCGTAGTAATTTAACCTATGAATATATTTTACTGAACGAGTTTAACGATACTGAACAAGATGCCTTAGATTTGGTGAAGTGGGTTAGAAAAGTGCCGGCTAAAATCAACATAATTGAATACAACAAAGTAGAAGGCACCATTTTTGAAAAAGCGGGTAATCAACGGTTACACCATTTTATTAATACGCTTGTAAAAAATGATTTAACGGTAACGGTTAGAAAAAGCCGGGGAGAAGATATTGATGCGGCTTGCGGGCAGTTGGCTAACAAGGTGTAGTCAATATGTAATAAAAAAGCCCTTCACTCTACAGCGAAGGGCTTTGGATATGAACCCAGTTATCCCCACAAATTTCTTTATAGATCAGCCTTGATGGTGCTAAGTAATTTGTTTTTGAGAATGCTGCGAACATCGTTTTGATGTGTTTTTAATTTGTTCTCTATTAACGCATTTAACTTCATTTGTAGTTCCTCTTTCATTTTTATTAAAAAATATTAACATTTATTATTTGGTTATTATGCCAAAATTTGATTAGTAAAACGCTTATAAGTTTAATCATCTGTATATTATTTTCAGGATAATCAAAGCATTATAAATTTAATTCTGTTACTATAAACGTTTATGTTTTTGATATTTATTGGTTCGTGTAATAAAAGTTTTTTTTAAAAATTTGTGAAGAAAAGCATAGTCGGTTGTAAATGTTAAGTTGTTTGTAGTATGTTTTATTGTTTAATCAAGTGATGTTTAAATTTCACATACAAAAAAAGGCAGCCCAAAATAGATTGAACTGCCCTTGGCTAATTTATATATGAACTACAACTTTATAAATTTCTCTAAGTACACTTTCTCAGTTTTGGTTTGTACTTGCAATAAATAGGGCTTGCTATTTGGCAAAGCCTGAATGTTAAGTTGAATGGTTTCTTGCCATTCTTTTTGTTGTTTCAAAACTAATTGTCCATCTAATGTATACACTTCTAGATAAAGTGTACTGATTTGCCCCTTGTTTTCAATTTTACTGGTATTTATATGAATCAACTCGCTGGCTGGATTTGGATAAAGGCTTATTCTGTTTTCCAACTGCCCGGCTAATTTGGGTAAACCTCCTCCAATAATAATTGTGTAGTCTTCCACTTCGCCAAATTGAAATGAACCGCAGGGAGAAGCAGCATTATTCCATTGCATGGCAACGCGCATACCGGTTGCTCCTTCACTGGCTAAATTCGGTATAGTTAAGTTACCTGATAAATTTCCCGAACTGGTATTGTTGTAAATATTTTCACCAGCATCCTGAAAATCTCCATCGCGGTTAAAGTCAATCCAAATTGACCATGCCTCGTTATATAAAGCACCTTGAAAACCCGGTGTTAAACTAAAAGCGACCGATTCTCCAACGGCAACTGTAGTAGATTGCGCGCTAAAGTCTCCATAACCATTATTATTACCTGAGGTGTTATCAATAGATTTAAAACTCACTTTTTGTATGTATTCGTAATTGGTATTGGTGCCTTGTGCGGCACAATAGGTTGGTAATCCACAAGCATTATTTGCCTCATTTGGGCAGGCATCGCATGCATCAGGAATTCCATCATTGTCGCTGTCTAGTAAATCATTTCCTTCGCAAATATCAAAGTTATCGCAAACGGAATCGTTATCACTATCCATTAAATTTCCAATACATTGGCAGTTCGCATCTATAATATCATTACTAGTACAGGCATCTCCATCGTCGCAAGGGTTTCCGGTTGTAGTGCAATTGTCGCACGCATCGGGCACACCATCATTATCGGTATCAACAGTATCATCACCATTTGGGCAAGTATCATTACTATCACAAACAGTATCATTGTCACTATCCAATTGTAAGCCCCCCGTACAATTACAATCTAAATCATAGGTTTCTCCAATAGTACATGCATCTCCGTCATCACAAATATCACCAACCGTGCAGTCTGGTAAAATAAAGACCAAATAATCTTCTACTTCTCCATAAGTAAAATTGCCACAAGGAGAGGGAGAATTACTAAAATTCATTGATATTCTCATTTTGGTGACGCCTATAGTAGCGTTGCCGGGTATGGTTATTTGCCCGCTTATTGCATTGTTACTATTTTGAGCTAACAAGGTTTCGTTACCATCATTAAAGTCTCCATCCTGATTTAAGTCAATCCAAATTTTCCAATATTCATTATAGCTCTGCCCTTGAAATTCGGGCACTAAATTTACGTTATAAGAATCACCTGGTGTTAGAGAAACACTCATTGGCGTAAAATCTGCATAGCCGTTATTTTCACCGGAGGTATTGGTTAGCTCCCCTACAGTAATGCTTCCAATAAACTCATAGTTGATGTTATTACCTCCTGTGGAACAATAGCTTGGTAAATTACATATATCTAAGGCATCGTTTGGACAAGTGTCAGCGGCATCGCAAACACCATCATTATCAGAATCAGCAAAAGTACCTTCGCAATTACAGGCTGTATTATAAACATCGTTTAATGTACAGTTATTACCATCATCACAAGTTGTACCGATAAGCGTATCGTCTTTATTCGGGCATTGATCTAAATCATCACAAACTCCATCTCCGTCTGTATCTGTCGAAAAACAAAATATATTTTCTGCTTTAGGTGTAGTATTTAAACTTTGAATTGACCAGTTTGTGCCATCATTATTATCAGTGTCTGCGTCAATTAATGCTAGTGAATATAAACCCTCATCTGCAACTACATCCCAAGGTTCATTATCGTCGTAGGCTACTTCATCTAAAACGTTTCCAAATGGATCGGTTAAAACAATGGTTTCCCCTTTATCAGATAATTTACCGGTATAAACTGCATCTGGGGTAAATCCATATTTTTGTTGAAAATTCTCAGTATTTTCGGCAATTACTGCAAAACCACCCGGAGCTATCATAATTACATTTTGAATATCTGTTTCGACTCCATCAGTAAAATTGACACCTGCTATATTAACTGCCGAGGCACCAGTATTTTTCAACTCAATAAATTCAAAGTTTGTTCCATCAATGGTATTATTATTAAAAATTTCATCTTGCGGATTGTAATGAATTTCATTGATTACTAAGGTCGAATAATTTTGCTGAACATAAAAGCTATGGGTAACTAAAGCTCCCCAATTGTTGCCTTGTTTTACTCTGGCATTTACAAAAGTTAAACCGGTTGTATTAATAGTAATGGGGTTATTGTATGTTATTGCCGAGGCTGATGTGCCACTACAATTTTGCTTAGGGTCTGTTCCATCTAAAGTATAATATATAGTACCTGAGTTGTTTGGATTACTTAAAGTAATTGTGCTTCCGATAGCAACCGGACCTGCAGTTGGATTTGAGGTTACTGGTTGAACTAACTGACTATCTATCCATTCACTTCTATTTTTCAACCATGTTTTTAAGGCATTGATCTCCCCTTGAAAATCACCATATCTTGAAGTATAGCCTTCACTGTTCCAACGGTTAAATTCTCTTTGATAAGATTCCATAAGCAAGGCTGCCATGCCATCAATTAAGGCATTCATTTGGGCAGTGTTTAAAATGTTATTGCTTCTCCAATCGTACCATTTATCATAAAATAAGGTTTTGTAACAAGGGTCATCAACCATTTCTTTCAAATAAGCACCTGTTTTATAATTACTTGCCCAATATTGAGCATTACCCGTGCTTGGCTGATTTAGAAAATCGGTATCCCATCCGAAATAGTTTCGCGAACGACTATCTACCGAATTTAAAGCTCTATCAAAATCCCAAACGGGACCACCTTTTATTACATCATTTTTATCTTTGATAATATAATGACTTAAGAAAAAACCATCTGGTTCTTTAGCCAAAGCTCTTATAATATGAGGTCCAACCCAAGATTTGATATCTGTGTAATTTTTATAACCCAAATTTTCATCTAACCAATTTGAGCTAGTTAGAGCGTTTTCAAATTGTTCAATTTCATTTTGAATATAGGCAAATTGTGTAGTTGATATATCATCAATATCCGGAGTTCTTATCCGGTAACCGGGTGGTGTGTTCCTGTTGTACATTTCATTAGTATAAGAAGTAGTAAAAGATGGCTGCCTATCTAATGAAAATAAATATCCACCGGTTAAGTCTTCACCGGCATTTTCATCAGGAGATAATTTTGCTATATCCACTCTATCATCATTTACTTCAATTTTTTCCGTTAAAATATAGATGCCCCAATAATCGCTATCATTTAAAGCGCCTCCATTATCATTAAAATACACTTCAACAAATCTGGTTCGGGGTGCATAATAGCCTAATTGGTTGCTTACTTCATACATTAAGGCATTGTTGATTAGTGCTCTGTCAAATCTTCCTGGAGCGTACAATACCCAATCTCCATCAGCAGGCATACCCAGCAAACCTTCTTTTCTGTCAGAATCGTCTTCGTTTCGCAGTTCAACCCGCCATTGCTTTTTAGGGAAATTTGCAGAAGAAGCACCTCTAATTTTCATAGCAGCTTTACCATTAAAACTAGCTTGGTCACTTCCGTAAGCTCTGCCTCCATTGTTTGGTTCAATTAAAGACATAAAGGTAGTTTTCATATTATCCTCATCTAAGGCTTGTCCGTAGGTATCAATTAAAACAAGGGGTAAATTTGAGTTGGCATTAGCCATACCGTTCGTCATTTTTACGTAGCGTTCAGTCTCTACACTGCTTATATCACCATTATCAAAAAAGAAAGCTGCTTTTAAAATAGTGTTATTGCTTATACTAATAGCTCCTGAATAATTTGGAGCATTGTTAGTAGGATCAGCACCATCAGTTGTAAATTTTAAGTTACCATTAATACCATCGCTGTTAAGAGCAACCGTTAACGTATTCGTAAATAATTTTGAAGCTACCGAAAATTCAATATCTACATCGTTTGAATTTGCATTAGTTTCTAAAGGTGTTGCTTGCGAGAATAATTTTCGATTAGCCATGCCATCCAACTCACTTCCGTACGACTCGTCTTTTACTATAGTTGTTGGAATGGTTAAGGAATCAACTATGGTATTACCATCAGGATTGGTCAGTAACACAGTTTCTCCCGCACTTAATTTAATACCTATATGATTTGCACCTTGTTCTACATCTTTATCTGCCCACAATAGTAAATAGCCATTTGCCGGAACGGTGGTTTTATTAGCCTCTGTTGCTAAAATTTCATAGACGGTCAAATCAGTTTGATCATCAGATATAAAGTAGCCGGCTAAATCAATCGCTTCATTAGAGTTATTGTAAATTTCTATCCAATCTTCAAATTCTCCTGTTTCATCCGCAATAGTATTTCCATTAGAGGAGAGCACTTCGTTAATGGTTAATTGGCTATACATACTAAAATGAAGGCAAACTACCGTCAACAATATAGTGGTTAACTTCTTTATCATTAAATTTTAATTATTTAATTTGTAAATACTTTGTGCTGAATTGCTTTTAGTGCTGGGGGTGTTATACCATATAAATTGCTAAAATTGTGCCAAATTATATTGAATTAATGCCAAATTGAGTACAGAATAGAACACTAATTTCGGTTTATATTGTGCGTTACTATTTTATGATGCGCAAAACTTTTTGTTAAAAATACTCGCCTTAGGAACGATGAGAAAATAAATTTATCAACTCTGATAATGTCATTTTTTGATAGACGAGCTGAAAAACGTAGGCTTAGTGGGGCTAAGACGAGGCTTTTCAAGGAAGTATATCGGAAAATGACAAAGTCAGATGGTAAATTTATTTTTTTATCGTTTCTTAGCCTACAACTATGGCTCCACTAGAAGTTCACCAAATTCAATCCAAAAAGTTTTAGATTACCATTTAGGTTATCTGTATAATACCAATCATAAATTAATTTCACCAAGCTTATACTATGAATGATACGTTTAAAAGCAAGGCAGCAAATAGCAGCTTAACAATTTGTAGTACTACAACTCTGATGCTGCAAAACTTGTGTTGAACTTGATTTAGGAATGAGAAAAAAATAAATTTAGTTATTTACTGAACCTTAAGTCTTGAGCTTTAATTTCAAATTTACCTTTCAATTTGCCATTTTTATTAAAGGTTTCAATAATACAAATTCGATTAGTTAAATCACCTACAAAACTTAGTTTACCAAAATTTCGCTGGTTAACCAATGAGCCTTTTATTCTTTGACTTTTATTGAAGCGCAATGAATTTAATTTGGCATTAGGCCAACTTGTAACAGGTGAACTTGAATATTCCCACATGGTATATAATCCTTCTATCCTTCTTTTCAACATTTCGGTATGATGCCGGTCGCCCGTTAAAAAAAACACCCCCTCAATTTGATGGTCGATCAAAAAGTTAAATATCTCCTGACGTTCTTTTGGATATAAGGCAAAGGTTTTATCGGATAAATAATCAGGAATAAATTGATTGCCCGAACAGATAATTTTAAAATTTGCTTTAGATTTTTTAAGCTCATTTTTCAACCATGTTTTTTGCTGTATCCCTAAAATAGTCGGTTCTTCATCCGTGTGTTTATTGCTGTAAGAACGGTTATCTAACACAAAAAAATCAACATCATAACGGCTTACTTTAAAGTACATGCCATCGTCTTCAACAGAATTAGGATTGGGCCAAAACTGATTAAACACTTGCAAAGTAGAAGTTTTATGTTTGTACGATCCGTCCGCATTATTGGGTCCGAAATCGTGGTCATCCCACATCGCTATTTGCGGAGTCGATTCTAAAAAACGAATCAATTTTTCTCTTTGTCTGTACAAAATGTTTCGCCGTACTTTTCTGCCTTGATTGTCATCATTTATATAATATACCGTATCGCCTAACCACAACATAAAATCTGCCTTGGCTTGTTGCATAGGCGTATATATTTTTAGGCTTAAAAAAGGAAACCATATTTTTCGCCAACCTAAGGGCGTAAAACTGCACGATCCGGTTATTATAGAGAAGTCTTTGATGGCTGCTACTTTAGGCTCTGTCGAAAATTCAACGGTTTTTCTCCGTTTTGAATCCTCCAATACTTGAAGACGATAAGTTGTATTGGCAGCTAATTGCTCAAATTCAAGTTGAATAGCACACATCCCTTCATAACAAAAATTCTGGTCGGGCTTCACTACTTTAGAACTTATCAGTTGGTCTTTATTTTTTTGTAAGAGTGCTACTTCAACCAAAGCCGACTCCTTCATCATTACACAAAAATTTACCTGATGCTGCCCAACGTAGCCTTGAATAAGCCGGGTTTTAGTTTGCGCTTGTAATGACAAAGCGACTGAACTGCATAAACATATAATTGAAGTTAACCAAAAACGAAACATGCCCAAAAGTATAAAAAGCAATCGATATGGTATAACTTAAGTATAGTTTAAAAACGGTTTACTGATAAGCCTCAATCATGGCTTTTGCCAATATGTCAACCGGATCTACAAAAATGTTTTCTTTGGGTAAATTATCAATTGGTATTAATGATAACTCTGTACATCCTAATAAAATTACTGCTGCACCTTGTTGGCTTAATTGCTTAATTTGTTCGTGTACAATTTGCAAACTTTCTGCTGTTATTATGCCGGTTGATTTAATTCCAAAGCGGGCATCATAAACTGATTGATGAACCTTTATTTGATCGTTTTCATTAGGCATTACAAAATTAATTTGTCTTTCTGATAAGGCATCACCATAAACATTATATTGATAAGTACCCATAGTGCCAAGAATGCCAACAATAGTTTCAGGATATACTTTTGCAATATATCCAACCGTTAGATTAATCATATTTAATATTTTCAAATTATATTCTTTATGTGATTGAACCGTTTTTAACAACACCTCCCAAATAGGTTTGGCATGAAAAGTATTACAAGGAATTCCAATTATCTCAACACCTACCGCTTGCATTTGTCGAGCAATTTCTGCTACCTGTACTGCTGGATTAATATCCGTTTTACCTAATAAAAATTCGCTACGGTCTGCAATTTTATGTGGGGTTGACCATAAAACTACCGGCAAATGGTCTTGATCTTTTGAAGCATTCGAATGATTTAAGATACAATCAAACAAATTTTTTCCGGCATGCGGTCCCATGCCACCAATTATTCCCAACATTTAAATTACTTTTATACCTCCAATGTAGTAAAATTCTGACTACCCGAATAACACTTGACAAAAATCGTTATTCTCAGGAGATGCTGAATTAAATGAAGTAATTTGCTCAAAATTTGTCAAATTGAAAAGACTATTGGTTAGGCTGACGTTTGTTGAAGGAGTTGGGAGATACTGAGCATTTATTCCGCTTCACTCCATAAATCTCAGTATGACGTATTAAGTTCCACCATAAATTTCTTTCATATCCGGTAACTCAGTAAAATAATAATGTACCCAAATGTAGCAATGGCTAAATAGAGCAGCTAATAAGGCGGCTTTCGACTGTAGCAAAATTCCTGGAATCCAAAGTAAAAAGAAACCGAATACATACATGGCATTGTTGGTATATTTAAAGATGCCTTCATTTACAAAGGGTTTATTTTCATATATTTCCGGGTAAAAATGATCAATTCCAAAAGCACGATTAAAACCAAAATATTTACGTAAGGAATAGGCAAGATACACCACAGGAATAAACAAAGCCGCTGAGAAGCCATATGAAAAAAAAGGATTCAATTGGAAAGTAAAAGTATTAGATACTGCTAATAAACTGATGGAAACCGGTCTTAAAAGAATTAATATTGTAAAAATCGCTTTGTATAATTTGAAGCCTTTTTCACCAAATAAGTTTGATATGCTTTTGTAATATAATTGAGTTCGCCAACAAATTAATACATATATCTGATGGAGAATTGGAACTAAAATAGCGAGAAGAAACCAATTTTTAGTGTTGATACTCCATAGATCACCTTTAAAGAAATCGCTTGTTTTACTAAGTATGGAAACACCAATTAGCAACAGTGTTAACCATACAATATGCCAAAACTGATCTCTCCATACTTTCATATTAATTGTTCTAAATACTTTTTAAAATCAGCATACTCAATGCTCATCGGTATAGCTCGTTTCTCCTTACCCATTAGTCTTTTCAAATTTTTTGGTATAGCTACTTTCTGTTGGATTGCCGGTTCAACAATATCAATAAATTTTGAGGGATGTGCTGTCTCTTGAAAAATTCCAACCGCCGAAGGATGTTGCTTAAGAAACGCTTTCAAACCCAAATAACCAACTGCACCGTGCGGGTCAGCTACATAATTAAACTTTTCATAAATTTCTTGCAGTGCCTTTTTGGTATCGGCATTATTATAGGTAAATGAAGTGATATGATTTTTAATGGATTGAACATCAAAATTAAAAATTTCATTAATGCGCACTAAGTTACTCGGGTTACCAACATCCATAGCGGTTGAAAGGGTTTGTACCGATGGTTTAGGAGTAAAACTGCCCTGTTGTAAATATCGATAAAATCCATCATTATCGTTTACTGCAGCTATAAAACGGTGAATGGGTAAACCCATCTTTTGGGCAATAATACCGGCTGTTAAGTTTCCAAAATTTCCGCTTGGTACTGACATGACTACCGGTTTTTTTAAATCTGCAACTTGTTTAATGGCTTCAAAGTAATAAAAGATTTGCGGTATTAAGCGACTGATGTTAATTGAATTAGCTGAAGAGATCAATAATTGTTCTCTCAGTTTGGTATCTAAAAAAGCTTGTTTTACCAAAGCCTGACAATCATCAAAAACGCCCTCTACTTCGAGTGCCGTAATATTTTCGCCTAAGGTGGTTAATTGTAATTCTTGCAGATGACTTACTTTTCCTTTAGGATATAAAATAGTGACCTTAATGCCTGGCACTTTATAAAAACCCATAGCAACAGCTCCGCCTGTATCACCGGACGTAGCGACCAAAATGTGTAAGTCTCGTTCTTCATCTTTTACAAAATGGCTCATTAATCTTGCCATAAACCTGGCACCATAATCTTTAAACGCTAAAGACGGTCCGTGAAACAACTCTAAACTGTAGAAATTATCTCCCAAGTGTTTAACTGGTGCCGGGAAATTAATGGCTTCATCAGTAACTTGTTTTAATAACTGATGATCAATTGAGTTTTGCAATAAGGTTCGGGCTACTTTAAAGGCTATTTTTTTAAAGGTATAAAAAGGAAAGTTATGTAAAAACTCATCTGACAAAGGCGTAATTTTTTCGGGCATGTATAATCCGTTATCAGCGGGTAAACCATTTAAAACGGCTTCTTTTAAAGTTGCCCTTGGTGCTTTCTGGTTGGTACTATAAAATTTCATATTAGAATATCTTAAAAATATAATATTTATTGATTACGTGCATATTTTGAAGCTGTCCATTTTTTTAGCAATGCCTCGTATTGTGACTTGCTTATATTTTGTTTTTCATAAAAACCGGCAGCTATTCGCTGGCGATAAGCTTCATAAACGGTTATTGCACAAGCTACCGAAATGTTTAAACTACTGATCATCCCTACTTGCGGAATTACAAAATTACCATCACAATTATCTAACACTTCATTAGAGACTCCATCTTTTTCATTGCCAAAAACAACGGCTATTTTCTTTGTAAAATCTACTTCATATAAAGAAACCGCTTGAGTATTTAAGTGAGTAGAATAAATAACATCATAGGTTTTTCGGAGTGCTTCAAAACATGTTGAAACCTCATTATAATGATGGATGCTCAACCATTTATTGGC
Organism: uncultured Chitinophagales bacterium; assembly: GCA_938023075.1. Taxonomy (GTDB): domain Bacteria; phylum Bacteroidota; class Bacteroidia; order Chitinophagales; family JAHDHT01; genus CALHDG01. The sequence goes on from CALHDG010000048.1 coordinate 31,934, forward strand.
ACTAGATGAACTTTTGCTCCCCCACCCTTTGCTTGTTTTCATAGCGGTTTGAATAATATGGACATCTTGAATACCGACTGAATCGCAAGTACGCATACAAGCGAAAATGTTATGTGGGTCGTGAACATTTTCAGTTACTATACCCAAATGAGCTTGCCGTTTAAGCAAAACTTGTTCTATTTTATGTAAGCGTTGTTCCGTCAATGGTAAAATATAAACCTGCAATTAAGTATTAAAATCTTACATTCCAAAATTCAAATTAATTAACCGAAATTATAAATCTCAAAATCCAGAATCTAAATCACAAATGGTATATTTGAAGCGTTTCGATAGCTCCGATGAAAATATTAATGGTTCAAAAGGCAAAAGGGTTTGCCGGTTCAGAAAATTATCTGTTAAAAATAATACCTAAACTAAAGGAAAAAGGCATAGAGGTGGAATTATTAATTATTTATGAAACGCGTTATCAGAAAGAAATTAAAGACTTCGTAAAGCCTGTTGAAGAGCAAGGGATTCCCTTTCATCAGTTAGAAATTAAACGGAATTTAAGTTACCGGCTCTTAAAAGACATACACGAAATTATCAAAAAAAATCAATACGATATAGTTCATAGTCATTTACCGCATGCAGATTTATGGTGTGGTTTAGTTAAATTCTTTTTCAACTCATCTTTTAAATTAGTCAGTACCAAACACAGCTATGATGAATCTTATGCTAATGAGATTGGCTTTATCAATATCAAAAAGAGATACGATCGATTCTATTGGGTAAGTTGGTTGGCAGAAAAATTTATTGACCGTTCATTTTGTGTAAGTGAAGCCTTAAAGCGGCTTTTTGTTGAGCTCAATATCTGTAAAAAAGAAAAATTAGATGTGATTTATCATGGCATTATTTCAAAAAATGATGGAGTGCCATCTATAAATAAAAAACATTTTGCCAAGCATCAACTAATTATGGTTGGCAGATTAATTGATTTAAAAGGACATCGTTTTATTTTAAAAATTATGCCGCGATTAATTGAACAATACGAAACAGACATTTGTTTATTAATTGCCGGTAATGGAACAATTAAAACTAAGTTGGAGCAAATGGCAATTGACTTAAAAGTTGAGAAGCAAGTTCATTTTCTTGGTTTTCGGTCAGATGTGTTCGATTTAATTAGTCAGTCTGATGTATCATTATGTTTGTCTGCTTCGGAGGGATTTGGTTTAGTTATTCTCGAAAGTTTTGATGCACAAACGCCGGTTATTTCATTTGATGTGCCGGCGTGTAATGAAATTATTGAACATCAAAAAAATGGAATTTTGATTCCTCCTTATGATCTCAATATCTTATATCAAGAAATTGTAGCATTAATAGATCATAAAACTAACGCTCAACAATTAATTCGAAAAGCAAGAAAAGATTTGCAAGAAAAATTTAGTTTTAACCATATGGTTGATCAAACCATTCAATTTTATCACAAGGTAATTTCGAATACATAAAAAAACCGGAAGCAAGCTCCCGGTTTTAATAAAATATCTAATATGAATATTATTTATTTTTCAACTCGCCAGCTTGCCCCTTCCAATCATCTCTTCTTACTCTGCCGGGAAAAAACTCAATGGCATCATTCACTTTGTCAATATCTTCATCGTTAAAACGAGATATCTGCTCAAAACGATAAATTCCCAAAGCGTTTAGCTTCTTTTCAATATAAGGTCCAATACCTTTAATCTCTTTCAAATCATCTTTTTCTGCTCTCGAAGCCACACCTAATCTACCAAAATCAATGTTTTTGGCTTTCTCTCTAATTCGCACCAAGGTTTCATCTTTTGCATCTTCTTCATCTAATTCCGGTTCAACGTGAGTTGGTGCTGGCGGAGGTGGAGGAGCTGCTGCCGCTTTGGCTTTCAAGGCTTCTAACTCGGCTTTCAAGCTTTGATTATCCGCTTGTAAACGAGCTAACTCATCGCCTGACGGAGCACTAGCAACTTTAGCGGTTACGGATGCTAATTCTTGCGCTAATCTACCTTTTTCTGCTTGTAAACCAGCCAATTGATCGGACGAAGGAGCATTGGCAACACTTGCTTTTGCCGATTCTAATTCGCTACGTAAGGTATTACTTTGGTTGTTACATTGATTTAAATCATCGGTCAACTTTTGTTTAGCTGCTCTAAGCTGCTCTAACTCTTGCGTAATTGCACCATTGCTAGAATTCGCTTTTGCCTTCGCTTCTTCTAATTGTTTTAACAAGTCTCCATTAGTACTTTCAAGGTTGCTAGTCTTATTTTTTAACTCCGCCATCTGCGTTTCTAACTCGCCTGCTTTGGTTTTATACTGATCTCTTTCTGGTTGTATAGCATTGAAGTTAGCTTGTAATGCATTAAACTGATTTTGCAAATCGGCATTAGCGGTACTTGCTTCATTGGCAGCATTTACTTTGGCTTTCAACTCTTCTATATAAGAATCTTTACTAACCATTTTAATTTTCAATTCTCCAGCTTCATCTTTCGCAGATTTTAAATCAGGTGTTACATTATCATATTTCTTGCGCCATTCTTCCAATTGATTTTTTAAATCTTGTATAGAAGCCACAGAAGTATCATTCTTCTTTTTGAGTTGTGCAATTTCGTTGTTTAATGGATCGATATTGGCACGCAATTTTACCAATTCATCGGCTCTTTTATCCGCATCAAACTTCACTGAGTTGTAGCGGGTTTCCCAATCTTGTTCTTTAAAATTGGCAATTATTTCATCGCGATTGTTTACATCACTTTTTAATGCTGAAATCTCATCGTTTAAAGGCGCAATTTTAGCATTGTACGATCGTACATCTTGCTCTAAGCCTTTTACTTTTTTGTTGGTTGTATGATAATCAGCATCTAAAGTATTATAATCCATTTCTTTTTGTTCAAATAAGCCTTGCCAATACTCTATTTTATCTCCTCTTGACCACCAAGCCAATAACCATCCTAAAAAAGTTGCTAAAGCGAGTCCAAAAAATGCGGTTAAATATGTTATCATCATTATACTATATCTATTTTATTTATTATTTAATTGGTTTGTATTAATATTAATTCACCGTTACCTCTACCCTTCTGTTGGCTTGCCTGCCGGCAATTGAAGTGTTAGGCGCAACCGGTTTTGCAGGTCCGTAACCTTTAGAAGTCAAGCGATTTTTAGCAATACCTTTTCCTGTTAAATAAGTTACTACACTGGTTGCTCTTTGTTGCGATAGCTTGTTGTTTAAAGCCAAATCACCAACATTGTCTGTGTGTCCACCAACTTCAATTTTAATGTTTTTGTTTTTGTTTAAGATGTTAATTAGCTTATTCAGATCAGCAAAAGAGGTATTTTTCAAATTGGCAGAACCCGAAGCAAATTGCACATTTTTCAACTCAATGCGTTGTCCTTTCTTGAAATTATCTGCCGTAGCTTTCGAAAAGTCTAAGGCTTTTTCTTGTACGCCCGGCTTTTTAGGTGCGGCCGCCTTAGGTTTATTGCTTACTACAAAAGTGGCTCCGCCAATTACTTTATTATCAATTACTTGTAAATTATTTCTTAATAAAGCTTTTGTTGCAATTTGATCTGCCTTAATACCTTTTTTGGTTAAGGTTTGTTTTAGTTGTTCTGCTCTTTCTAAACCCAAATTGGCAAATCTTTTATTTGCTGGTTTTGGGTCAGTTCTTTCATATAAACCGGTAACAGTTACTTGCTTATCTGTATTTTTCTTTAAAAACTGACTTAACTGATTAAAAGTTTGATTGACTTTAGGCGGTATTTGCGGTTGAGATTTCTTAACCGGAAACCTCAAATTCTGTTCGTTTCTTAAATTTAAACCAGCCCCTGAAATTACTAAAGGCGTTTCTTTTACAGCCGGTTTGGTTGGTGCTGCAGGTTTAGTTGGAACAGTAGGTTTGGTTGTAACTGCAGGTTTTGGCTTGGCAGCAACTGCCTTGTTGCCAATTGCAAAATTAACTCCGCCAATCACCTTATCGGCATCAACAATTAAATTGTTTCTTACTGCCGCTTTGGTTACAATTCTGTTGGCGTTAATGCCTTTTCTGATTAAAACTTCTTTAACTTTAGATGCTCTGCCCAATCCTAAATTGGCAAAACTGGCTGGCTTCAAATCGGCATTGGTATATAAACCGGTTAAGGTTAACTCTTTATTCGGATTTCGATCTAAATAAGATTTTAACTCGCCAAAACGGTTGTCTACCACACTGGGTACTTCGGGACTGATACCACCTGTATTAAATCGAAGATTATCATTACTTCTTAAGTTTAAACCTTCCGCTGTAATTACTAATGGATTTTCAATTTTCTTTTCTACTGCCGGTTGAACGGTTTCTGTCTTACGTTCACATAAGCCTTTCTCAATGCAAGTCCAATACCACGCTCCAAAAATCCACCATAAAATTATGATAGGGATTAGAAAATATCTTTTCATATTTTGTATATATTTATTTGTTTTGACAATAGCATATATAAATTCAGCTATCTATTTGTTGATGAAATACTAATTTTTTAAACTTATAGTTTGGGAAGGCACAATTTACGAATACTTGCTGAAAAAATAGCATATTACCAGTAAGCATTCAAATTTAAATAATTAGTAACATAGTCATAAATACCATCTTCTAATGTATTTAGATGGAAATTATAACCCGAAGTAACTAATTTTTTAGTTTTTGCTTCGGTAAAATATTGGTAAAAGTTTCTGATGTCTTCCGGTATTTCAATGTATTCTATTTGTGGTACCCGGTTCATTGCATTAAAAGTGTTGGTAGCCAAGTCTTTAAAACTTCTTGCAATACCAGTACCCACATTATATAATCCATTACTTGGTTGGGCATTTAGCATATACCAACAAATGTCCACTACATCTTTTACATAAATGAAATCTCTCAATTGGTCGCCATCGGCATACTCAGGTTTGTACGATTTAAATAGCCTCATTTTACCCTCAGCTTTTACTTTATTAAAAGTATGAAAAACTACCGAAGCCATCCTACCTTTATGATATTCGTTGGGTCCATACACATTAAAAAACTTCAAGCCTGCCCAAAAAGGAGGTTGTTTACTGTTGGCGGCTTCTTGTAAAGCCCATTTATCAAAGTCATTTTTTGATTTTCCGTAAGGATTTAAGGGTTTTAATTGACCTACAATTTCATGACTATCAACAAAGCCGAACTTTCCATCACCATAAGTTGCCGCCGAAGAAGCATAAATGAAGGGTAATTGGTGTTGAGTACAAAAATTCCACAATGCTTTTGAATAATCAATATTGAGTTCTTCAAAAATTTGCCAATTTTGTTCGGTGGTGTCGGTACGCGCTCCCAAATGAATAATTCCGCTTACCGATTTTGCATTATCTGGCAACCAATTGAACAGCTTATCTCTTTCTAACCTGCCTCTATATTTTTTGTTTAGTAGATTTTTGTTTTTTTCTTTTCTACTGAAATCGTCTACGGCAAGAATATCATCAAACTGTTCATTATTGAGCTTTTTGATCATACAACTTCCAATAAAGCCCGCAGCACCTGTAACTATTAGCATAATTAGTGAAGAAATTATTTCTCTTTATCTTTTATTTTATTTATGATTTGTTGTACTTCATCTAAAGAAAGGTCCACTCTTTCAGCAATTAACTCTACCGACATACCTTTAGTTAGGCAACGTTTAACAACTTTACGTATACTTTCATTAATCGCAAATGCCAATCTGCCTCTTGCATCTTGTTCTGCCATTAAAAACTTATCGTAGGAGCGTAGTTCATCTCTCGTCCAATTATGAGCAGCGGCATCTTTGTAGGCTTGGTGTAAACCTTCATCATCTACGTGTTCGGGTATTACTTCTAATTCATCGGCATGTTTTATAAAGAAAATCCACTTTTCTACTAAGGTTTTTAATGCTTCTTTGGTAAGATGAAATTTTTTCAACTCAATAAAAGCAAAACTGATGTCTTTTAATGCATGCTCATACGTTTTACCATTTAAAATAATATGATTGGATAAATATTCTGGACTATCGAAATAAGGGAAGTCTAAAATACCCACAAAATAAGTAGGTTTTAGTATTTCGTAATCATCGCCCGTTTCAATTTGGGTTGAATATTCTTTACAAGTATAATATTGTACCCGTTTATCAAAACCTTCCATGCTGGTCATTTGCATTTCTACTACAAACTGCCTGCCTCTTTCATCTTTTGCCAACACATCAATTATAGAGGCTTTTTCACCGGCAATACGAGGAAACTGATAGGGATTCACAAAACTGACCGATTCAATTTTTCGTTCGCCTTCCAACTTTAAAATGGCGTTTAAAAAAGAGATAATAATTACCGTCTTCTTTTCATTTCCGAATATTTTACGGAAAGCTACATCATTTTTTACATCAACAAATACCATAAAAATTTGGCTTAGCTCTTTTCAAACTAAACCAAATTTACAATTTTTATCTTAAAAATATTAGAATTAATAAGCATTAAAACATACGTCTTCTGCGACGAGGCGTTCTTACACCCAAAGCTCCCAACAAACCTCTTGAAACTTCTCTTAACAAGGTTCTACCCATTTGACGAACCATCGTGTTTTTTGAAAGTTCTTCTACAAAAGAGCCTTCTTCGGCTTCAGCCGGTTTTCTTTTTTCACGGCTTTCTTTAGTTTCTTCTTCTCCTTTTTCTTTTTGAGATTTTAAGGTTTGCTGATGCTCCTCAGATTGAGCTTCTTCAATTTTAGCTGTCAGCATTTCAAAGGCACTTTCTCTATCAATCTCTTCATTATACTTTTCTACAATTTTTGAATTATCTACCAAATCCATAATCTCCCCTTTCGATAATACATCCATTCGCGATTGAGGTGCCCGCATATAGGTTACTGCTAAAGGCGTAGGAATTCCTTTTTCGCTTAATGCCGTTACCAAAGCCTCTCCAATACCCAAAGTGGTGAGTACTTCATCCGTTTTGTAAAAGTCTGATATCGGATAGTTTTCCGCCGTTAGTTTGATGGCTTTTCTATCTTTTGCAGTGAAGGCTCTTAAAGCATGTTGAACTTTTAAACCCAACTGACCTAAAATGGCATCGGGCACATCCATAGGGTTTTGAGTTACGAAAAACAACCCGACTCCTTTTGAACGAATCAACTTTACAATGGCTTCAATTTGGTCTAATAAAGCATCGGATGCTTTATCGAAAATTAGATGCGCTTCATCAATAAAAATTGCCAATTTTGGTTTTTCGGCATCGCCTTCTTCTGGAAAAGTAGCGTAAATTTCTGCCAACAAACTCAACATAAAAGTACTAAACAACTTCGGCTTATCTTGAATATCTACTAAACGCAAAACCGAAACTTGTGCTTGTCCTTCCTCATTTATATGCAATAAATCTTGCGGGTCAAAAGACAGTTCTCCAAAAAATTTCTCGGCTCCTTGGCTTTCTAACTCAATTATTTTTCTTAAAATAGAACCGGTAGAAGCAGTAGATACTTTTCCATATAATTCTTCAATTTTATCTGCCCCTTCATTGGTGATATAGTTGAGCATCTTTTTAAAATCTTTCAAATCAATTAACGGCAGTTTGTTATCATCACAATACTTAAATATGATGGCAACTACCCCTTGCTGGGCATCTGATAAATCTAATATTTTAGAAAACAACACCGGACCAAACTCGGTAACCGTTGCTCTTAACTTGGCTCCACTTTCTTCTGATAAAGTCAACAACTCGACCGGAAAACCTTTGGCTTCATATGGCAAACCAATTTTATCGTGCCGCTCATTTAACTTTTCATTTGGTTTGGCAGCTTTAGCTAAACCACTTAAATCACCCTTTATGTCCATTAATAAAACGGGTACACCTGCATTAGATAACTGCTCACTAATTACCTGTAAAGTTTTGGTTTTACCTGTACCCGTAGCACCGGCAATTAAGCCGTGGCGGTTCATCGTTTTTAAAGGAATTTTAACATGTAAACCCGTAACTGGTTCACCATCAAACATAGCCGCGCCCATCTCAAAAAATTGACCTTCGCTTTGATAGCCTTGTTCTATTGTTGCTTTAAATTGTTCTATTGACATTTTTATATTTCTATTAGTTATTGTATTATTTTTTATAAGACGATTGATTGTTTTGAAAGATACAATTGATAATTAATTAGAAATTCAAACAGATGCTTTTTTTGCTACATCACAAAAATACAAAAAATATTCCGTGAAGGCTATCTGAAAGCTATACTTGCAAATTCACCTAAAATTGCCGATATTTGAAAATGATGACAGCAATTCAATCGAACCAACCGGTAATTTCTAATATCAAGCAACTTGATTTTGATAAGTTGTATACTTATGATGAATATTATACTTGGCAATTTGATGACCGGGTAGAATTGATTGATGGAAAGGTGTATCATTTATTTCCAGCTCCTAATAGAAAACATCAAGAAGTAAGTATGACTTTATCTGGGTTATGGTATAATTTTCTAAATGGAAAAAAATGCAAAATATTTGCCGCACCTTTTGATGTGCGTTTTCCAAAAAAAGATGGTAGTAAAACCAATACTGTGGTGCAACCGGATTTATGTATTATTTGTGATTTATCTAAAATTGAAAACAGAGGTGTAAATGGCGCACCCGATTTGATTATTGAAATCCTATCGCCTAACAACCCCAACCGGGATAAAAAAGATAAGTACAATTTATACGAACGGGAAGGTGTTAAGGAATATTGGTTAGTCCACCCTACCGAAGAATGGTTATTGATATATTGCTTAAATGATGCTGGCAAATACGTGGGCAGTAAAACATTTACCCCAGAAGATAAAACGGTTCATTCAGTATTGTTTCCAGATTTTAAGTTGGATTTGGTTGCTTTGTTTGATTTGGATTAAAGCCAATCACTTGCAAATCCAACTAAAATTGCCGATATTTGAAAATGATGACAGCAATTCAATCGAACCAACCGGTAATTTCTAATATCAATCAGCTTGATTTTGACAAGTTGTATACCTATGATGAATATTATACATGGCAATTTGCTGATCGGGTAGAATTGATTGATGGAAAGGTGTATCATTTATTTCCGGGTCCGAATACAAAGCATCAAGAAGTGAGTGCCAACTTAACTTATAATTGGTACGGATTTTTTAGAAATAAAAAATGCAAGGTATTTGCCGCCCCTTTTGATGTGCGTTTTCCAAAAAAAGATGGCAGTAAAACCAATACTGTGGTGCAACCGGATTTATGTATTATTTGTGATTTATCTAAAATTGAAAACAGAGGCGTAAATGGCGCACCGGATTTAATTATTGAAATCTTATCGCCCAACAACCCAAACCGGGATAAAAAAGTTAAGTATAATTTATACGAACGGGAAGGCGTTAAGGAATATTGGTTAGTCCACCCTACCGAAGAATGGTTATTGATATATTGCTTAAATGATGATGGTAAATATGTGGGCAGTAAAACATTTACTCCTGAAGATAAAACGGTTTGTTCCGTATTATTTCCAGATTTTAAGTTGGATTTGGTGGCGTTGTTTGATTTGGATTGAACAGAATTCAAACATTGCTGGTTTTACTACAAATCTATTGAGGAGGCTTTTATCAGTTTTTAAACTACCCCGACCTTTTTCTTTCGAAAAAGCATACCTACCGATGTATCGGCACAGGCTCTTCAACATTTGAAGGGGAATTAGTCCAGCTTACCTTATATTGTAACATAAAATTGTTCCCATTAAAATGGTAGTTGAACCACATTGCTCATTTTACCCACCTTTAGTAAACAACCATCCAATAAAAATTAAATAACCTAATACCAAAACAATGCCTTCTTTAAAAGTAATTTTACTATCTATAATAAAAAATAAAAAGAGCATAGTGGCAACTACCATAACGGGTATGCTAAAATGGGTAATATTTTCAGTTATAGTAAGCGGTTGTATTAAAGCTGGAATCCCCACAATCATTAATGAATTAAAAATGTTAGAGCCTACTATATTACCCACCGCAACGGATTGTTTACCTTTTTTGGCTGCATTGACCGTTACTGCTAACTCGGGCAATGAAGTACCAAGTGCCAAAGCACTTAAGGCGATAATGTCTCCTCCAATTTTTAAGATAATAGAAATTTCTTCTAAAGATTTAATTAAATAGGTTGCTGATAAGCTAATACCAACAATACTTATAAAAAAAATAAGCCATTGTTTTGATATATTGATATTCGCATCAACCTCGCCTTCCATATCATCAATCATACCTGAACGAACGCAATATCCTAAAAAAACGACCATTAAAACAAGGGCAATACAAGCATCAATTCGACCAAATGAGCCATCAAAACATCCAATAATTATCCAAATAGTAGATAAAATTAAAAAGGGTAAAACACCTTTTAGCTCGCTTATGGTTATATCTATTTTACGCACAAAAACTGCCGTTAAACCCAATACTAAAAAAATATTTGATGTATTAGAACCCACCACTGTTGCCATAACTAACTCACTTTTATCAGTTAATACCGATACTACCGATGAGGCTAATTCAGGCATTGAGGTACCCAAGGCAACCAAAGTAATACCAACAATATGTTGGGGTATCCCTAAAGATTTACCTATTATTAAGCTGGAATCAACAAAAAAATCGGAGCATTTAATTAGTAATACCAAACAAGCGACAAAAACAATCGTCCAAAAAATCATGAATTTATTTAGTTATAATTCAATTTTAAAATAACTTTAGTAAAGAGTGGGGGTTTTGTAAAGGTCGCAAAAGAGATATAACGCTATTATGGCAGATTAAATTCATTAAACTTTCTATTAATTTATTTTTGGGTATGATTTAATTGATAATTCTTATTGATTGACAATTCATAATTACTTAGTAGCTTTGCTTGCAAAGTGCTGCATCAAACCAAAGGTATCGTTTTAAAAACAACTCGCTTTAGAGAAACTAGTGCCATTGTGGTGATATATACCGAAAAATTGGGCTTACAAACTTATATTGTCAATTCCATTTTTGCTAAAAAAGCCAAAAATAAAGCAGCTTATTTACAAGCCTTGAGTTTATTGCAATTGGTAGTTTATTTTAGAGAAAATCAAAACATTAAACGGATTAAAGAGATGCAATGGGCTTTTTTATACCGGCAAATTCCCTTTCACCCAATAAAAAGAGCGATGGCATTGTTTATTAATGAAATTTTAAATAAAACCATACGAGAGGAAGAAAGCAATCCCGCAAAATTTCAATTTTTGTATGAAAGTTTAGTGGAGTTAGATGCCACCAAGATTCGGCTAAGCAATTATTTGTGTTTGTTTTTGCTTGCATTTAGTCAGCAATTAGGCTTTGCCCCATTAAATAATTGGAGCGAGAAAAAAGCGTATTTTAGTATACAACAAGGGCAGTTTGTAGAAGGACATATTTTAAATATCCATCAACTTAATCTAGTGGATTCTGCTTTATTGCATCAATTTTTATCCACAAAAGTTGAGGATAGGTTGGAATTACCCCTAAGCAAAATTCAACGCAAAGATTTGCTCCACCTGTTAATTCAATATTATACAGTGCATATTGAAAACTTTGGGCAGTTAAAGTCTTTGGCGGTTTTGGAGCGGTTGTTTTAGTTTATTGGACATTGAATTTATTCCTATAAACTTTTATCAATAGGATAAAAAGAATTTTCTATTTCGTGTCCGTATTTAGTAATTAACGTATCTACAATTTCTATTGAATTGCCTTCCACTATGGTTTCATCATTTACATCATTTAAAAAATACACATCGTATTCAACATAGTATTTTATATTTTCTACTTCCTCTATTGTTTTTACATCTTTAACAATGTCAAACAATTTATCAAAACTTAAATTTTCATAAATCCATCCATCATATTCCATTATGTTTCTACTATCTTTTTGTGGATTGTAGGTTATGAAAGAGCTGTAGCCCCAATGGATTTTTTCATTAAAAAAAGAATATATTTTATTTTCTTTATTCCATAAGTCAAATCTATCTCCAATATAAGGAAAAAAGAAAATTCTTTCCATAGAACGAGCAGGTCTAAGTTTTGTTAACTCATATTCTTCATTAATTAATTGCTGTGTTCAAGTAACAAGTTCAAAACTTTTAAAAGCAGTTAGAATAAATTATTGTTCTGTGCTTTGCTTATTTAACAGTTAATCTAATTCCATATTAAAGTAATAGCCAAATTTGTCTTTGCCGATTGTTAACTCCTTTTCTAAATAAGGCGTTTTTTCAACTAGGGTCAATTTTATTAAGTCCATTTCTTTTTTTGATACGAAATGAGGCTGATAGTTGGTTGTTTTGTTGTTGCTCAATATTGGATAAATTTTTGATTCCAATTGTATAGCTGAGTTTGTCTCAATAATATTTAACTTTAGGATCATGCTGTATGGCAAGGCATACGGTGTCTTTCGTTTTGACTACTATGCTTAAATCTTTAACTGTAAATTTAATACTACCTGTTTCGCCTATTAATTTATAATCTTCAACAAATTTTTTATAAAGTTCTTCTGCTGTTAATTTCATTCAATTTTAATGTAATTTGTAACTTCTCAAAGATAACAAAATTTGTGTCTTTGTTATTCTGCACTATTTGCAATTGAGTTGATTTTAACAAGCAATCTACAACATTGTTTTTCTTACAAAAAAATCACTGCTTCAAATCTGAAATAAAAAAATGTTGCACAAACTTAGTTTTAATGTTCCCTAATTAAAATCCTAAATTATAGTGCAACATTATGCATTCATTTGAAAGTATCAGATTGATTTTAAACTTGTCACTTTATTGCTTTATAAATTTTTGCGAAGCACTTCCAGTTTGGTTATATACCTGAACCAAGTACATCCCTTTAGGTAAATTGCTTACGTTTAGCTTTTGAGGAACTTGTGTAAGCGCTTCAGTTAAATAAACTTTTCCGTTAATGTCGGTTATGAAAAGTGTAGCCAATTCAAAAGCACTGCTTTGGTAAGATACTTGAATAGACTCCTTAGCGATGCCTGGACTTACAGTTAGAATTGGATTGGTTTTAAGCGGTGCTAACTTTGGAGCAAGCCCATTATTAATACAAAAGTTCTGACTTTGCGAAGCACCAAAAGCACCCCCACCAGAAACTAAAACTGTTCCATTGGCATCGGTTAAATTGTAATTACCACATAAACCCGGTGTGGCCACCAAACTTAAAGTACCCACAATGGAGCCCGGTGAAATTAAAGTACCCGGTGTAATAAAGGTAGATACACCAACCGCACTACTTTGAAATGGACACATCCCATTATTTAAGGCATCATTCATTTGCAACGTATAGCAGCCATCGGGCAAACAAGTACTTTCTGTTAGGTTTGAATACGTAGGTTGTCCGCTATAAGAATTACTGGAAGCCACTACCATATTATTTGCATCAACAATTGACCAACTGGTTTGAGCAGGAAAACCATCAAAACTAATATTCAGATCTACGCCGGCACAACAATTATCAGTTTCTAGACTTATATTTGATAAAATAAACGAATGCGTACCACCTGATGCACCTGTTGCTGTATATCTGATACCAATATAAACAGAAGCGTTGCCCGTTGCGGCTGCGTAGTTAATGTTCAAACCAAAAACATCCGAATTGCCAGCAGTGGTTACTAAATTCCAATTAGGATCGGCCGGATTATTAGAAGTGGCGTTCCATAAAAATTCTAAATCAGGGCCTGTATAGTTTTCATCAATATCTAAAACCAAATTGGCTAAAGTAGCGTTGCTTAAATTAACCGGACCATAAATTAACCATTGTTCACTGGCATTATTTCCGGCAGTATAAGCATTAATGGTGTACGAGCCATCGGCATTGCAAAGCCAGGTTGGTTGTGTGCCGTTATTTGTAATAACCGGTACCGAAGTAAAATCACAAGCATTCAATTGTTCAATAGCACAAGCTGTGGTGGTTGCGCAAGGGCTTTCCCAAATAAGGGATGCATATTCCGGATGGTCGATAAATGGATTTCGATTACCTTGGTGAGTTGATAAAGCAATGGCATTGTTTCGGGCAATTTCTAAAGCGCTTGGCGCATCTTGATTATGCCATTGCAATAGCATACTTAACAAGCAGGGTTCATAAATAGTTAAAATATCATTACTGAAAACACTAGCTGTTTGTGAGTTTACATTTTTCCAGTTTTGATTTATGATTTCATCTTGATAACGCACCGCCATATATAAAAATACTCGAGCAAAATCGCCTTTGTAGCCATTGTCCGGTTCAAAAACAAAATCATCAAAAGTAGTTCCGTTATTGATGTTGGTGCATGGTTGTCCATCTAAACCAATATTGGTCATAGGAAAAGTGGCATAAGGATAATTTCCATTTATAGATGTACTCACCAAACCAAGCGGATAAGCACTTTTATCAGAATTGGTTACCGCATCGGATGGAAAGAGGTTGTGAAAATCGGAATATTGGGTTACCGAAGTGCTTCCGCCCCACCACGATTTGGGTAAAACATGTTCTCTATTTATAGCACTTGGCAAGCTGTTACCCGAGCAAGAATATGAAGTGCCTTTATAGCGATCAATAATAGTTCCATTGGCATTTACATCATAGGTGCAAATAAAAGGAGTGAGATCTGCAAAATAGTCACGCACTGTATGCCCATCAATTAAATCGTGCAAGGCTTGTTTTAAAGGCATGCAATCTAAACCGTTTGCTACCTGACTTTCTACTGTATTGTAGTAGCTGCCCTGTGCCCAAACATTAGTTTTTGTAAAAATGATAAGGATGATAAAAGTAAGTAATAATTTACTGATTTTCATTTGTATATAAATTTAATTATGTTCACTGCAAAGTTATAAAAAAAGCAAATGTAATCTATTTATAAATGTTAAAATGTATGTTCAAAACTTTTAAAAGCAGTTAGAATAAATTGTTCTTTTATGCTTTGCTTATTTACCAGTTAATCTAATTTCATATTAAAATAATAGCCAAATTTATCTTTGCTGATTGTTAACTCCTTTTCTAAATAGGGTGTTTTTTCAACTAGGGTCAATTTTATTAAGTCCATTTCTTTTTTTGATACGAAATGAGGCTGATAGTTGGTTGTTTTGTTGTTGCTCAATATTGGATAGATTTTTGATTGCAATTGTATACCTGAGTTTGTCTCAATAATATTTAACTTTAGGATCATGCTGTATGGCAAGGCATTTTGTTTTTTATACCTGCCTGTTGAATTCATGACTAAATTCCCTAAATTATAAAATATCCATCGTCCGCTTTTCTTTTCTATCTCTTGAAATTTATGTGCCCCATGGCCAACTATCAAATCAGCACCAGCCTCAATTAATTGTTCAGCCAATAGTTCTTGGTCTTTATGCTTCCATTTATAATTGGCTCCCCAATGTGGAAAAGCTATTATTATGGCTGTTGAATCCAATTTTTTTATTCCACGAATTTGAAGTTTCGCGTTTTCAACAGTCCATTCATTAACTCCTGCCTTTTTTTCTTCTGCATAAAAACGATAGGTTGTTTTATACTTTTCTCTATATTCAAAACCGCCTGTCAAATAAATATTTCTTAACAATTTATTTTTGATTACTATGGGTTTTGAAGCTTCTAATTCGTTTTTCCCGGCTCCAAAATATTCAATGTTTACTGTTGAAAGAAGTTTAAAAGTTGTTTCCATTCCTTCTACTCCCTGATCTAATGAATGATTGTTGCCAAGACTCAGATAATCAAAATCAAGGTCAGCTAATACGGCAATAGCTTCTTCTGCTTTACACCAATGCAAATAGTTCTTCAAATTTTGGAGCCGGTTATTTTTTATTTGACCTGATATGGGTGTTTCTAAATTGGCGACAAGTAATTCTGCTGATTTTAGCAAAGGCTTTACTATCGCAAAGCTATTAGCATAGCCTTTTTCTTGTAAAACACAATTAGATACTATATTGTTCTTATGTAAGTGATACCGGTCTCCAAAATCAATATCTCCACCAAAAACAATTTCGACTTGATTGGTTTGACTGTTCGGTATAGGCAACTTTGGAGTTTTGCATGAAAATACGATTAACAAAAGAGATAAAAATAGAAAAAATAGATTTCGTTTGTTATGATCATTTTTCAAATGAAACGGTCTGCTATTAAATATAAATCGCATGATTTTATGGACTAAATCACATTTTAAAAATTACATTTCAAGTGCAAGCCTGATGAGTTTATTGGATAACAGTGATTTATTGTTTATCATATTAAAAGCGTCCATTTGATGCAAACGGATGGAATACTGCACATTTAGCAGCCTGCAATCTTTCAATTTACTGAAAATTACAATCGTTCGCTTTTTGCTTAGTTGGTTAAGTTGTTTGCATAGTTGAAGTTTAGTTAATTCATCAATTGCTTCAAAGGGTTCATCCAGTAGCAATATTGGCTTATTGGTTAATAAAGCTCTGGCAATAATCAATAGTTTCTTTTCTCCTTTTGAAAGGCAGCAACCTAAATCTCCAATCCGGTCATCTAATAATAATTGCTGTTTATGATGTTTTTGCAGTTCATTTAAAATTTTGCCTGCCTTTGGTTTTTTAAGTTTGTTTCTACTGTAAGATATGGCTTCGAATACGGTTTTACCCAACAAAGGCATTTCATCCGAAACAACGGCTATCTTTTTCATCAATGATTTGGCATTTACCTGATCGCTGCATTGACCATCAATTAAAACACTACCAACTTGAGGTTTGTACATGCCACACATCAATTTTAACAAAGTAGTTTTGCCACTACCCGCTTTGCCACTAATTAAAGTAAGGTTATTATTTTTTATAAGCAAGTTTAGGTTTTCAAAAAGCGACGGTTTGTTTTGGTAGTGATAGCTTAAATTTTCAATTGAAAGGATGCCATGCTGAAATACAAAAGGAGTAGGTTTTGAGTTTCGCATGGCATCACCTTCATTAATAATACTTAGCAATTTTTCAAATGAAATACTGCCTAATTCCCAAACAATATTTACTCGTAGTAACCTGTTAAAAACAGGCAACAACGTAACTAAAAGAAGCACCATAACCAACAAACTACCTGCATCGGTTTCTATAGCATTTTCTTTTAAATAATAAACGGTAAACAAAACCACAGCCAGCATCAAATACATCATCGCGGGGATTATTGTACGAATGCCGGCTGTAATTTTTTGGTATGAAATACCATATATATGCAGAAAACGAGATTTGTTTAGAAATTTTAGATTTTCGGGTTGATACCTGTTTAGGAGTTTAATTGAGCTTATGGTTCGTAAACGCGTGTTTACAAAAGACAGTAAACCCGATTTTGCATTTCTCTTTTTTCGAGTGGCTTTAGATAGCCTGGTATTCAATAAAATTAATATAAAAATAGCCCCAACAAATACTATAGAAATAGCCAATCCTATTCGCCAATTCATTACATAAAAAACTGCAAAAATTATCAGCACCAATACTGCATCAATACTAAACCGGATAAGCCCTTTAGTTAAATAACTTTGTATACTAACTAAGTCTCCACTAAAGCGCAATAAATATTTGCCAATACCCTTTTGCTCGTAAGTAGTTAAAGGCAAATGGAGTTGAGCAAAGAAAAGCCGGTTTCGCAAATCGAACGCCAGCCTTTCTTTAATAACTCCAATATAAATTTTATCCCCCAACAAGCAGCCAGTTTTGAGGATTACCAATACTAAAAAGAAGTATAAAAAACTAAGCACATCTTTTGTTGCATGAAAGGGAAGAAAATCAAAAATTTTTGAGCGATAGCTATTGAAATCAAAAACAAGCTCATAATATTTACCAATTGAAACCGGAATTAAAACCGTTAGTATGCTGGAAAAGAAGCCCAGAAGAACAGCTTTGCCAAGCAACCAACGGTTTTTTTGTATAAAATCAATTAGAAAATGATATTTACTCATTTAACTATTTAATTAAACTGCCATAGAAATTCTTTTTGCCTCAATTATTGGATTATTTTCATGCATCCATTCCTTAGTTTCAATTAAATCTTCTAGGGTAACTACAGGTATGTTGGTCATTGAATTCACTTCATCAATCAACATAGGCGATGCAGTAAAACTGCCACACAAGGCAAATGGTTTCAGGTCAAAATCTTTTAATATTTGCAACCCATGCAAAATACCGGTACTACTGCTATCCGAATAAATAATGCGGTTAATGGTACGCATAAATTTTTCAGATTTTAACAACATAGCCGTTTCTCTTTGTAGTAAACCATCCGCAATTTCTATTACAATTTTATGGGGTCTGCAATTTTTGTGAACTTCTGCTAATAAGCCTTGATATAAATTTAGCAATTCAGGCAAATCGCATAAATAGGTAGATGGAAAACCCATGCTCGAAAAATCAGTAGAATAATGCGCTCCGCAATCGGCTGCAAAATCGGTATCTTTTGTATATACAGTACCGGTTAATTTTATAAAAGCAACTTTTTTACCAGCAAGTGCATAGCCCCTGCAAACATAACCGGCTGTAGTGGTTTTTCCGCTATCCATAGAACCACCTATTGATAAAGTAATTTCTACATTATTTTGAGTAATGCCTGTAAATTCAATTGTTGGTTTGCCATAATATTTGGTGTTAATTACCTCTCCATTTTGGTTGGTAGCATATGCAATTAAGCGAACCCGGGTAGGTCCCTTGTGTTCATAACGCCGGTGAATTGAGTTCATAATACCAACCACGCCGCCTTGTCCTAATATATGATATTCATCACAAATTTTTTCTGGAATTTTACCTTCTAATTGAGCAGTTGCATAGCGGTTGCCAAAAGTTGCCATAAATACATCGCCCGGTAAAATGCGGTGGTTTTTCCCATCCGTCATTTGTAGCCGTGTATGTTTGCCTAATTCTATTACTTCAAAAAATGCCACATCACCAGCTTGAGGGAGATAAGCATTTATTTTTGAAGGGTTTAAGTTAAATTCAGTAACTGACTTGCAGATAACGGTTTGTTTTACTTGATCTATCATGCTAAAATTTTTTGTTGTGAATTACGTTTTATTACCTGCAATATTTTTTGAACTATAAGTGGAGACTTATCCAACTTCTTTTCGTTAAATAATAGATTGCCATCAGCAGTGCACAATGATGAATTGGTTATCTTTCCAGTCTCGTCTAGTAGAACTATTTTGATATATCCATTCATTTGATTAACAATTTTAATTACTGCAAATATGGATCGTTTTTGTTCTATTATTTTTTAAAGATCAATCATTTCTTATGCGTTCAAACTATTTTAGTATGATACTTTTTGTAAAGGTGTTTACTTTATTTGGTGAAGATTTCAACCGGTAATTCACCACACTTATTACAGGCAAGAGGTCCATTTTTTGCCGGATCAAATATTCATACGCTTTACCTGTAAACAATAAATGCCCATTGAAGGTGTACAAACTGAAATTTAAGACTTCCATATCCTGATTATTGATGTTTATTTTTAGCTGTCTATTTTGTTGAATGATATCAATTTCTGCTGAGTTCAAGTCAGCCAATATGCGATTGTTTTTCCCTGCTTTTTGAGGCTGTATTTCTATTATATTTTTATCTTTTATTACCTCAAGGTTATTTCTATTATTTTTTTCATCGTCTTCTTCTTCTTCTTCTTCATTTTCATCATCGTTGTCTTCTTCATTTTCATCCTCCTCACCGTCTCTTTCCAACTCTTCTTCTTCCTCATCTTCTTCTTCTTCTTCTTCTTCATCCTCTTCTTCCTCATCATCCTCTTCTTCCTCATCATCATCCTCTTCTTCCTCATCGCTTAAGTTTATTGGCGCATCTTTAACAAATACTTGCTTTACACCGTAGTTATTGGCGGTGTTAGAATCTATAATACGATTTGTTTCAGGCCAAATAATAACCACACCCTGCGTGTTAGAGATAAATCTTGCGGAATTGATTAGTATACTTCTGCTAAAAGCAATACTTTCTCCAGGATATAGTTGTACATTTTCTAATAATTCTTCTTCATCCACTTCATCGTCTTCATCGTAATCTTCCGGCTCGGTATCTTCAATATCATAATTGAGTAAAATATTACTTTCAAAAACTATGTCGCTTTCATTTTTTATAAAGCCCTCTAAAACCACTGTTTCTCCAATTTGGACTGTATCGGGAAAAATAATATTATTGATAGATAAATCTATTTGTTCCTCTGACGCAATTTGAGCATAAGAGACAACATTTAGCAAAACGCCAATAAAAGAAAGGCAAGTAAGTATTTTTGTTAATTTCATGTTCAATTTTATTTAGTTATTAATTTTATACACTTATTAGTACTTCTATATGCATTCAAAGTTGCCTCATAATTAAATTTTATAGTAAGTTAAAAATTTATTATCTTATGCGTTCAAAATCGCAGAATGGAGTTAGTAGAAGCTTTAAATAAGGAAGAGCTAAGAAGTTTTAAACTTTTTTTAAAACAATATCAAGTAAAGAGTTCCGGCTTACTTATAGGTAAATTATTGGATAGCTATAAACTTGGGAATAAATCAGATAATGATATACGTGCCAATGTTTTCCCAATGCTTAAAAAGAATGCCTTTTATCAATTAAAAAGCAGAATGATTGAAAGTATTTACAAAAGCTTGATTTTATTAAACTATAATAAAGATGAAAATATATTAATTAAAAACTACCTAACCTTAGCTCAGATATTTACTTATAAAGCGGAATATAGTTTAGCTTATAAAATACTAAAAAAAGCGGAAAAAAAAGCGATTGGTAACGACTTTTTGTTTTTATCATACATAATTTACAGTGAAATTATAGATTTAAGTATTGCATTCAATGAAATTGAATTACCTAGATACTTGAATTTAAAAAAAGAAACTTTAGTAAAGATACAAGAAAATGAAAAAATAGAATATTTAACTACTGAAATTGGTTGGCGCTTACAACAAACTAATTTTGAAGGAACAGGAATTTCTATTATAGATGAATTAGAAAAAATCAAGAGTAAATTGGAAAATGTGCATCTAATAAAAAACAACCACAACATTCAACTTCAATTACAAAAAACTGTAAGAAATATTTTATTACAAAAAGGAGATTTCAATTCATTAGAAATATACCTGGAAAATAAACTTGCTGAATTTGAGAAACTGAAAATATTTAAAAAAACCAATCATAACCACAAAATTGTTATGCAAGTTTGGTTAATCAACTCTCTTTTAAAATTGAAAAAATTTCAAAAAGTAGAGATAGTAACGGAAACACTAATGAAAGACCTAATAGCTTTTAACAAACTACATTATAATAAATTTATCTGGACATATTTTCAAAGCAAATTTATTTCAACTTATTTTTTAGGGGATTTAAAAAAATCTTTAGAAGTACTAGTTTTTATTGAAAGTCAACCCAAAACGGTTAATCTTGACTATTACAATTTATTTCTAAATCAAAATTTCTTTATTATTTACTATTCACTAAATAACTATAAAAAAGCCAATCAGCATTTAAATGAATTACTAAAGCCAAAATTGTATAAAACACTTTCACCTGAATTAAAAATGTCGGTAAACGTAGTAGATTTAATTATGTATTATGAAAACAACGATTACAATTATTTGATTTACCGGATAAAAGAAATTAAACGAAAATTCAGAACCTCATTAAGTAAACCCAATTTTGAACGAGTGAAATCTTTTCTAAACTTGTTGGATGTGCTTTCCAAATATCCCAATCCATTTGAAAACAAAAAAGTATTACCTAAACTTCAACAATTTATCGCCAATTCTCCACCCTTTGAACCGGGTAATAATGAAAATATCAACTATAAAGTGTGGCTACTTTCTAAACTAAATAAGCGCAGCTATTTTGATGAATTGCTACTTGAAGTAAAGACCGATTAATTTTTTTTAGTGAAATTATAACTGATCTGAGCTTCTATAAACAAGTTATTGTAATTGCTTCTGCTTAAAGTTTGAAAATCTTCAATATTCACTTGTCGACCAAGCCTTTGCAGTGTTGTTGTAAACGACAATTTTTTCTTTATGATGCGGCTGTATTGTAAACTTACCTCCGGATAGAAATAACGTAAATTCCGCTCATTAGATAAAATGCGATGTTCAAATTTTCTTAAGCCAATATCTGCGGTAAAAGTTAAAGCATTCGAATCATTAAAATCATAGCTATAATCAAATAATAGATTATGCTGCAAGTAGTTATAATAGCCTTCAAAGTTGTCCTTTTTCCATGTGATATGATAGGTCAGTTGCATAGTTCGCTGATGGTCTATCTCTTCAAAAAAGTCAACAGAAGCCGAGTAATAGGTCCAATTCCAAAAGGGAGATTCATCCAACCGTTTTCCTAAACGGTTTTTACTAATTTTATATAGATATTTTCGATTGTCTATATCAACTGAAAACTTTAGCTTCTTTTTAGTGTATCCCAAATGTTTTAGCTGTACATCAATTGCTGCATTTATTTTATTTTTATGATAATTATAATCTGTATTATCCATAAAGTAAAAATAGGGAACATACGTATAGGTGAATTTAACTTTGTTTTGTTTGTTGAAAGTATAATATAATTGAGGACTAACACTAAAAGTTTGATAGTGATTAGCAAGTCTTAAGCGTTCACCTAAAATATTGGTTCGGTAGGCTTTATTTTTAAAATATATGACTTTTAGGTGTGCTTTTAGTTTTTTATGGAAACGCCTTTTTAACGTATATTGTAATTTAACCTTATTGTTGTTAAGTACCTTGTAATTACTGTAAGCGTACCATGTTGTTTGCAAGTTTAGGTGATGTTTGCTCGCTTTTATTTTTTTTGAAAATTCAAAATCATTTTTAATAAACTGAAAATAATCAATTCGTATTAAGTCAGCTTTAAAAATATCATCTTTAGGGCTATCGAAAATATTATTGGCATAACCCAAGCCAACAGATATTTCATTTTTCTCCACAACTTGCGCCTGCAGTGCCAAAAGCACAGCAACATTAAAAATCCAGCAAAAAAACCATTTAACTGACATTCAAACTAATTGAATGCAAATATGATGTCAAATTTACGATTAGCTGAAAACAAAAATCGATATTCTTATGCGTTCAATTATGTCAATTGAAATTGATTTTCCGAATTGTTGATTGATGTTCAAATTCGAATTAAGTTATATTTTCTCGTTTCCAATCCTCAGAATGCACCTTTTTTACTTTTTGATGCTGTTTCGGTTCATTTGATTTCATCTAAATCTACATTTTTGAAATAAGTTATCAACTATACTTTTGTTAACGTATTTTTTGAGAATTCAAATGCTATTGGAGTCTCGTCTGTTGGTAACATTTTTATCTAACAATCAGGCTATAACGCCCAAGCCTGATTGTTTTCTTCAAAACCACTTTATTAACATTCAAAACACCCAGCCCATCGTCCGTTCAACTGCCTCTCTGCCAAAAACAATGCTACTATCGTAAGCATTAAAATAATGTTGCTTTAAAAATTCAATCGCTCCATTTATCCAAACCGTACTGGTTTCATCTTTATAAAAATGTAATAAAGCAACTTGATATAAATGGGTAAGTTCTTTAAAAAAAACTTTAGCATTTACCTCCATAGCATCTG
>CALHDG010000049.1 GCA_938023075.1 uncultured Chitinophagales bacterium
AAATTCGTCATTCAAAATTGGGTGTTCGGTGTTCGATATTCGATATTTTTTGGTTGACTATTTAATGAATAACGAATATCGATTAACGAATAATGAATTCTGATTTTTTAATGTATAAATAATTGACATTCAATATGCCGAAAGACACTTAGATAGAATTTCCAAGCCAACAGCACTAAAGTGCAGCAGGTAATGGTGCTTAGCCATAGCATTTGAACGGACAGCGGGACAGGTGTTTCCACGAGTTGCTATTCTTTTGCTTCAAAAATTAAACTTTGTCATAAAATTATTTATTATATGTTATCGTCAATTCAACAAAAACACCCCAATTATGAAAATCAGGTTTTTTGGTTTTGGGGTCTTTTGCGCATATCCATTGAACGGGTTTATTTGCGTTGTAGTCTGCACGCTGTATACCACACCAAAGTTGGTTATGCTTGATTAACTGTTTTTCTTTTAAAAAGGTCATTGCTATTCTTCCTTCAATTTTATAACCATTCTTTATTCTGGTGGCTTTAAACTGCAAATCGTTCTGATCAATTTGCCAATCGCTATTTATTTGTTTTACCTCATTATGGTTATTATTGCTGTTGGTTAAGATGGCGCAACGGGCATCAAACAAGCGGTTGGCGGCATCCATTTCAAAGGTATAATATGGTTTCATTAGGCTATCTTTGGCAAAAAACAATTCCACTCTATCGGATTGCAAAACATTTAATTGGTTGTTTGAGCTGGCATTACTCAATTGAATATCCTTATCTGTTACATTAAACAAAAAATAAAACCAGTTGGAATCATTTTGATATTGAAAGGTGGTTTTTCCAAACGGTTTTTCATTCCAGGGTGATAGGAATTGTTGAAATACAGGGATGTTTTTCCAAGAAAGTGATTGGGTTATTGTACTATGCTTTTTATTTAAAATAGAACAAGCTGAAAATAATATTACAAAAATTATCATATAAAATTTTACAGAAATATTCATGAAAATTTTCTTAAGCTAATTCTCCCAAACAACCGCATTCGGCTAACCCCTCCATCTGGAAAAATATTCAACCTCACATGTGTAAATGATTTATCTCTCGCAATTTCGTTTTCAACTTCGTGTATACAATCCGCTTCTAATTTGGTTTTCGGTATAATGGCTTGCCAGGTCGATTGGTCGGTAACTTTGGTTTCATCATCCACATCTAAACCGTCTAAGGTAAAACTATCGGGATAGTTGCCTTTAAAATGGCAAGTATCAATCAGCACTTTTTCAATGGTTCCGCGATGCGCCAATTTTAAAATAAGCCAGTCTCTATTTTCTGGATTGCGATTGCGTTTGGTTTCCCAACCGTCGCCCATATTAATGCCTCTGCCGGGCATGTTAATGTTGTCTTTTGAACTGAAAAACATATCATTACAAGAGATGGCTTTGCCTCCATTAATGGCAGCGGCGAGATCAATTAACTCATTGTTGGATTGCCTGTTCCAATCTTTACTTACTTCTCCATATACTTTAAGTCGCGCTACGCCTCCATCGGGGTAAATGTGTAATTTTAGATGCGTCCATTTATCTTTAGATTGAATGTTGTAAAAATTTTGGCTGCCTGCATTGAGCGGTGATTTGCTTAATATTTCAGTCCATATGGCTTGGTTGTTTTGTAGTTCATTGATATCGCCATCGTCTATTTTACAGGCTTCGATAGAGGCAAAGGGTGGATGGTTACCAAGAAAATGGTTGGTATCGATATCTACTCCATGAAGCATGCCGGTAGTGGCTAATTGAATGATGCACCAATCGTGCCCGGGTGTGCGTTTTCGTCTTGACTCCCAACCGTCCATCCATTTTCCGCGATCGGTATATTTGTCTTCAATAAAAATGCCACGTCCGGGTTTGATGAGGTTTTCTTTTGCTGCAAAAAAATCGTCGGTGGCGTACAATACTTTTCCGCCCAATCGCTCGGCTGCTAAATCGGTCATTGCACAAAACGACGGAATTTCTAATGGTTCTTTCATTGTCTTAATACTATTTCTCCATGTTTTTGTTGTTGGATTTCACCTTTTGCGAAAACGATTTTTCCTTTACAATAGGTGACTTCTATTTTACCCAACAATTCTTCGCCAATATAAGGACTAAAAGTATGTTTATGAAATAGCATCTTTTCCGTTAGGTTAAAAATCGCCTCAGGATTCCATACGACTAAATCGGCATCATAGCCTTTTTCAATTTTTCCTTTTGAATTAGCATAGCCGATAAATTGAGCTGGTTTTTCGCTGAGCCATTTTGCTAATTGTGGTAATTCAATTCCTCTTTTTTTTGCTTTCGTCCATGTGGCAGAAAGTAAGAGTTGACCACCAATAATACCGCCCCAAGCTTTCAGCAAATTTCCACTGTTGGCTTCTTTTAAATTGGCAGGTGCTGGTGAGTGGTCGCTTGCAACAAAATCAATCAAACCCAATTGAAGTGCTTCCCATAGTTTTTCATTGTTGGCTTTATTTCTTATCGGTGGCGTGCATTTAAATCTCGTATCTCTATCAGGAATCGTATCTGAATCAAAAAATAAATAATGGGGGCATGTCTCCACTGTTAAAGGCAAACCTGCTTCTTTGGCTTCTTTAATATCTTGCAAAACATCGGTAGAAGAAAGATGAACAATGTGAACCGGACAGTTATATTTTTCGCAAAGTTTAATCATTAAACGAACCGCTTCATTTTCCCATTCGGTTGGACGAGCCGCTACAAAATTTTTAAAACTTTTTGGAAATAGTTGATGTAGCTGTATGCCTTTGTGTGGACGATCAATTTCGGCATGCACCAATAAGGGCATTTGCCTTTCGGCTATTTGAGGCATGGCTTTATGCAAGTCATCTTCGGTTACATTTGGAAATTCATCGATGCCAGAATGGGTTAAAAATGCTTTTATGCCCAACACACCGGAGGTTAATATCTCAGATAAATCGTGAGCATTTTGAGGAATCAAGCCTCCCCAAAAACCACAATGCACGTGTCGTTTGCCTTCACTTGCGGCTAATTTTTGTTGAAAAGCCAAGGCATTAGTCGTTACCGGGCTTGAATTGAGCGGCATATCTACCAAAGTGCTTATTCCACCGGCGGCAGCGGCTTTGGTTGCGGTGTCAAAACCTTCCCAATCTATTCGTCCTGGTTCGTTGATGTGTATATGGGCATCTATCACGCCAGGGAAAATCACCAAATTGCCATAGTCGATAAATTCCCGTTCAGGTAATTGTTTTTTTTCTGGCAAAACCTCTTCTATGATTCCATCATTTATAAGCAATGATGCTTCTTGCAGTTTTTCATTAACCAACACACGTTTACTGTAAAGAATTTTTAAAGACATAAAAATTTTGTATCTATACCTTTCAAAAATAAAAAAGAAAAGTGAACATACAATTATCGAGTACTAGTTATGGAAAATCTGCCGTTCGGGTCATGAAGTTAAACAAGCACGCCAATTGGCATGAAATTAAGGAAGTGGACATTTGTACACTTTTTGAAGGGGCATTTGAAGAGGCACATACCGATGGTGACAACTCGAATGTATTGCCCACCGATACTCAGAAAAATACGGTGTATGCTTTGGCAAAAGATCATCCATTACAAACTATTGAAGATTTTGGCTTGCATTTAGCGAAGCATTTTTTGGATGGGAATCCGCAAATTCATAAAGTACGTATTGAACTCTTGCAAAAACAATGGGCGCAAATTATGGATGATGGCAAACCACATCCGAAGGCTTATCAACGAGCGGGTAACGAAAAATGGACTGCCGTAATTGAGATGACCGCAGATAAAACAACTGTTCAATCTGGCATAAGTGATTTATTGATTTTAAAAACTACCGATTCTGGTTTTTCCAATTTTAAGCGAGATGAATTTACCACTTTGAAAGATACGGAAGATCGCATTTTTGCTACTAATTTGGCTGCCCATTGGCATTATGTTGGTACTGATTTAGATTTTGTGACGCTAAGAAAAACTATTCAATCTACATTGTTATCTGCTTTTGCTAATCATAAAAGTTTATCCGTTCAACATACCCTTTATGCCATGGGTAAACAGGTTTTAGAAACGGTTGAACAAGTGCAAAAAATTGATATTGACATGCCGAATAAGCATCATTTATTGGTGAATTTGGAGCCGTTTAATTTGCCTAATCACAATGAAATTTTTGTAGTTACGGATGAGCCTTATGGGGTGATTAGGGGGGCTTTGGAGAGAAGTTAAAAAGTTTAAGCCACTTTTAAATTCAGCTTATTCTTTACCAACTTAGCCTGTTGGCGAATAAATTTCCCATTTACATTTTCAAACCAAGCACTGCTAAAATCAGTTACTGAATAATGAATTGATTTTTGGAGCTTTTCTTCACCCAACACTTCAAAAATATTGGCATTGGCAAAATCTTCATATTTAGGATATTTATCAGCAATAAAAGGCATTTGCTCACTGCTGCAATCTTTGCCGCGCATCATATATTGTTCTCCATCATCTACTTTAGCGAGTACAATATCGTTAATGCCATTCTCATCAAAATCATTAAAATAAATATCAAAAGGTTTTTTGCTGGATGCGTGAAATTTGTTGTTTAAACCCAAATTTCCAGCAACTAAATCTAAATCGCCATCTTTATCTAAATCTTCAACGGCAAGGCTATACCACCAACCACGCGTTTCTTCTTCAAAATAGTTTTTGGTTACTCTATCAAAAGTATGATTTTCATTTTGTGTAAAGATTTCAATATTCATCCATTCGCCTACC
This sequence comes from uncultured Chitinophagales bacterium, assembly GCA_938023075.1. Taxonomy (GTDB): domain Bacteria; phylum Bacteroidota; class Bacteroidia; order Chitinophagales; family JAHDHT01; genus CALHDG01. Next base: position 4,760 of record CALHDG010000049.1, read on the forward strand.
AACACGATATCGCTTAAACCATCTCCATTCATATCGCACCATGCCACATCGGTAACCAAGCCCAAATTGTTAAAGGCAGGAATCACTTGCTGGTTCACATTCTTGTATTTTCCATCTTGATTTTGCAACAAAACGGAGGTTGTTGGAATTGGATAATTGCCCGGCAAAATTCTACCCGACACCAACAAATCTATATCACCATCCTGGTCATAATCATTAGAAATTACTTTTGAACCACTAATGTTTACAGGTGGAATCACTTGTGTTGTTGCAGTAAAATTGCCTTTCCCATCATTGCGGTACAAGCGGTCTACCAATGCAGGACCATACGGTTTAAACTCGTTTCCCCCACTCACCACGTATAAATCACGGTCGCCATCTTTATCATAATCAAAAAAATGAGCTCCGAGATTTTCGCGTAAAGCATCCGCAGCAAAAGCTTCTTGAGGAAAATTCATAAAGCGTCCATCTAACTTTTGAATGTACAATTCGCCAGCTTGTTTATGTGCTCCACCGATATAAAAATCCTCTAAACCATCGCCATTTACATCAGCAACAGTCATATTGGGTCCGTGGCGGCTTTGGCTGTGAGGCAATAGAATTTCTCTTTTAAAATCCCAATAGGGGTTTTCGGTGTGTTTGTAGTTAATACTTAATTCTTTCGGATTGATTTTAGCAAACATTTTGGCAGCCGGCTTCGCCGGCTGGGTATCTTTAACATCTGCATCATCTATAGAAAGCGTTAAGTTTTGATTAGCCTCTACCTTATACAAACGCTTTTCTTTTCCGTACAACCATTGAACGACTAAGCTATCAATCGTTTCAGCTTTAGCTAAACCAAAATGAACGCTATGATCCATACAACTAAAATAGCCTCGAACGGGGTGAAAATCCTGGTATTGGGTTTTACCATCATTATATAAAGTAACCTTGGCATTATAATTTTTGGGGTTGTGGGTAAATTTTATTTTTAGATAATTGCC
>CALHDG010000050.1 GCA_938023075.1 uncultured Chitinophagales bacterium
TGGAGTAGTTTCATTAATGCAGCTACAGGTGGCGGTATCCCAAGTGCCATCGAATGCTCCTGCGGTGCAATCACTATTGCAACTGTCATCATATGGTGTACAACTGCCGTCATCTTCATCCGCCGTCATATCATAATTATCGGCGCAGGGATCGGTACATCCTGGATTACATGGCGGAGCTTCGCAACTGCCGTCATCCACACAGGCCGAGGCATTATAGTTACAAGCGGTCGCATCGGTGCAACCCAGTATTTCATTACAGGGATCGGTACAAGAAGCATTGCCCAAGTCGCAACTACCGTCGTCGCAGTTCGCCGTCGCTTCATAGTTACAGGCGGCTGGATCGGTACAGCCGTTTACTTGCATTTCATCTAATTCGCAGCTACAGCCATCGGCACTTAAAACTGTTATATCGCCCACACAAGGATCGCTGTTACAAGTTGGGACAGCCTGACAAGTGTCGTCATCACAGTTGGCGTTTGCATTATAGTTACAGGCGGTCGCATCGGTACAACCGTTTACTTGAATTTCATCTAATTCGCAGCTACAGCCATCGGCACTTAAAACTGTTATATCGCCCACGCAAGGATCGCTGTTACAAGTTGGTACTGCCTCACAAGTGTCGTCATCACAGTTGGCGTTTGCATTATAGTTACAGGCGGCTGGTTCGGTACAGCCATTTACCGTAATGTCAATACACGAACAAGAATCAGAATCCCACTCTTCGTAATTTCCTACTGAGCAATCTTTATTACAATCTAAATTGTAAGGAAAGCAAAGTTCTTCAAATCCAGCCATTCCAGTGTAGTCAGTACCGGAATAGTTTGGAGCACAAGGGTCAGGGCAAAAAATACAGCCACATTGACCACCAATAACTGATGGATCAAAGGTAGTATTTTGAGGACAGTTGGAGGTATTTATTGGTACACAGTTTGCAACATCCCACATATCATCTGTAAAATCGCAATCGTCATCAGGATCAATATCTAATCCGTTTTGTTCGTTTAGGCATTCACAATTGACTCTATCCCAACTATCATCTGTTGTGCATATATTATCATCACAATCAGAATCTTGCTGTTCAGGAATACAAATCGTGCCGTCATCACAATTTGCATATACATCCCAATTACAAGCAAGGATATCCATACAACCAAGTATTGTAACTTCATCAGTCACGCAATCACAGATATTTGTATCCCACCTTTCGGTATCGCCCAAAGTACAATCTTTATTACACGGACTTGGGGTAGGTTCTGTAATTGGAGTTATACAACTATTTTCATCGCTACAACCATTTGTTGGTATTGAAGGGTCATATTCACAAAAATCAGGATTTGTACATCCTGGATCTAACTCTACTCCACCACCACACATTATGCAAGATTCTCCTGTTTCATTTGCAACGGTTTCCATTTCATCTAATTTACACGGATTTGTTGGACCACAAGCTTGAGTGGTTGTACATTCATCCATAAGACCATTAGCCATTATATCAGCACAGCTCAAAGGTGTGCCGGCACATTTACAATCAGTATGATAAATATCATATTCTGTACAAGCATTCATATCATCGCAAGGCGTTCCAATTAAGTTGTCGTCAAAGGCTGGACAAATATCGTTGGCATCACATATCCCATCATCGTCAGCATCACCATCTATAAGTATTCCTGTACCATCTGATTCTCCTGAACAACTATCACAGTCTGTGGGATTAATACAACTGCCGTTATCAACACAAGCATCTTCATCGTAATTACAGGCATTTACATCTATGCATCCTTCCGGCGCATTGGGTATAAGGGTTATACATAAATCATTATCTGGAAAAGTATTTGGACCAAGACTGTCAGGGAAAGGTTCATATTCTTCATAGCAGTTTAAGTGGCAATAATTGATTGTACAATTTGGTATCGGTGTGCCGGCACAAGTACAATCAGTATACATGTCATTTTCAGTATACATGTCATTTTCAGTGCAATCATTCATATCGTTACAAGAATCACCCATATAATTACAACTGCCAGATAACAAGCAAGTAGCTGCTGGATTAAAATTACAAGCATTTATATCGGTACAACCCTCAGTACTTATTGGCCAAGGAGTAGTAATACATTTACAAATATCTTCATCGTAGGAATTTAAGGTATCACAAAAACCATCTTCACAATTCAATGGCAAATCTTCTCTCGGTTTATTCTCACATGCTTGACATTCATCTCCATTAGCTACCAAGGCAATTCCATCTATATCATTAGTACAATCACTCATATCATCACAGATAATCGGCATAAGACATTCAGTTTCTAATCCCTCTATGCTTATAGTTGCACAAGGTTTAGGCTCAATGCAAAGAGTAGCATCTGGAAACATTGCAGATAGGGGATCATACTCCTTATAACACGGATTATCGCAGTATGATACGCCATAGTTACAAACAGTAGGATCGGGGCACGAAGCATCTGAAGTATAATTTAAAGCTGTAGGGTTATCACATTGAGGCGAAACAACAATAATTTGAAAATCATATTCTAATGGGCACAACGCTCCACTAGAAACAGTACCATTATAATTTATGGTTAGTTGAGTTGTTTCACTTACTGATGCAATAGAGGTAGAAGTGGTATTTCCTGGGAAAATTTCCGTAGGGGCAGGTGGATTAGTTTGTGTTAAACTAATTACAGCAGGCATATAACCATCGATAACCGGAAAAATTATCTCGACATCTTCTCCTTCGCAAACTTCAGTTTCATCATTTGAAAAGATAATTAAGTTTTGAAGTATCTGAATATCTTCAGAATAATAATAAGTATAACCTGTTTCGGGGTGTATAACTACTGCGGTTAATGTAAATGATCCATTTGAATTACAATTTATATTTAATGTGTTTGTTTGGAGTCCATTTCCTTGAACTGGATTACAAAGCATATTAATATCCCATATTATATCGGTTGTAGTTGGTAATATATCTAATGTTATCTGGATATCTTCACCACTGAATACGCACTGTGTATCAAAAATAAATGGATTGAATGTAATCCCGCTACTTCCAATATCTGGATCTTTTCCATCAGTAAAACATAATGGAATGACAGTTCCAGCCATAACTGAATTATCATTAATAACAATATTAGGAATTGAAATAGCACAGTTATCGTTACCTCCCTCACTACCCAGATTTATAAATTCTGGGTGTCCATTAGGATCGGGATAATCAAGTGTTAACATTGGCATAGGTGGCATAGGTATAGGACAAGAAGCATCATTAAAACTTGGGGTCAAATTACCAAAAGGCGGTGTCGTTGATTGACCATTTCCCCAATAAACACCCATTTCTAAGTCGCCAGAAGAATTATACAGAATTACTTGCTCACCTTGACCATTAGCGAGCACACCCAGTTCTCCATCGCCTACAGGATTCATCCAAACACAACCATTGCAATTATGAATATCTATATGATTCGGATTAGTAGAAGAGTCAAGTCCTGGAGATGAAAGATCTGAGCCTAAAACAATTGAACCTCCTGGAGCTAAATTCATTGTATTCATGTTGGAAGGAATTTGCACACACCAATCACCATCACAAACAATATAGCAACCTACATTAATTGTCTGATCACAAGTATTAAACAATTCAATGAATTCAGCAGCCTCACATACTCCATCGCTACTGCCATCGCATGTTGGCGGGTTTTCATCTCCTGCCGGATTCATACTAACATTACTAATGACGAGACAATGATTTTGTGCAACAAGCTTTTGTTGTAAACAACAAACACTTAAAAAAACAATACAAAAGAGGGTGAAGCATCTATAAAAGAAGTGGTTATTCATGCTACATTTTCGATATGCGGTAAAAATACACATCTCCATGTAGATTTACTGTTAAATTCTCAACTTAAGTTTGGTTTTGGTCAGTTAGTAGGGTGCTTTGGCTTACAACTTTGCTTTTATTGGCTTGATTTTGTTTAGATTTTTTAACATTTAATTGCATTGGCGTTCTCTTCGTGAGACGCTGATGGGGATTCGGATTTGAGTTGTTGTGGTTTGAGGTTCAGTTTTTGCGAAGGTCTGCTGCTGGCAAAATAGCCCCGATTTCCAAGCCAACAGCACTAAAGTGCATTGGGTTGTTTAACAGCTAAGTGTTGTTTTTTCGAATGGAAAAATTCCTCATTCAAAATTGGGTGTTCGGTGTTCGATATTCGATATTTTTTGGTTGACTATTTAATGAATAACGAATATCGATTAACGAATAATGAATTCTGATTTTTTAATGTATAAATAATTGACATTCAATATGCCGAATGACACTTAGATAGAATTTCCAAGCTAACAGCACTAAAGTGCATTGGGTTGTTTAACAGCTAAGTGTTGTTTTTCGAATGGAAAAATTCGTCATTCAAAATTGGGTGTTCGGTGTTTGATATTCGATATTTTTTGGTTGACCATTTAATGAATAACGAATATCGATTAACGAATAATGAATTCTGATTTTTTAATGTATAAATAATTGACATTCAATATACCGAAAGACACTTAGATAGAATTTCCAAGCTAACAGCACTAAAGTGCATTGGGTTGTTTAAC
>CALHDG010000051.1 GCA_938023075.1 uncultured Chitinophagales bacterium
ACCGGTCCCGCTTTCCGCTCAAATGCCATGGCTAGGCTGCAATATCCGCGCGACATTATGGCATAACCGCTGCAATCGGGGCTAGATTATAAAATTCGCTTCGTCGTTAGGGGGCTGTTTTTTGTGTGTTACAAACTTACAAACGCACTTCTCAGGTATATTCATTGTAAACTAGGATGAGGCAGGGAACAACAGAAAAGTATCAACCTCTTTGATAAACTTGTTATAAATAAGCATGTTTTAATTATCACTCGCTTTCTTTACAACTACTTAAACCATAATCAATAATTCAAATTTCGGCAGTAATTTGATGAAAATTAATTTAATGATTTTCAATTAGTTGCGAATAACAAGAATTATATGAGGCAATTTTATTACGCGTAGCTTCTAAACAACTAATTGACATTAGTAAAATCATGTCATATCAAACAAAGGGAGAGAGAACTTGCTTATTGAATGATTTATTGGTTATTAGCAGTAGGATTTCTCGTTTCACTCGAAATGACATAAGGCATCAGCATATTTTATCTTTTGATTTATTACCGAAACTTAACTAAATAACGTAATCTAATGTAATACATCAATAATTTAAAAACAGACTCAGTTGCTTAATAGCCCCTTCGTGTTTCAAAAGCCACTGCTTTCTATCTAAGCCTCCGGAATATCCAGTCAAATTTCCATTAGCCCCAATTACCCGGTGGCAAGGCACAATAATAGAGATCGGATTTTTACCATTCGCTAAACCAACCGCTCTGCTATTATTTATATCACCCAGTTGAGCAGCTAAATTAGAATAGCTAATGGTTTTGCCATAAGGAATTTGCAATAATTGGGTCCAAACGTTTTTTTGGAAACTTGTTCCTTGCAAATTTAAAGTCAAATCAAACTGTGACAAGTTTTTCTTAAAATAATGCGCTAATTGTGTACAGCATGCTTTAACAAAATGCTGATTTTCAGTGTTTATCCCCACCTTATCCACAAAAAATACGGATATAATGCCATTTTGGTCACCTTTCACCTCAATCCAACCAATTTTTGTATTTAGGTACGCTATTTGCATGCAACTTATACTAGTTAAAATACATCTTATTATGTGGTAAAAATATTATTTATTTGAACCAAAAATAACCTTAAAAACGACCTTTTTTTGCATTTTTGTAAAAAAATAAAAATATATTGGAAACTGATTGCTAATTCTATAAATTAATTACTATCTTTATCCAGCAAATATTTCAGAGGTTAAGTTTTTTAATTTAGAACAATTGAAAATCAAATAATTAATAACTTATAAAATAATTCTAATTAAAAATGAAATTATCATTACAAAAATTTTTAAATAGCAGGGTTATACTTTTAACCTCGCTCTTATTGTTTGTTGTAGCATTTAGTACCGATGCTCAAATGGTTACGTGTCCTGCGGAAACAAATTTAGGTACTTTCGATTGTAATACAATAAATGATGTTCCGCCACAGGTCAATTCATTAGCAGATGCAATGGAGGCTTACGGTATTGAAATTACAGGTGCTTTGCCAGAAACTGGAGTAACAACTATCGATTCAGAGTTGGTTTTTTATTGTTTGGATAATGCAAGAGAGGTTACTCGGGAAGTTATCATATATAATGATGAGAATTTTGATTTTCAATATACTCCTGGTGAAGAGATAACCATTTGCACATTTACAATTATGACAGAGCCGGATGAGGTCGCTCCGGTGTTTGAAGCTCCTGTTGATGCTACAACTACTTGTATTGACGGTATAGATCCTGAAGAGACTGGTAGAGCTTTAGTTTCTTCCGATTCTTGCCCAGATTTGAATCCTGACAATGTTAATTTCTCAGACGCGCCTCCAACCATAGGTTCTTGTCCAGGTGAGAAGATTTATGTTCGTTCTTGGACTGCAACTGATCCTTGTGGTAACGCCAATGATCCACAAACACAAGTAATTACTGTGTTAGATGTTACAGGTCCTGAATTTACTGTACCTGATGATGTTACCATTGATTGCGCTGCTGACCCAGCAGACGCTCCTGGTGAAGTAACAGATGGCTTTGATGAGTGTGAAGAAGCTGAAATTATGATTCAGGGTAGAATTGTGTCTGATATGACACAGGAAAATACACCTTGCCCTGGTTCTATTACCTATATTAAAAGATGGGGTGGTATTGATGGTTGTGGAAATGCCAATACAAAAGATCAAATTATTGTAGCTATGGATACCACACCACCAGATTTCGAAGTTCCTGCCGATGCAACTATTGCTTGCGGCGATGATTTACCTGCTGGTGCAGATATTGATGCAGTAGATGATTGTGACCCAAATGGTTTAGTAGCTGTTTTTATGGGTTCTGTTGTTACACCAGATGGTGCTGCTGATTGTGAAGCCAGAACAATGGTAAGAACATGGACTGCAGTTGATGGTTGTGGTAACGAAACCACCAAAACTCAAACCTTAATGTTAGAGGCTTGTGTTCCAACTTGTAATGATGATCCTTGTGTTGGAGATATTACTACACTTTCTGCTGATGGCTGTAATTGTGAAGTAGTTACTCCTCAAGTTATCGGTTGTACAGATTCGGCAGCGTCTAATTTTGATCCAACTGCTAATTGTCCTTGTGATGATTGTTGTTTGTTAAACTTTGATTTAGCTTTGCAAAAAGTATTATCTACTCCCGAACCTATAGTGATTGGTACAGGTGCCACAGTTACTTTTACCATCACGGTTATTAATCAAGGAGACGTAACTGCTCAAAATATTGAAATTACAGATTATATTCCAGAAGGTTTAATCTTATCTGATGGAAATTGGACTCAATCGGGTAACGCAGCAGTTACCACAATCGCCGGTCCTTTAGCCGCAGGTGAGAGTGCTTCTGTAGATATTACTTTTGAATTTGATCCTTCAATCGCTCCAGGCTCATATACCAACTTTGCAGAAATTTCTGCGGCTGAAGATGAAAACGGTAATCCAGGGATGGATAGCGATTCAACGGCAGATAATGACCCGGATAACGATGGAACAGTTGTAGATAACGAAATTATGGGGGGTGGTATTACCGCAGGTGAAGACGAAGATGATCATGATGGAGCAACCTTTACCTTAGTATGTGCTGCTCCAACTTGTAATACAGATCCTTGCGTTGGTGATATTACTGTTGTAAATTCTAGTGGATGTGAGTGTGAATTAGTTGAGCCACAAGTTAAAGGTTGTACTGATCCTGATGCATTAAACTTTAATCCAAATGCCAATTGTGATGAAGGTTGCATTGCTAAAGTTTTTGATTTAGCATTAGATAAATCGGTGATAACTGCTGGTCCTTATTCTATTGGTCAAGATGTTACTTATGCAATAACGGTTTCTAACGAAGGTAACATTCCAGCACAAAATATTAGTGTTGAAGATGTTGCACCTCCTGCTTTAACTTTTAATGCTGCTGCTTCTTCGGGCTGGATTGCCGTTTCAGGTTCTATTTCAACTACCACAATTGCAGGTCCTTTAGCTCCTGGCACTTCTGCCTCAGTTAATATTACTTATACTATCAACAACAATGCGATAGAAAATGCAGACATTACGAATTCTGCGGAAATAACTGGTGCTGAAGATGAAGATGGAAATATGGTTCCTGATGTAGATTCTACACCTGGTAATGGGAGTAATAATGAAGATGATGATGATACAGAAACTATTCAAATTACATGTCCCGATGATGCTGGTCAAATGGGTACTGCATTAAAGTCTGTTTGTGGTGGTGAAACTGTAAATGCACCTGCTGATGGTGTAGTAGTTGGCGAAGGTAGTGTTCACGTATATCTTTTACACGATGGTGCTGGTACTATAATATATGACTTTAGTACTAATGGTACTTTTGTTAACGATGGTGTTTATCCAACCAATTCTCAGTTGTATATTTCATCTATAGTAGGTCCTCCGGGTCCTGATGGTATTCCAGACTTAAGTGCAACTTGTACAGATGTTGTTTTGCCAGGTTGTCCGGTAATCTTCTATGATCCAATTTCTATTAATCACTATGTTGATTGTAACCAAACTACCGGTAACGCAACCGTTAATTTCAGTATAACGGGTGGTGGTCCTTCTGCAAGCGGCGGTACTTACACGGTAACAGGTTCATATAATGGTACTGTAAATCCGGGTCAACAGTATATCATTGATGGCATTAGTGCTGGTTCTACTTACACCATTACAGTAGTTAATGATGGTAAAGGTTGTACAGGCTCAATTAATGAAGGTCCGATTAATTGTACCAAAACACCAATTGAGTTAATTAGCTTTGATGGCGAAGCGCAACAAAATGGTAATTTATTAAAGTGGGTAACTGCTTCTGAAATTGAAAATGACTTTTATACCTTAGAGCGTGCTTCTGCTGATATGAATTTTGTTGAGATTAATCAACAACAAGGTGCAGGAACTTACTCCACTACTTCTAAATATTCTTATTTAGATAGAGAAGCTCCAAATGGTTTATCTTATTATCAATTAAAGCAAACTGACTTTGATGGTACAACGGTAATTGTTGGTGTTATTGAAATTCAAAGAAGTGAACCAACCTTTGATATTATCAATATTCATCCTATTCCTGTTCTAGATAACTTTGAGTTATATATTGAAAGTGAAGAAAATCAAGCCATTGAAATTCAAGTTATTAACAGTATTGGAGAATTAATGATAGTAAAGTCGATTGAAGTAACAAACGCTGTAAATAAAATAGAAGTAGATGTTAGTACATTGGCAGGTGGTATTTATGTGATATCTGCAATTGCCGGTGAAAATACTGTATCTCAAAAAATAATTAAGTACTAATTATAATAGTATAATATAAAAGATTAGCAAAAGCGGTAGCCTTTAAGGTTACCGCTTTTTTTATGCCATTAAAATTTGATGAAATATTGAATATTTAATGAAAAGTAGTACTTTTGCATTTTTAATTTTAGTCAAACTATAGAGCAATGGATTTTTTAAAACAAATAGAGAATGAATTAATACCAGAAATCAGTTTACCTGATTTTCAGGCAGGCGACAACATTACCGTATATTATAAAATTAAGGAAGGTAACAAAGAAAGAATCCAGCCGTTTAAGGGAAATGTTATACAAATTAGAGGAAAACGAGGTAACATTAAAACAACCTTTACCGTTCGAAAGGTATCTAATGGTATTGCTGTTGAAAGAATTTTTCCATTATACTCACCAAATATTGAAAAGATTGAAATTAATAAACACGGTAAAGTTAGAAGAGCGAGGCTTTTTTACCTAAGAACCGCTAAAGGGAAAGCTGCTCGTATTAAAGAAAGAAGAGTTAAAAAATAAGTTATAGGAGACGTATTTAAATTTGAATACGTTTTTTTTATGAGTGCCTAGCCTGATTCAAAAAGATAATCTTATACTTCTAATAACAACTTAACTGCAAAATATACAGAAACAATTCTCGGTTTAGCAAATTTCAATCAAATTTCTGTATATAATTAATGGAGAAACCGGATATTTTGTTCCGTTATACTAAACAAAATTCTGGCATCACGGGTTTATAAGGGAATTTTGTGCTCTTTTTTGTGTCGAAAGTCTAAAGCGAGAATCCCTCCATTTATTTCGCGTAAATAAAAAAAATTATATATAACACCATATTGACCATATAATTTAACACAAATTTCGTTTTATTGTTAGCGATACTGAATTTAAAATTCAGCTTATGTATTCTCGTTAAAAATATGCATTTGAATCTTACCAAAATATAGTCAAAATTTTTGTGTCACTTTTTACAATCTAAGGAATAATTCAAAAATAACTGTCCATTTTTACCTTTGAGATTTTCCAATCTATTTCATTAAAAATACTCGTCTTAGTACCACTTAGCCTGCGTTTTTTAACTTGTATATCAAAAAAACTCTTTGCTAAAATTTGAACATTTATTTTTTCATCATTCCTAATTGGTATAACTCAACAAGTTTTTCAAATTGGTTGATACTTTCTTGTTATGGATTGTCATTTTTTTTTCTTTCTACAAAGCACCAATGTTTTTAAACTAGCCCCGATTTCCGAGCCAACAGCACTAAAGTATATTGGGTTGTTTAGCAGCTAAGTGTTGTTTTTCGAATGGAAAAATTCGTCATTCAAAATTTAATATTCGATATTTTTGGTTGACCATTTAATGAATATCGAATATCGATTAACAAATAATGAATGTTGAATTATATAAATAAAGGAAATTCAATATACTGAAAGACACGTAGATAGAATTGCAGTGCTTATGCCATTTTGCAAAGTTTTTTGCAGCGCAGGCATATGGCATTTGAGCAGAAAACGGAACGGGTGTTATTATCGTGCTCAATGGTTTTGCTTCAAAAAAAAATCAGATAAGCATCAACTACTTTATTATTTGGATAAACTTGTCAATAATTATTAACATTTTGCAATTTATTTGCCTTTAATACCGTGCAAACTTATAAATTAAATCAATTTAATCTATTCATTTATTAGCATGTACATATTTATTTGCGAATATAATTTGACTGAAATGTATTATAGAGCGCATTATTAATTACTTTTGCAGGTAAATTGATTATTTTAAATATCTGCTAAATACCCAGAAAAAGTATTTTAAGACAATAAATTTATTGAGTATCACCAATTCGTTTGGAGTTAAAAAAATGAAAATTTTAAAACCATACATACAATTAATTGTTTCCGTAGTAATTAGCTTGTTGAGTTTACAATTATCTGCACAACAACACACTCTTTTTTCTTATTATAATTTTGATCACTTTATGTATAACCCTGGTGCAGCGGGTTCAAAAGGTGTATTAGCCGCTAATTTTTTGCATAGAGATCAGTGGACAGGTTTCGATTTAGCCCCCACAACTCAATTTGTTAACATGCATACGCCTTTCAGATATTCTCCTTTTGCTTTAGGTGCCCATATTTATAATGACAATGAAAGTTTTTTAAATAATTTTAGACTACAGGTAAGCCCAGCATACCAATTTACAGTAAATGGCAAAGGTAATTTGGGGGTAGGTTTAGGTATAAATCTTCAACGTTATCAATTGAAGATGGAAAGAAATGGACAAAGTTTAATTTCTTCTATTCCAAATCCAGCTTCCGACCCCACCATATCAAAATATTTGAATGGATTTTGGAAGTTTCACTTAAACCCTGGCATTTATTACAATGATAGTAAATTATATGCGGGTATTTCATTAGCTAAAATATTTGAAGATGGGCTCGACGGTGAAGTGGCGACAGAAAAAGCAGAAGCTTTAAGAAGACATTGGCTACTTTTAGCAGGTTATCATTATGATATTAATGATGAATGGAGTATAAATCCATCAATACTTTTACGTAGCGAACGGGCAGCCCCCATCAATTTAGATTTGAATGCAGTAATAACTTATAATAATTTAGTTTGGCTTAATGTAGGATATAGATCAAGCAAAATGTTTATGATAGGTATTGGCGTTAATTTAAACAGTGCTTTTAAAATAGGCTATAATTACGATGCATTCTTAAATCCATTGGGCGGTGTAATTTCCAGAAATACCCACGAAATTTTTATAGGATATGAAGCTAAACCAGAAATAGACACCGACTTAGATGGCATTATTGATAGGTTAGATAAATGTCCGGATATTGCGGGCTATGTTAAATTTGAGGGTTGCCCAGATGGACCGGAGCCTAAAAAGGAAATTGAAGAAATTAAACCCGAAATAATTGATACGGATAATGATGGTATTAGCGATGATGAAGATGAATGCCCGAACGTTGCAGGAATTGCAAAATTAAACGGTTGTCCTGAGCCTGATGTTGAATTAGACTCAGATAATGATGGAGTTTTGGATAAAGATGATAAATGCCCCAATGTAGTTGGTACATCAGCTAACAATGGTTGTCCCGAAGAAACACCTAAACCTGTTAATGTAAGAAGTGATAGAGATAATGATGGAGTATTAGATGAAGATGATCGATGCCCAGATACTTATGGATCGGGAAGAAATTTTGGCTGCCCGGATGCTCCTAAAGATTCAGACGGAGATGGTGTTACAGATAAAGAAGATAATTGCCCAAATACATATGGTGAAGTTGAAAACAATGGATGCCCTAAACCGGTAATTGTTGATACTGATGGAGATGGTATAGTTGATGAGGAAGATGATTGTCCGAATACTTATGGTGATGCTAGTAACAGCGGTTGCCCTAAGCCGGTAATTGTTGACACTGATGGAGATGGTGTTGTTGATAGTGAAGATAATTGCCCGAATACTTATGGTTTAAGATCAAATTCAGGCTGCCCAGAAATAGATACCGACGAAGATGGAATACCCGACACCGAAGACGATTGCCCGAACGCTTTTGGTTATGCTCGAAATAATGGCTGTCCAGATGCACCAAAATTATTAGATTCTGATGCAGACGGTGTTCCAGATAAGGATGACCCTTGTCCGGATACCTATGGTAATGATAATGGTTGTCCTGAAAAAGGACCAGAAATTGAAGCCTCTGATGTTGATGGTGATGGTGTAATTGATTCAGAAGACGATTGCCCGAATACCTATGGAGCAGTTTCTAACTATGGTTGCCCAACAGTGTTTGAACCAGATAGTGATGGAGACGGAATTGCTAATAGTATTGATAACTGTCCTTATGTATTTGGTACTCCTTCAAATAATGGCTGCCCGGTTGAACAAGTACAACAAAGCGTGTCGACTTTTCAAAATATATTAGATCGAGCCACCCAAAATTTACTATTTAGTACCGGAAGTGCCAATATTGAATATTCTTCTTTTGCAGCTTTAGATGATTTGGCTTCGTTACTAACGGCAAATCCAAGTTTTAGGCTGCGTATAGCGGGCCATACGGATAACGTTGGTGCCTATACCGCAAATATGGAATTAAGCAGAAGACGAGCCGAAGCGGTGCGGGACTATCTTCTTAATAAAGAGGTTAGTTTTGGTAATATGATTGTAGAATATTATGGCGGAACAGAGCCAATAGCCGATAATTCGACGCCAGAGGGACGTAAAAAGAATAGAAGAGTTGATTTTGAATTGATCGAAAATTAATTGACTTTTACAAACGTTATTGAAGTGATAATCATTTTTTCAAAAAAAAAATTTTAAAAGTGAAACGGCATTGCAATTTTTCTTGCATGTTTTTGTGATTGCCAGTAAATTTAAATTTAATGAAAACGAACATTGTATTTAATTTGTGTTTAGCTATTGTTTCAATTTTATTTTTAAATCAATTTGCCAATGCTCAAAATGATTGTGGCAACTATGCAGGAGACCCACAACCTGAACAAATACTTTGTTCAGGCACACCCGCAGTTGGTCCCGCAGTTGGTGCTATTTTAGCACCCAATAATATCTTAAAATATTACTTACACGAAGGAGATATTTCAAATTTTATTGATTCTAATTTTAATGGAATATTTTCAAATTTGGGTTCTTATCCTCCAAATACACAGCTATATATTAGTGCTGCTGTCGGTATTCCAGATGCTAACAATAATCTGAATTTAACCGACCCTTGTACCGATTTTCAATTCCCAGGCTCGCGGGTTACCTTTTTAAATCCAATAACCATTACCCATCAATTTACTTGTAATGATAATTCGGTAGATGTAAGTTATACATTAAATGGAGGTTTGCCTGCAGCTTTAAGCTCTAACTATACTGTCCAAGGTTCAACGTCAAATACTGCTAGTCCCAACATAAACAATGGTTTTAATTTACCTTCTCTAAATGGTACGTACATACTTTTTGTAGAAGATGACAATGGTTGTGAAGCTTCTGTAACTCAGCCATATCAATGTGGTATGCTTGATTTTGCCATTATCAAAAGATTAGCTGCCGGTCAAAGTAGCACCGCAAGCCCAGGCAGTATAGTCACTTTTACTTTCGAAATTATTAATCAAGGAAATGTGCCGGTCTCTCAAGTTTCTATAATTGATTATATACCGAATGACTTAATATTAAGTGATCCAAATTGGGTACAAATTGGTCAAACTGCAGGTGTTCTCTTAAATCCGCCCCCACCTGCTTCACAATTTCTTCCAGGCGGTATTTATGCCTTTAATATCACTTTTACGGTTTCTCCATCCACAACTGTTTCAACTATAACTAACTCGGCTGAGATCGCTTTTGTCAATCTAGGTGTTGGTGAAATTGTATATAGTGACGATGATTCAACTTACGATATCAATCCAAACAATAATGGCACACCTATAGACAACATAGTTAATGATCCATCGGACAATGATGCTCACGATATAGAAACCATAAACATTAAAATTTGTGAAGGAATTGCTGGAACCATGCCTGAAGATACAGTTTTTGCTTGTTACAATAATACAGCATCAGCCATTCAAAATGGATCTGTTCTAGCTGCTGGCGATGTTGATATGTATGTATTGCATACTTTGTCTTCCGGCAGTTTGGTAACCATAGTTGATTCAAATAATACAGGTGTTTTTAACAATCCGGATGACGATTGCAGAGTTTTATACATCTCTTACGTATTTGGTCCTGACGATGGAAGTGGTAAACCCGACCTAAATGATGAATGCACCATTGTTTTACCAGGCACACCCGTAGAATGGTCTGCCCCCATTAATATTAATGCATCAGAAAATTGTGATCCGAACACTCAAATGTATATTGTTCGATATGATATAAGTGGTGGTTTTGCTGAGTGTAATAACAGTTTTTATAATGTAACGGGAGATGTTAATCCAGTTATGGCATTGCCCGGACAAACTTATGTAAATACAACTAGTTTTGGTAACAACTCATCATACTCAATAACGGTTACGGATAATAGAGGATGTGCAGAGACCATCAATAATGGACCGATAGCGTGTGAAGATACTAACCCTTGTGGTAATAACCCCGGCACAATGCCAGGCGATGTTTTATATGGATGTGCTGGTGCTCAATTATCTGCTACCGAATCTAACAGCCAATTGAGCAATAGCGATGTAGGCTTTTACATTTTGCACAACAATGCCTCAAATACATTAGGTAACATCACTGCATCAAATAATACTGGAACTTTTAATGATCCTCAATCGCCTTGTAATACCCTCTACATTTCTTATGTTTTTGGTCCAGATGATGGTAGTGGTGAGCCAGATTTGGACAATGACTGCACAATAATTTTACCAGGTACTCCAGTAGTTTGGGCTTCTCCAATATCTATAATGTCACAAATTAATTGTGATCAAACAACTGAAACTTTTACCTATAATTATACCGTTACTGGTGGCTTTCCTTCTTGCAATTCAGGCAATTACACCATGTCTGGCGATGTAAATTTAACAACCGCAAGTGAAGGTACTACCTACGACAACTCAACTGTATTTAATCACTTAGATTCCTATATGATTACCGCTACTGATGAACAAGGTTGTTCATTCACTCTAAATTCGAATCCTGTATTTTGCCAAAGTGCTAATACCTGCGGTAACGAATCTGGTATGATGCCAACCACACCTATAGAGGCTTGTGCAAACACTGATATTACTGCTACAGAAAACGGAAGTATGTTAGCTCCTTCAGATGTTAGCATCTATTATTTACACGATAGTGCTACCGGTCTGGGTAATATTTTAGCAAGCAGTACTACCGGCACCTTTGCAGATCCAGCAAGTTCTTGTACTACCTTATATATATCTTATGTTTTTGGGCAAGATGATGGTAATGGCTTACCCGATTTAAATGATGAATGCACCAAAATATTGAACGGAACACCCGTTTTATGGGTGCCAGAAGTTACTTTAACCAGCACAAGCGAATGCGTAACAGGTGTAAATGAATACTTAATTTCTTACACCGTTGGTGGAGGCAAAGCAAGTTGTGATGCTAGCGCGGCATTTTCAATATTGGGTACTTTTACAGAAAATAACATTGCTGCAGGCAGTAACACACATCCCAATTCATTTGCCGGAGGTACATCATACCAAATTACCGCAACTGACAACTTAGGATGTAACGCAACTTTTAGTAGCAACGAACCGATAAACTGTTTAGGTAATTTACCTTTTTGTGGTAATACTCAAGGAGTAATGCAAGCAGCAGATAATCCTAAAGCATGTTCTCAAAGTACTATTACGGCAATTCAATATGGGGCTTATTTACAAAGTGGTTATACTGGTCAATATTATTTACACACCAATGCTGGCACTACCTTGGGTAATGTAATCAGTTCAAACAATACTGGTACATTTAATGATCCAAACATGCCGTGTACAACTTTGTATATATCCTACGTTTTTGGTTTGGATGATGGAAATGGAAATGTTTTATTAGATGATGACTGTACATTTGTGCTTGAGGGTACACCAGTTAGTTGGGCAGAATCATTAAGTATAAGTACAAGTGAAAATTGCAATCAAAACACGGGAACATATACGGTTAACCTAAACATTAGTGGTGGTTTTGCTGCCTGCGATAATACGTTAACTTATACTGTTTCAGGAGATGTAACTTTAGCTGGAGTAGCTGCCGGATCTTATGTTTCTCCAAACACTTTTAATGGAGGTAGTTCATACACGATAACCTTAGAAGATGGAAACAATTGCATTAATAATTTTACCAGTGAACCGATAGCCTGTGAAATAGTTTGTGGAAATAATACCGGCACACCAAATGCTGCTCAAATACTATGTGAAAATGATATAACTAATGGTAGTATTGCTAATGCCATAGTAAGCCCGGGAGCAAACTTGGTTTATGTATTGCATAATGGGGTTAATGTATTAGATACGATTTATGCAGTTAACTCAAGCGGAACCTTTTTAAATGATGGAACCTACCCGGTTAATCGGCAATTATACATTTCGGCGGTTATTGGCAATATAGCTAACAATGATAGTATACCTAACTTATCGGATATGTGTACAGAAGTGGCACTACCCGGTACACCTGTTGTATTTTTAACAGATGTATCTATTACTACAGATGTTATGTGTAATGAAAGTACTGGAGTGGCAACAATTGACTATGTAGCCAATGGAGGACATCCGGCATTTGACAATTCGCTTTCATATACAATTACCGGTGATGCCGGCACTACCGCACTTTTTGGAGAAACCAAAACTTTTACCAATAGTACTGGGTCTTTTACCTTAACCGCTACCGATAATTTAGATTGCAGCAGCACTATTTCTCAATTAACCAATTGTAGTATGACGATGATGTGCATTAATCAGATCGGTGCTCAATCGTCTACAGCAAAAAGTGTGTGTGCAATGGATAGTATAGATGCAAGTTCAGAAGGATATTTAGTAGGAGGACCAGGAGCAACTTTAGTATACGTACTGCACGATGGCAATACTAACTTAGGAGCAATAATAGATACCAATAGCACTGGTATTTTTGAAAATACTGGTACTTACAATACTGATATTCAATATTATATTTCAGCAATGATTGGGATACTAAATCCAGCTGGCATACCCGATTTAAATGATGAATGCACCATTGGAAATTTTCCAGGTACGCCTGTTACCTTTTTAGATGCCTTAGAAGTAGAACAGCGTTTTGAGTGTATGGCAAATGGCGAAGCTTTAGTAACTTTAAGTATTAGCGGTGGAACGGGCAACTACTCTATAACAGGCTCTTTTACAGGCTCTGCATCAGAAGACGAAATGATTACTTTTAATAATGCTGCAGGTAATACCAGCTATACCTTAGATATAACGGATAGTAATGGGTGTAAAGAAATGGTAGAACAAACTTATGAGTGTGTGGTAAATTGTATGAATGATGCAGGTATTATTTCTGGCGAAGTTGTTACACTTTGCGATAGTGAAACTTTCGATTTTTCGATTAACAACGCTACTATTCAAGATGGTTACAGTCTTATTTACGCTTTACATAGCGGTAGTGTAAATAGCATTATTGATTTTAACAACAATGGAACATTTATTAATGATGGTTCATATGCTGTAAATACCGAATATTTTGTTTCTCCCTTGGTAACTACACTTGTTAATGGAGAACCTGATTTAGAAGATGCCTGTTTATCCATTACGCTACCAGGAAGATCAGTTTGGTTTTTAAGTCCGATAACTATTAATGAAACTATTGACTGTGCTGAAACAGCAAATGCCTATAGGGTAAACTTTAGTATTATGGGAGGTGCTCCTGGTGCTGTTGGCATTTTTGAAGATAGTTATACCGTAAGTGGCATTCTGGGCACGGTAACTACTATGGGTCAGTTAATTACTTCTGCACCTCAATCTATTCCTCAAAATAACGATTATGTTATTGAAATTACGGATAGCGAAGGTTGTATGGCTACTTTTTTTGGAACCAATGAAAACAATTGCAATGATTGTTTGGAACTGAATGAAAGCAGTATACCCAATATTTTTAGCCCCAATAATGATTCAGTAAATCGAATTTGGGGCATCCCTAATTTACAAGCTTGTTATCCGAATAACCGGGTACTGATTTGCAATCGTTGGGGTAACATTGTTTGGGAACAAAATAGTTGTGCCGATAATTGCTGGGATGGCACCGCACAAAACAGTGGAAAACCTTTACCAACAGGTGCCTATTATTATGTTATTCAGTTAAATGGAGAAAATAGTAATGAGGCTGAAGTTTTATCGGGCACTATTACTTTGTTGAGATAAAGTTGATTGAACACTTTGGTATATTTGCTATTGCTTAAAGAACTAAATAAACCAGCATATTTTCTTAATTAAAATGTATTTTTATTAGTGTCCTTTTTAGGTTTAAAACCTCGCACTTCAGTGCGATAAATTCTATTTTTATTTTTTGTACGAAGAACCGAAGTTTGCAAACTAGCCCCGATTGCAGCGGTTATGCCATTTTGAGTGGCTTTTGCAGCGCAGGCAAATGGCATTTGAGCGGAAAGCGGGTACTTCGTTTGTAAATAATACAAATGTTTCGCTTCTAAACTTATTATTAAGCTTGCTAGGAGTAATGAGTTTGAAGATTAGGTTAGACAGTGTTGTTATTGATTAAATTTTTTCAAACCAACCTTTTCAAAATTTTACCTGTCTATTAAATTAAGTGTAACTTTACTAAACCTATTATTTTCATTTTTAAAATACATTACATGAAACATGTTGCTTTACTTTTAATATTAATACCATTGAGCTATTCGCTTGTTGTTGCACAAGTTTGGCAGGGTAATTATACTATCGATTCTCAGGCTGGTGTTAACAATTTTAAAACCAATTGTAATTGCACTGAAATTAGCGGTGATTTAAAAATTAGAGGAACAAACGCGCAACATTTAAACGGCTTGTCTGATTTAAACAAAATTGAGGGTGCTATTGAAATAGAAGTAAACGGACAATTAAAAAACATTGATGGCTTAAAAAATTTGACTTCAGTTGGCGGACATATTGATATTGACAATAATAATCAGCTACAACATATTAATGGTTTAGCCGGTTTAACCGCTATTAACAATGGTTTGCGCTTGTATAGCAATAGCCGTTTAAACCACATTAATGGTTTAGCCAATGTTAGTTCATTTATGGGTGAAATTTCAATTTCCTACAATCATCAATTGAAGCACGTAAATGGTTTATCATCTATTACCCATATTCCTGAAAATGCCCGACTGCATATTTTTAATAATGATAGAGTTAACAACCTTAGCGGTATAAAAAACATTGAGCAAATTGATGGGGAATTCAACATCTCTACCTTAGAAAGCATTACTAATTTTGATGCTTTACCGAAGCTACATAGCGTTAATGGGTCATTAATTTTTTGGAATATGCACGAAATTAAAAAAATTGATAGCCTGTTTTTATTAACCGAAGTTAAGGGTGATTTAATAATTGATGACAACAATAACCTGACCGATTTAAGCGGTTTAAAAAACTTAACCAACGTATCCGGTCATTTTAACTTATCTAATAATTACATTTTACCTAATCTGTTTGGTTTAGAAAATTTGGAAAGTACTGGAGATTTTACTTTAGATAATAATAATAAGCTACGGTATGTTGGTCATTTAGAATCATTGGCAACCGTTAACGGACGATTTTGGATTCACGACAACAATGATTTACGATCAATTAATGGATTAAGAGCATTAAAAAGTATTAATGGAAGTTTAATTATTGATAACAACCGGCGATTTAATAACATCAACGAAATGGATTCACTTATAACTATTGGTGATAGTTTGGTCATTTCAAATAACCCTGCATTATCAGCCATCAAGGGTTTTAATCAGTTAGAAGAAATTCCTGGTGCTTTTGTCTTCAATAATAATATCAAAGCTGTAAATGTGAGCGGCTTCTCCAATTTAAAGACTATTGGTGGTGGATTAGAAATATTGAATAATACACTTTTAGAAACTTTAAACACCATAAGTGCGCTTGAAAAAATAGGTGGTCAAATTTACATTTCAAATAACAACAGTTTAACTGAAATTAGTTTTAACAATATAGAAAATGTTTCAGGCAATTTGCATATACGGAATAGTAAATTGTTGCACACCTTAAACCTACCAAATTTAAAGTTTGTTGAAAACAATATGAGTATTTTCAATTTAGATAGCTTGGCACATTTAAATGGTTTGGCAAGCTTAAATCATGTTGGTGGAAACGTAGATATTTTAGATAATGACTTGTTGGTAGACATCAACAGTTTAAGCAATTTACAACAAGTAGGGGGCTACTTTGCCTTAAAGTACAACGCTGCTCTAGATGCTTGTTGTGTGGTAAAGTGTTTAATCAGCGATCAAGTAATTCAATTAAATATTAATATTGAAGATAATTTGCCTAAGTGTGAAAGCCTTCGGGCTCTACATGAGGTTTGCCCTTCAGTTTGTTTAACGGCAGTAGAAAATAACTTTTTAGAGTCGCATATAGAGGTGTTTCCTAATCCTGCTGTTGATTATATTCAAATTAACTTGTCTCATCTTACCCAATTAGTTCAACAAGTTGTCATTTATAATGCTTCGGGTAAACTAATGTTGAACACTTCAACCAAAAACCAAATGGAGAACTTATTGCGTTTTAATATTCAACAATTTACAAGTGGTTTGTATACCATAAAAATACAAAGCAAAACCGGCTCGCTTTATGCTAAATTTTTGAAACCTTAATCATCTAAGGAATTATTCCTAAAACAATAATACCATGAAAAAGATAAGTTTATTTATAATTATATGTTTACTTAGTTTAACGTGCCTTCAAGCCCAAATATGGGAAGGCAGTTATCAAATCAGATCTCAAGAAGATGTTGATAATTTTAGTACGAATTGTACGTGTACAGAAATTACTGGTTTTTTAATCATTAATAGTTCTTCAGTAAATAATTTAAATGGTTTAAGTGACTTGCGCGAAATAGGTGGTGATTTAAGTTTATACAATAGCTCTAATTTGAATAACCTTGCTGGATTATCCAATTTACGATCGATTGGTGGAAGTTTAGTAATTAGTAGAAACAGTCAATTAAAACATGTAAACAGTTTATCGAAACTAAAGCATATTGGTGGAGGCATAACCATTGAGCGTAACCCTAGATTAGTTCATTTAAGAGGCTTAGAAAATATAGAAACTACTAGTTTAAGTCATATCAATATTTACGATAACGATCAACTGAATGATATTGATGTATTTGATCAACTGAAAAGTTTAAGTAGCTTTTTTTCTATTAGTACCAATAGTAAATTAAAAAACATTAACACGTTCACCAATTTAAGTGTGGTGAATAGTCGATTTACCTTTACCCGAAACCAAGTAGAAGACTTGAATGCTTTTCAAAATTTAAAAACGGTAACCGGCACCTTTCAGATTTCGGATAACCCATTGCTAAAAACCCTTAACTTGCCCAACCTCAACAATGTACGATTACTTACAATTTCAGGCAATAGCAGACTCACTGAAATAAATTTGCCTAAGGTAACTGAGATAAATGGTAACCTGTCTATTAGCGGAAACAGTCAACTAACTAACTTAGATGGTTTTAACTCGCTACAATCGGTTAATCAAAGTTTATGGATTAGCGAAAACCATGCATTAACCAATATTGCAGGTTTGCAAAACGTTTTGCACATAGGGATAAATTTAACACTTAGTGAAAATACCGCTTTAACTGAATGTTGTATGCTCAGTTGTAAAATTAGAGATCGATTTATAGGTGGTAGTATTATGATTGAAAATAATGGAAACGGTTGTGGAAGTGCAACTGAATTATATTTAGGTTGCGATGAATTTTGTTTACTAAGTAGTATTGATGATCATAATGAGTATTCAATTTCGGTATATCCTTTACCCGCTGTGGACCACCTACATATCAACATCTTAAAAAATAAACTCAATTTTACTTACACAATTTACGATATGAATGGTAAAATAAAATTGAATGGAAAGCTAAGGGACTCAAAAATTGAGGTGAGCAATTTACCTAAAGGTTTATATGTTTTAAATTTAAGTAATAATACCACGGATTATATTTTAAAATTTATGAAATAAATTCAACCAACACCTTAATGCCATGTTATACCAATTTGATTATAAGTAATGCGGAGAAAATAAATCTACTTTTTATGTCAAAGTCATTTTTTGATAGGCGAGGCGAAAAACGTAGGCATAGTAGGGCTAAGTCGAGGCTTTTCAACGAAGTATATCGAAAAATGGCAAAGACAGAAATGTAGATTTATTTTTGTAGAATTACTAAGATGCAAAGAACGTGTATGGAATAAGTTCGTAAAATAAGGCTAGCTTATATTGTTCTTAGTTTGTGCTTTAAAAAAGGAGTTATATTTGTTGACATCCTAAGCAAATTACGGTGCGCTAAACGAAGGTAAATCTTCTATATTTTCTACTTCGTAATAGAAGGTTTTTCCATCCAATTCGTATTCAATTAAACCTTCCGTTTTAAAAATGTAGGGAGCCTTTTTTCCCGTGTTTATTTCTTTATTATATTTTTTCATGGCGGCTTGTGCCGCTTCCCCATATTGAGTCTTCTGAGCATATAACATCAATTCATCGTTGTTTTTGTAGTTTGCCCAATCATCTGCCTGAAATTTTCGTTTCAATTCAAAATTAATAGATAAGCCTTTTGGGTTTGTCCAAAGTGCTTTGAAAGACAATGATTTATCGGTTAACTTTTTTAGTTTAATTTGGTACATATAAATGGTGTTGCTGCCCGGCGCACCTCCTGAAAATTTTTGACTAGTGGCTTTTTCTAATTCAAAAGGGAGTATTTCGGGTTGGGCAAGGGTATCATTATCTTCAATAGAATCTCCGATTTCGGTTAGCACTTTTTCAGTGCTTTTTAAATTAGAATTTTGTGTTGTTTTTTGATTTTGCGCTGTGCCAGCACAACTGTACATAAACAAGGTACATATTATACAATATTTCATAGGTTAGTTTAAAATTTGATAAATTAATTCTTTGTATAAGGCATCATCATTTCGGCTAGTCATTCCTATACCTTTAGACTTTAAATCAGCCTCTCGGATTAATTGGAAAATGTGTTGTAGCTTTTGTGGAGGATATTTTACGGCAGCCTTGCTGGTTTGGTTGTAGGCATAATCATTATAGGTTCTTAAAGCCTTCATTTGAGTACTCCAGTCTAATTTTTTTACCTGATGATACACATACAA
Source organism: uncultured Chitinophagales bacterium (assembly GCA_938023075.1). Classification (GTDB taxonomy): domain Bacteria; phylum Bacteroidota; class Bacteroidia; order Chitinophagales; family JAHDHT01; genus CALHDG01. The sequence goes on from CALHDG010000051.1 coordinate 19,620, forward strand.
TTTATTGAAAAAACTAAACAAGTTACCCAACACTAAAACTAATGGATTTTTATTGGGATTGGCAGCAAAATACTGAGCGATTTTAAATGATTGAGCAACATTTTTTTCAGCTAAGGCATTTTGTAAAGCAAACAAATTGTAATCGCGATGAATGCCTATATATTTTTCAACAGTCTTTTTATCTATGGTTGCTCCTTTTTCTAAATTGAGCAACATCTTATCTAATTCATTAGTAATTTTAGATAGATCATTTCCTAAATAATCACTTACTAAAGTGGGTATATCATTGTTTAATTTAAACCCTTTTTTGCTTAAATATTGACTAGTCCATTTTGGTACTTCCCATTCTTTTAGTTTATCTGATAAAAAAGCACCCTCCAATTTTTTGATGCCTTTAACCAACTTGGTTTTTCCGTCTACCTTTTTATTTTTATAGTTGATGACTAATATGGTTGATTGTACTACCTGCTGCAAATACAACTCCATGGTTTTGAAATCTTTCATCTGTTGGGCTTCTTTTAAAATGACCAACCGCCGTTGCGACATCATCGGAAATTGCTTTGCTGCGGCTATAACCTGTTTAGCATTTACTTCTTTGCCATATAAAATACTTAAATTAAAATCGTGCTCGTGTGGCTGCAAGGCTTTTTCTAAAATTAAATTGGTTAGTTGGTCTATAAAATAGCTTTCTTCACCATGTAAAAGATATACCGGCTTAAACACACCTGAACAAATTGATTTATGGATGGCTGCGTAAGTCATAATCTAACACAAATAACAATACAATTTATTTTAAAATCATTTCTAATATATCTCAGCATAATCACTTACAACGCACTTGTGGGGTAACGGCTTCAAAATTGAGTTCACGGGTTTTTGGGCTGCAAAACAAACTATCTTTGGTTCCATCGTCAAAAGTTAGCCTGTACAAAGTTTTACTGGTGCGGCTCGCAAACAAGCCTAAACCATTATCAATATTAGTGTAGGGTTTAATGCCTTGTCCACCTCCGGCAATGCTTTGTTGCTGAGCGGCAATTACCTGATTATAATCGAACATACTCTGCGATCCGAAAGTGTATATAAACTGTAAGCTATCTATAGTGCGGGTTGCCAATCCGTTTACTTCAATATTCGAAGCCAAAAAGTCGAAAAAATCATTGCGGTATTCACTTACCTGGCTAATAGGATTGTCACCTTCAATCCCAAAAATATGTTCTAAATTCCGATTGTTATTGGTGGTAGTAATGGGTAAAATATTCGCAATATTCCAAAGTAACTCTTTATGGCTTACCGCTCCATTAATATCTTCTGAATAAAATATTTTGAGGGCTAATCCATATACTGCGGCATCTTCGGGCGTGTTCCAACTGGTGCGAGGTTCTCTGTTGCTTAAATTATATTCACTATTAATTCTTGGTGTCCAAATCATAAAATCATCTAATAGTTGCACGCTGGAGGTTAACACATTGCCTGCTGGGGTAGTTATTTTTAAACGACAAGTGTTACCTGCAGATATTTCTAAATCAGAGTGATATAGCAAGAAGGGATCTGTTCCAAACAAGGTATTTTCATCTGTATATTTTTCAATGCCAAAATCGCTTCCTTCCACAACTTGCAAAGTATCGCCATCAACTTGAATGCCGTTTTTATTATATATTTCAAATTCAACAAACAAATCCCCTTCGTGATACAAAGAATCTGCAATGGCAGCTATTTTCAAGGCACTGGTATTTTCATCTAGAAAGGCTTTTTGTATCCGTATGAAATGATCGCTATCATTATGATTTAAAATTCCATAAGCAATAGTAATTTCTTTCCAATCAGATGTTATATTAAATTCTGTTTCACAATTTTGCAAAAACAAACTAAAACAAAGTAAAAGAAAAAAGACATATTTTTTCATGTCACAAAAATAGTGTTTTGTTTTGTTGAATTGTGAATTTAACAAGTATATTTGAGCAACTTCAATTAATATATTAAACAAAATAAATGTCAGCAAGTAAATTTATAGATACTAAAAGAATAACGGTACATGTGTTAGCTGAAATGAAAGCAGTAGGTGAAAAAATTTCGATGTTGACTGCCTACGATTATTCTATGGCACGCATATTTGATGCAGCCGGTATCGAAATTATTTTGGTAGGCGATTCTGCAAGTAATGTAATGGCAGGGCACGAAACTACTTTGCCGATTACCTTAGATCAAATGATTTACCATGCATCATCAGTAATTAGAGCCATAAAGCGGTGTTTGGTTGTAGTTGATTTACCCTTCGGCACCTATCAGGGCGATTCAAGAAAAGCCTTAGCATCAGCTATTCGCATCATGAAAGAATCTGGCGCACACGCAGTTAAATTAGAAGGCGGTGCAGAAGTAAAAACCTCTATAGAACGTATTTTAAGTGCTGGTATTCCGGTAATGGGGCACTTAGGTTTAACTCCTCAATCTATTTATAAATTTGGAACCTATACCGTTCGGGCGAAAGAAGAAGAAGAAGCTAACCGCTTAAGAAAAGATGCCAAAATTTTACAAAAATTAGGTTGTTTTGGTATTGTGTTAGAAAAAATACCGGCTGCTTTGGCAGGAGAGGTGGCTCAATCAGTTAACATTCCTGTTATTGGCATTGGTGCCGGACCCTTAGTAGATGGACAAGTTTTAGTAATGCACGATATATTGGGTATTACCAAAGATTTTAGCCCCCGTTTTTTACGACGCTATTTAAATTTATTTGATGAGATTAAAGGCGCAGTTGAACATTATATTGGAGATGTAAAAAGCCGTGATTTCCCAAATGAAAAAGAGCAATATTAGTTAACCTGTTTAAGTTATTTCCTTACAAACTAAATTAGGCATAAAAAAAGCAACCTCAGTACTAAAGTGACCGAGGCTGCAACACCTATGTTGAATCATCAAGCTTCTCGCCTGCTTAATTTTTATACAAGAAGTTTAAAATCTTGTTTGAATTGGGGACAAACTGGGGTTTGTAACATTGATGTTTTAGCGTGGGTAAGTGTATTTGCGATTACCCTACAAAGATGAAGTATTTTATAGGATAAAACGACTTCAATTATTTGCTAAATTCTTGAAAAATTGTACCGAAAAGTGTAAAATAATCAGGTGTATTTTAAAATAATTATTTGATAATGAGCACCTTAGATAGGTATACAAAACAACCTGTTTTCTTCAAATATTGAAGTTTTAATAGCTAAAATACTATCTTTGTTCAACCATCTATGTAATCAAAATGACAAATAGCAGACTAATTGCCTATTTAAAAACACTCAACAAGGCAGAAATGAGAGATTTCGGTCGTCATATTAAGGCTTCCAAAGGGATAAAGGATGTAAGTATTCTGTATGATTATTTGCTTTCTTATCACCCCAAATATCCTGAAAAATACCTTAATAAAGATCATATTGCTTCTAAGATATTTCCAAAGGAAAACAATATTGCTAAAAAATTCACTAATGTCATGTACCGTTTTGGGCAATTGTTAGATGATTTTTTAGTATATGAAGAATTAAAAGTAAAAGAAGCCGAAAAAGATCTGTTGCTCCTGCATGCGCTTAAACGTCGACAATTAGATCAATATTTTTTTAGAAAAGCAGAACAAATTGAGGAAGATTGGAAGAAAAACCCTCCTGCAGGGTTGGAGCATTTGCATAATAAATACCGATTGAGGGAAATATATGACACTCATCATAATTATCCTTTAACAAAGAAGACTTCAACAAACCCGAAACATTTTATTTATCACATTGATACCTATTATTTTGCTATAAAACTTTATGAAGCATTAAGTGCACGTAATAATCAAAGCTATATCGCCGATTTAAATGAAGCTAATCATAAAGAATATTTATTGGATGAAATTCTAAAGCTTTCACAAAATTCGGCTTTTTCAAAAGTTCCGCAGATTAAACTGATTAGTAATTTATTAAGAGCTTTTATAAATAATGATTTTAAAGATTTCTTAAGTCTTAAAAATGAATTTTTAAACTTCATTAATTTATATAACAAAAAAGAACAATATGATATAGCAATTTTTTTATATTCTGTTTGCTATGAAAATTATAAATCAGGTAGGCCTGAGGCACTTCAACAATTGTTTGAGTTGAATTGCCTAATGATTGAAAATCAATTTTTGCTTCGGGACGGACGAATACGAACAGATCAATTTTGGAACATTGTAAATATTGGCTTTGCTTTTAATCAATTAACTTGGACAGAAAAATTCATTTTGGAATTTGGCAGGTTTCTTCAAAAAAATGAACAACAAGATGTATTAACCATTTGTAATGCTTTGTTATCTTATCATAATTCAAAATATGAAGATGCAATACAGAAACTTGCTACAGTTAAATATCAGAATGTATTATATGGTTTGCTAGCAAGAAGTATTCAGTTAAGAAGTTATTATGAATTGGGAGATGATTATTATCAGATGTATTTAAGTTTGACGAAATCTTTTTATCTATTTTTAAATAGGAACACTCTTTCAAATGAGACGAAATTACAATTCAAAAATTTTATTGCATTTAGTAAAAAGCTATTACATACTAAGAATAAAAGTAACTCATTTGATTTCGATACATTAAGCTCTAAAATTAATACTAGTAATGTAGCCTGCAAAAGATGGTTGTTAGCTAAATTAGATGAGTTGCAAATGATTGGAGAAAGAAATAAAAAAGAAAAGGTTAAAGTTTTCAAATAACCTTTTCTATATTAATTATTGTCATTTAAACCTATTTTCTACGGTAAATTATATTTTTAATTCTTTGGAAAATGGATATATTATTGCTATTGCGACTCTCAAGCTATTGTTACTCTTAGCAATACTGTTGTTTTTACAATTCGTTTCTTCAATGTTTAAAGGCTTACAATCTTTAAATTCCAAGCTCTTTTCTATTGGATTTTTACTCGCACAAAACTCAATATCCTTTTTGTAAACGGATTTGTAATCGGTGCTATACACGCTGCAAACAATATCATACTCCCTGCCTTCAACCATTTTTAAAGTTAAATCGGTTGATTCATTGGGGCTGATCTTGCCATCAATTTTCCATTCAATACCTACAACACTTACTTTGCTGCTGTTGTATTTGCTGTTAAATTCTAATGAAAATTTGTTTACTGGGTTATTCACTTCATTTAAGGGCGTTTTTAAAATGAAAGGGACATTTTCAGATAGCTTTAAATTCGATGCTAATGTGCATTCAGAAAACGAAGGTAATTGCGGAATAGCCACTGATGAACTTTTATATGGTCCGACTCTTTCGCCTAAATCTGTTTTTTGGCTGCAGGTTGAAAATAATGCTGCAATACATACAATTAGCAAGGGGATTTTACTAAACATTTGTTAAAAGTTTTAAGGTTAAATAAATATGTGACAAAAGTAAACGATAGTTTTTTTAATAACGACTTCATTTTCAAGGGCTTTTCTAACGAAATATCAGTTAATAAAAAACATCCATCATCTACAATTTGTTGATTGTCAAATGTTTGGGTCATTTCGTTTTTTCACGAATTTCTATTATTTATGTTAATTATAGTGTTTGCAAAAACCTAACCAAAAAAATAAATAGCCACATTTTTAACGTAAAAATGAAATTCCATTTACTTTTTATTTATTCTTTTAGACTAATTTTATGCATATGCGTTTAAAAATTTGTTTGTAATAGCTTACCTTACCTACGGTAAATCAGTAATTTATGAAATATTTGTTTTTGCTTTTAATCGCCTTTGTTCTTTTGTTTAGTAGCTGCGAAAAAGACATCACTGTATCTGATAACAAGCAAGAAAAATGTAATGAAACCTATACACCCGTTTTAATGTTACACGGGTTTTTAGCTGCTTCAGATACTTACAATAATTTCTATCAGTTGTTTCACTCTAATGGGTATTGCGATGATTTACTGTTTGTAATGGACAGAAACACCTTAGATTTAACCGGAAATTTTGTTCCAACTTTAGACTCTGTTGTCAACTATATATTAACCATTACCCAACAGAGCCAAATAAATTTAATGGGGCATTCAGCCGGTGGTGGATTGGCTTATGCCTATTTAAATGATAGCATTAGCCATGGTAAAGTGGCACATTATGTGCATTTGGCAAGTTTTCCGCAAAGCCAAGCCGTTAAAAATGTAGCTACTTTAAACATATGGTCGAAACAAGATTTAATTGTAAAAGGAGCCAATATTGATGGAGCCGAAAACTTAGTGTTAGAAGATGCAGACCATTATGAAGTTGCCACTTCAGCAATTTCATTTACAAAAGTTTTTGATTTTTTTAATGGTGAAGACGCTCCTAAATACCATACTATTCAACAACAAGATGAAATCAGCATTGCTGGAAAAGTATTAACGCTTGGGGAAAATGTACCTTTAGAAAATGCTACTGTTGAAGTTTACCCTATACGGGAAGAAACCGGTGAGCGTTTAAATCAACAAGCACTATTTACTTTAACTACAGGCAAAGACGGCAAATGGCAACCTATTGACATTAAACCAAACCAAGCTTATGAATTTTTTGTGAGCAACCCTAATGATGCCGAAGACCGACCAATGCATTATTATCGTGAGCCTTTCACAAGAAGTACACCTTTAGTTTATTTGCGAACCATACCACCCAAAGGAAGTTTAGCCCGATCTTTTTTAGGTGAACTTCCCAACGATAATGAGCAAGCGGTTACGGTAATATTTGCCGCTTCGCAAGCTATTATAAGTGGCATAGATTATTTAACGATCAATGGAATAGAGTTATCTATACCTGAATTTACTTCAGCTCAACAAAGTACCATTGCCTTATTTTTGTACGATGACGGAGATCAAAACAGCAGCTTCACCTTACACCAAAACTTATTGGCTAACCAACCTTTTTTAAATGCCATTGATTTGTTTGTGAATCCAACCGAGCAACAAACGTCTACTTTAACATTTAATGAGGTAACACTAAATATTCCGAATTGGAAGTCGGCAAGCCAGGGTATTTCGGTAGTTGTTTTCGATTGATCTACTAGAAGTCAGCTGTAAGATAACAGTGGTTACATGTTTGAGTTCAGATGATAGATATAAATTTTCGGATCGGAAGGGTTAAAAGTTTTACAGGTAACTTATTTAAGTTTCGGTAGTAAAATAACTGCTGTTCCAATGGAACCTGTTCCATTGTGTCAACAAAAGCAGAGCCACTTTGCTACAATAAGTGAACAGGTTCACTTAGATGATTTTATACTTTATATGTTGAATTAAG
>CALHDG010000052.1 GCA_938023075.1 uncultured Chitinophagales bacterium
TCGAACGAGGCAGCATGGTGTTTTAGCTATTGTTATAGGGCGGCTCACAAGCCGCTTGTTTATATTAAAGCTAATTGTCAGAATTAAGGATCTTCACTATTTGGAATTGGAAAAACAGGGCAATTAGCAATATAAGCCTCAAAATTAGTAGATGCCGGAGCATAAAAACCATTATTTAGACTTACTGATTCTCCACCTTTAAATATTATATCTGCGGTACTATACAACTTTCCAGAACTTTCTAAATTTTCTAAAGCTACATAATGTCCGCTTGCTATTGCATTATCTAAGTTTACAGTTTCAGCAGGATAAGTACCTGCACAACCGCAACCAAAGGTATTGTAAGTTTTTACATTTACATTTATGGTTTCAGTATTGAAAAGCGGTTCTACAGGATGTTCGTCAGAGGCAAGAATTGAAAAATTATAAATTCCTAAATCATCAATTGAAGGCTGCCAGCAAAACTGTCCAATGTTTGTTGTGCCTGATTGGGTGATGTGCTTTGTAAATTTATCGCTATTAATTTTTACATTTACAAAAGCTGGTGCATTAACCTCATAGTCTATACAAAAATAACTACCTGCACAAATTTCAATATCCTTATCGATGTTAATGTTTATGTTACCTGTGTTTACTGGTGGCGTTTCGTTTACATAACCTGTGTTATAAATGTCAGTTATTAAATTGCAGCCATTGTTACAGGCAAATTGATATTGTAAAAAAGGTAAGCTTACTTCTCCTAATATCTCATCATTTTTTAAAGTCGTGATGTTTGTAACGAAAATTCCGACATTCGTATCTTTATTAGGTAGTCCACCTACTGTTGTTTTATGATTGACAATATCATTAGTAAAAGCTTCATTATCAGTAATAAATTCATTTTCCTCATAAACACCATTGTTATTAAAATCAACAGCAACTTGAATCCAGTATGTGTCATTAGGGTTACTAAAATTTTGTGGAAAACCAGTAGTAAGACTACTTTTGCCATTGCTTTCATCACTACAAAAATATTGCTCAAAATCTGGACAATCTTCAATTAAGGTCTCACCATAGTAAACGATATTGTACGGTAATTCCAAATCTTCTTCAATTAAACCAACAGCCTTAAAAGCTGAATAAATTTTAGTATATTCTGCAGAGCAAAGATTATAAGATAAATTGCCATTGTAAAGCTCATGGGCGGTAACTAACGCCACATCTCTAAATTCTATAAAGTTAACAATCCCATTAAAAGATTTATTATCCAAAGGGTTTTGATTGGAGGCAATACTTTCTTTAATTTTTTCAAAAATACCTAGCATTAATTGCTCTGCTTTAACTCCTCCGATACCATTACCAATAGCGATATTACCAACTTCTTTATATTCAGGTTCTGCTACTAAATAGAACCAATAAGAGATTATACCTGCCCAGTAATACTTATCAAATTTATCAAAATTAAATTCGTAAGAAATTCTTTGTGGTGGATCTGAATTTATTGGGTCGTTAAGCAATCTAAATGATTTGTCATCTGGACAAGTTTCGTCAAATAATGACCAGTCGAAGCTGCTATTTTGGGAAAAATGAAATAAAACAGCCATAATATCGCATAATGCTTCTTCCAAAGCTCCTGCTCTCAATGCATCAAACATTCCATCATTGCTACTTGGTATCATATTGTAATGAAGTCTTTGAACTAAATGTGTGAACTCGTGAGATACTACGTGAGGCGATACGTTTGGTAAGCAACCTTCATCACTTCCATCTCCAAATAGTATTCTGATTTGCTCAAAATTTACTTCTGCGTTGCTATCTGTTGCATCTGCAACTGTAAAGTAAACATTTGGAATTGCATCATCTAAATTTGAAAGCCTTGATGTGTAATAATTAAAAATCCGTTCTGTGTTTTTAAAAGCAGTTAAAACTTGAACCTCAATCTCATCGAAAGAAGCATTATTTTTATAATAATGATTAGGGAAAAAATCACCACCAGTTACAGCATTTACTTTACTATCAATATCCGAGATAAAAATTATTTCATTTACTTGGTTTGCACAAACATTAAAGTCACTATCAACAGAGGAGCAACCATCATATATATCTGGAAATTTCCCAAATTTATAAATCTCAGTTGGGATCTCACAGGGAAGTAGTTCTGGTTCGTCATTAAGTGGATGAGTCAAACTACAATCAGAATCTTGTATTAAATTGTCGTTACAAATTTTGCAATTTCTAACTGAATCATCATCTATCAATTCAATTTTACCATTATTTGCATTAATAGTAAAAATTGGATTTCTTGTAAACTTGCTATTATATATTTTAAATATATAGCAAGGTGTTAATTTTTCATTGATCTTTCTAATTTGAAATTTGATCGCTGTATCTAATTTATGATAACGAGAATTAGGATTAATTTCTTTGATTTTATCTAAATATTTTTCCTTTTCTAATTTACTTGCAATCTTATGTCCCATATCAATAACCTTTTTCCTTGCAATAGTTTTGGCATCGTCTTTTGATATTACATCTTTAACATTTAAATCTATTGATTTATAAACTATATTGTAAATATGGGCGTGGTTATTGAAATCAAAATTCATCACTCTTACACCTTTATGAAAAACTCTGCAGCCCATAAATTCATTAAAAGCAAGTGAATCCAAATCATCATTAAAATTTACCATTTTTTTAATGAGGTCAATTTCGTCCTTTTGGGTTAGTTTCGCTTCTTGGGGAATATCTTTTCTTAAAACAATCTTGTAATAATCTTTTTCTCCTATTTTTATATAATCTATGTAAGGATGTGGATTTAACACTTTCAGATATTCTTTTCCATTTTTTGTTACTAAAGTGGTATCTGGCTCATAAACTTCAAATCCCAGTTCTGTGTTGCCTTTAGTTTTAATGTCTTTATCTTTATTCGTTGCACTTTCATTCATTTGCCTATTGCAAGCAATTGCAAAAAATATTAAAACAATAAGTAACAAGAAATAACTGGTCAAAGGGTTGTTAGTTTGTAAAAGATTAAAGCGTCTCATTGATTAAAAGTTTTGTTTAAAAAAAATTGATAATTTAAACTTGTGAATGGCTGTATTTTTAATGTTAAAAACGTTTATTTATTGTATTATGTTTATTTTGCTGCCCTATAACGTTTGGTGTAAACGACGTGCGGGTTTCGAAGCTTTAACCTTGGCAGACGGGCTGCATTTAACCATTGTTTTAAAGTCTCCAATCGCAAGCGAAACCCGCATGTTGTTTTACACATTGTTATAGGGCGGCTCCCACGCTTTTTATGTTATCGGTTTTGATATTTAAAATTTATGGACCTCCTTTATTCGGTTCTGGAAAGTCAGGACAATTAGCAATGTACGCTTCAAAATTTGTCGAAGCAGGCACATAAAAGCCGTTTTTTAGATTTACTGATTCACCACCTTTAAATGTTACATCTGCAGTACTATACAAGTTTCCTGAACTTTCTAAATCTTCTAAAGCAACATAATGTCCACTTGATATGGAATTATTTAAAGATACTATTTTTTCAGGATATTTATTGGCACAATGGCAACCAAAAGTACTATAAGTGGTAACCTCTACGGTTATTTTTTCAAAGTTCGATAGTGGTTGGGTAGGATGCTCATCAGAGGCAATTAAGTAAAAAACGTGATTGCCCAAATCGGCTATTGAAGGTTGCCAGCAAAATTGACCAATGTTTGTTGTGCCAGACTGTGTGATATACTTTGTAAATTTATCACCACTCAAGGTAACATTTACAAAAGCGGGAGAGTTTACCTCATAATCAATACAATAGTAATTACCTGCACAAATCTCTACATCCTTTTCAACACTAATATTAACGTTACCTGTATTTATGGGCGGGGCTTCGTTTACATAGCCCGTGTTGTTAATATCGGTTATTAAATTACAGCCATTGTTACAGCTAAAAACATATTCTACATAAGGCAGACTTACGGCACCCAATAATTCATTTTCTAATGAGGTAACGTTGGTTGCCAAAATTTGAACGTCAGTATCTTTATTAGGCAAACCTATTACGGTTAGTTGATGTTCGGTAATATCATCAGTAAACGTTTCCAAATCTTTAATATATTCATCATCTTCAAATTTTCCATTCTCATCAAAATCAACCGCTACTTGTATCCAATAAGTATCATTTGGGTTGCTAAAATTTGACGGAAACCCGGTTGTCAAACTACTTTTGCCTCCATTACCATCCGTACAAAAATATTGTTCAAAATCTGGGCATTCTTCAACTAACGATTCGCCATAAAATACAATATTGCATGGTAATTCTACATCACTATCAATTAAGCCAACTGCTTTAAATGCCAAGTATATTATTGAATATTCAGCCGAACAAAGATTATAATCGGTATTAGCTCCGCCAAAAAGTTCATTGGCAGTTGCTAACACCACATCTCTAAATTCTTTAAAATTTACATTACTATCAAATGGCATATTATCAATTGGATTTTGGTTGATTTGAATACTCTCATTTATCTTCTCTAAAGTTGAAAATATCAATTGTTCTGCTTTTTCTCCTCCAATACCATTGCCAATTGTTATATCACCAACTTTTTTAAATTCTGGTTCTGCTACTAAATAGAACCAATAAGAGATTATACCTGCCCAGTAATACTTATCAAATTTATCAAAATTAAATTCATAATAAATTCGTTGAGGTGGATCAGAGTTCATCGGATCATTAAGTAGTCTGAAAGAATTATCACCGGGACATAACTCCTCATACAATGACCAATCGAAACGGTTATATGTGGAATAATCAAATAAAACTGCTGTAATATCACATAAGGCTTCTTCTAATGCCAATGACCGTAAAATATCAAACATATTCGCTTCATCAAGCGAATTCATCTTGTAGTATAAACCATGAACCAAATGCATAAATTCGTGGCTCACAACATCTTGAGATACATTTGGTTTACACCCTTCCTCGCTGCCATCTCCAAAGCTAAGACTTAGGCTTTCTTGGTCTGCAATTGCATTATTAGATTTGTCTTTAGCCGCGAAAATAAAGACGAATGGGATATTATCTTCAAAGCGCGTTATGTCATTTACTTTTGCTCTAAAATAATCAATTGATTTTTCGGTATTTTGGAAAGCTGTTAATATTTGTCTTTCTTTTTCGTTAAATGAAGTATTATCAGTTGCATAATATTGAGGAACAAAAGATTCACCCTCAACAGCGTTTATTTTGGCATTAATGTCAGAAAGCAATACTGAATTATTCGGCTGATTTGAACATATGTAAAAAGTGCTTTCAATTAATGAACATTCATCAAATATGTCAGGAAAATAATCAAATTGATAAACGTTTTCGGGTAAAAACTCACAAGCTTTGCTACTTGGCTCTGAATTATGAGGATGTGTTAATGAACAATCTGTTTCTATTGCAGTACCTGATCCATAACAACTGTAACATTTGTACTTTGAGTCATCCTCAATTAGTAAAATATCACCATTGTATGCATTAATTGTAAAAATTGGATTTTTGATAAAATTCCTGCTATATAATTTAAAATTATAAGCAGGATAAAATTTATTATTATATTTCCTTATTTCAAATGTGATTGTTGTATCATATTTCACATATACTGGATGGTCTTTCTTAAATGTTCGAAGCCTTTCTGTACGTAAGTTCATTACACTTGTATCTGCAATTTTAATTCCTATATCAATTGCCTTTTGCTTGGCAATGGTAACAGCCTCTTGCTTAGAGATTATTTGTTCAACATCTATGTCAATTGGTTTATAAACTATATTATAAGTATTTCGGTATTTATTGAAATCAAAGTTTCTAACTCTTAAGCCTTTATGATAAACTTTGCTTCTTAGATATTCATCAAAAGTTAAAGAGTCGAATTCAGTATTAAAATTCACCAATTTTTTAATCAAATTAACTTCGTCCTTTTGAGTCAATTTTGCCTCCTTGGGTATATCTTTTCTTAAAAGAACTTTATAATAATCTTTTTCACCTATTTTAATGTAACTTATATAAGGATGGGGATTTAAAATTTTCAAATATTCTTTTCCATTTTCTGTTACTAAAGTCGTATCTGGGGCATAAACTTCAAATCCAAGTTCTGTCTTCTTCGGGGCATTTTTATTTTTATCAGCCACATGTTCGTTCATTTGCCGATTACAGGCTAAAGAAAAAAATATTGAAATAAGAAATAAAAAGAAGTAACCAGTCAAAAAGTAGTTTGTGTTAAAAAGATTAAAGCGTCTCATTGGTTAAAAGTTTTGTTTAAAAAAATTGATAATTTAAACTTGTGAATAGCTGTATTTTTAATGTTAAAAATGTTTATTTATTGTTTTATGTTTATTCTAAGCTGCCCTATAACGATTTGGCTAAACACCGTGCGGGTTTCGAAGCCTAAGCTTGGCAAACCGACTGCCATTAGCCAAAATTTTATTTTGCAATTTAATTTATTTCCGACAAATTGTCGAAATAAAATTTTGGTGGCTGTGATGCTATAAAGTCTCCAATCCCGAGCGAAGCCCGCATGGTGTTTTAGCTCATGTTAGGCATCGGCTCTCTTTTCCAAACTAATCCAAATCAAAGTTCTTTTTCCGAAC
>CALHDG010000053.1 GCA_938023075.1 uncultured Chitinophagales bacterium
TTTCATTGGTGGTTTTTATCAATTCAATTAACCGCTTAGAAGTGAACTTCTTAAAATCGCGTATAGTATCAACTAACATAAAATTGGGTTGAGTGCTTACAATAGCGTGTACGTGACTGGACATAATTACAAAACCGTGTAAATTCAAACCCTTCTTAACTTTGCAGTATTGTAGTGAGTCGACAATCACATCTTTATATATTTTTCTGATAAACACATCTACCCAGCCTATTGTGGTAAGGGTAACAAAATATAAACCTTCGTTATCATTTATTTTATAACTTTCCGCCATTGACAAGTAAATATAAAAAAATGAGGAGAAAACCTTATTACAAACTTACCGCATTACAAATGCTTGCATTAGTTTTAACAGATGAAGATGCGGCGAGATTGCAAATCTCGCCGAGTATGAGATTACAAATTTCGCCAAGAGTGGATTAGACACTACAACCAATTTGTAATATTATGATAGAATTTGTAATTTAGCAAATGTATAAACGATATATATACAATAAAGAGCGATAGAGTTGTGGGTATTGAGGTGTTGGCAGCCATTCAAAAAAAATCGTCTTAAAAAAGACGATTTTCAAAAAAGTCTACATTGTTACTCTATTCACAAAAATAATGTAAATTTGTAATGAATAATTTGATGTGGATTTACCAAAATATCAACTTAGCGCAGAAAACTCTTTAGCTGTTTTTGAGTTTATTAGTATTGGTCCGAAAGGACGAATAAAAAAGTTGGTTAAGTTTAGTAAAACTCACATAGAAGATGTCTATAATTTAGGTTTTGGAGATAAGATTGAGCATACTAATGAAATTAATGACCTCGCAATTTCAAATAATAATGATAGCGAAAAAGTATTAGCTACAGTAGTTTCTGCAATTTATGCTTTCACAGATAAAAATCCAGAAGTTTGGATTTATGCCACAGGGAGTACAAAAGCCAGAACAAGATTATATAGAATGGGGATAAATAAGCATTATAACAAAGTAAAAAAAGATTTTGAGATATACGGATTAAAAGACGACCTATGGATAGGTTTCAAAAAAGATGTAGATTTCGATGCTTTCGTAGTTAAAAGATTATAAAATAATAAGTTATGGGAACAACAATAGATGATTTAAATAAAAGAAAAATTCCTATTGTCAAAATTGATAATTCGCTTAAAGAATTTATTGACAAACCGCTTTTTGAAGACAAATTAAAAAAGGCAAATGAAACTTTAAAAAGAGTAGGACTACCAAAGAGAAACGTCAGCCAACAATAGCTAAAACACCATGCGGTCTCTGTCGGAATTTCGGGCGACCAGCATCACAATCATACTCGGCAAAATTTGCAATTTCGCCGCATCTTTATTTAAAAAACTGAAGCAAGCATACTGTATCGGAGTCCAGCATAAATTTGTAATGCGATAAGTTTCCTCAAATATTTATTCGAACAAAATGGTTTGCTCAATTGTATGAATTGATAAAAATTTAGCTGAAAACTGAAGAATCTTTTTTTGGAAATGGAGACTTGAAATTTTACATTTGGGCAGCAGGTTAAAATCCAATCCGTTTCGGTATCCCTAAATGGTCGTAGCGTCCCGCTACGTTCCTTAACCCGAAGCGTCCCGCTTCAATATTATTTTAGTAATTTAGACGAGTGGCATTAAAATATAAAATAGCAAACGACACTCAACTTTACAACACCCAATACCCTTCGTTACCTTTACGGTAGTCAACTGGATTGATATCTTTATCAGAAGACAATTCAGAGACAGGATGTTGCGTGTTTTGAATTACAAAGGTTATAACAAACCCTAAAAACAAAGATTTTCAATTTTGGCAGCAAAACAATCACCCCATTGTATTAGATAGCAATTATTTAATGGATCAAAAAGTAGATTATATTCATAATAATCCAGTAGCTGAGGGATTGGTAGTAAAACCGGAATATTGGTTGCACAGTAGTGCTGATTTCTATTATGGAGGAAATGGACTTTCTTTTATCATTCTAACAAGGATAGATTAAAGTGTTTTAATTTAAAAAAAAGCGAGACGCTTTGGTGGACAGGACGTAGCGAGACGCTACGACCATTAGTGAGCCTCAAAGTGTCAAACTCAAGAAAGCCTTCATTAAAAAGTTTGAAACTTAGCCCCATCAAGTTTATAATCAGAAGAGCAAAAACCTTATAGGGCTTAGGTCATATGAGGTTTTTTAACTAATTGCCATTTTATTAGTAAATTTGTAAATGGATTCTTACAATCAGCAAAACAACGGTTCTTTTTCAACTTCCAAAATTGCTTTTCAGGGTTTAACCTTTGATGATGTGTTGGTTGTTCCGGCATATTCCGAAGTACTTCCGCGCGAGGTGGATACAGTTACACATCTTACCAAAAAAATAAAAATAAATATACCCATTGTTTCAGCGGCAATGGATACGGTTACCGAAGCTAAGTTAGCCATAGCCATTGCACGGGAAGGTGGTTTAGGCATGCTCCATAAAAATATGACTATCGAAAAACAGGCAGAAGAAGTGCGCAAAGTAAAACGGAGTGACAGCGGCTTAATTTTAGATCCCATCACACTCGATGAAAATGCGATAGTTGCCGAGGCACTTCAACTGATGAAAGAAAACAAGATAGGTGGTATCCCAATTATTAATCAATCGAAACAATTAGTTGGTATTTTAACCAATCGGGATTTACGCTTTGAGACAAACGTTCATCAAAAAGTTGCCGAAATTATGACCCAAACACCATTGATTACCGCACCGGAAGGAACCAATTTAAAACAAGCCGAAAGTATTTTACAAGCGCACAAAATTGAAAAGTTACCTATTGTAGATGGAGAGAAAAAACTGGTCGGCTTAATTACATATAAAGATATTTTAAAAGTGAGAGATTATCCAAAGGCTTGCAAAGATACTTATGGCAGACTGATGGTAGGTGCCGCAGTTGGGGTTACGGCTGATATGTTAGATAGGGTAGGAGCTTTAGTAAATGTAGCGGTAGATGTAGTAACCATTGATACCGCACATGGGCATTCTAAAGGGGTTATTGAAGCAGTAAAAAAAGTAAAAAATGCTTTTCCAAACCTACAAATAATTGCCGGTAATGTAGCAACAGGCGATGGAGCAAAAGCCTTGGTAGATGCCGGCGCTGATGGTATAAAAGTAGGCGTTGGTCCAGGTTCAATTTGTACAACCCGGGTAATTGCAGGTATTGGTATTCCTCAATTAAGTGCTATATACGAGGCGAAAAACGCCATTAAATATTCAGGTATTCCAGTAATTGGGGATGGCGGTATTCGGTATACCGGCGATATTGTAAAGGCTTTAGTTGCCGGTGCCGATTCAATTATGGCAGGTTCGCTGTTCGCCGGTGTAGAAGAATCTCCTGGAGAAACCATTATTTATGAAGGTAGAAAGTTTAAATCATACAGAGGTATGGGCTCAATAGAGGCAATGAAAAAGGGTTCAAAAGATCGCTATTTTCAAGATGCGGAAGATGACTTGAAAAAGCTCGTACCAGAAGGCATTGTTGGACGAATACCCTTTAAAGGAAAATTGCATGAAGTGATGCTACAATACATTGGTGGTTTGCGTGCCGGTATGGGTTATTGTGGGGCTATAGATATTCCAGCATTGCAAGAGGCGCAGTTTACAGTAATATCCAGTTCAGGCATTCGCGAAAGTCATCCACATGACATCGTGATAACCAAAGAAGCCCCCAATTATAGCCGGTAAATTTATGTTCTTATATAAAACACATATTATAATTATTAACAAATTTAGGGTTAGAATAACTTTTATTTGTATGGCTACTGGTTTTAAAGTATAATCTTAGTTATAGTAAACATAAACAGTTCGTTAAAATAATGCTACAAATATTTTTATTTAATAATTATTAATTTCTTTTCAAAAGAAACGCTCTTTTTGTTATATTAGCTTTAATAAGTTGTATAAAAATATAATTTATATATTTGCTAAATTAATGGTATTACATCTTACCAAAAAATTAAATGACAAATTCAAATCAGTATCGTTAATAGCTGTATTAGCTTTTGAATTTGAAGGCTGAAAGGTGATCTTGAAAAATGATAGAAGCGTATATTTTTACCTTATTCCCATCAAAATAATCGCTTATTGTACGAAATAGCATTTTTCTCAAGCAAATATTATAATATTTTAAGCAGAAATGGTAGCTTTACCAGATAATATATAATAACCAGTTAAAAAGGTAGAATGAAAAGAATTTTTACATCACTTTTTCTATTACTACTAACACTCTCCACTTTCCAAAATTTAACAGCCCAAACTTGTACAGATGGTAGTTATCAATGGTCGGACATGGCGACTATTTTTGAATCCAATGGATGCGCATCTGCTTCTTGCCATGGCGGAAATTCGGGAGGTTTAGATTTAACCACTTATTCAGGTTTTTCTGCAGGAGGAACAAAATGTGGCACCGAAATTTTTGATGGTACTAACTTAGTGGATATTATTCAGGTTGGTGCTTCTTGTGGAGATACCGGTGGTGGTGCCGGAGGTAGCCTTGGTGCTATGATAAATTTTACCGGCATGCCTGTATCAGATGCTGATATTTCAGCAATTCAAACCTATATTGATGCGGGTGCTTTTGAATTTTGCCCAGGTACACCGCTTGATGATGGTATTTGTGACCCTCCTACAACAATTGGTAGTTTAACAGTTTCTGCTCAATCTAACTTATGTAGTGATGGTAGCAACCCTGTCACTATTGCAGCACCTTCAGGTTCTTTGCCCGATGTGCAAATTGTGGTAGAGGTAAATGGATCCTTAATTACAATAACAGATGATGGAAGTTTTGATACCTCTATTTTAATGGAAGGAGATCAAGTATGCTTTACAGCATTCACTTTCGATTTAGAAGCTATTAATGCTTTATTAACAACTGCCAGCCAATTATGTCCAATTTTAAATTGTGACAATACATTTGACTTAGAAGGCGTTAACCAAGCAATATCCGATTTGGTATTGGGTATTAACGATGGAGAACCTGGTTTAAATGATTTACAAGAAGCCCTTGATTTTGCCGGTTCTTTCGGTAATCCAATTGCATCTGTTCAAACAGCCGGTTCTACGCTTGATGCCCTTAATGTTCAAATTGGGGCTTTGCTGGGTAATGTATGTTATGCCTCTTCTGAATCAGTTTGTTTAAGTGTAGAGTCTTGTGGACCTTGCTCAGGCGAAGAAGTTGAGGTAACCTTTAGTGTAGATATGTCTTGCTCTGGCACAGATGCACGTCCACCAGTAGTAACAGGTCCATTCAATGACTTTTCTGGTGATGGCAATATTATGATTGATCCAGACGGAGATGATATTTGGGAGGCTGTTATATGTGCAATGCCTGGTACAGAATTTGAATATAAATATGCAATTCAAGATTTTGTAGAGCAAGAAGATCTTGTTGATGATGCGATTGGTGGTGCAAACGGAGTAACTTGTAACTTAAATACTAATTTCTTCGACTTTTCAAATCGTTTAATAACCATACCAGATGGCGGTGGTGCATTAGCTACCGATGCCTATGGTTCTTGTGGTACTTGTGCCGATCCACCAGTAACGGTAACCTTTTCAATAGATATGAATTGCAGCGATGTTGCGCCAGGTACCCAAGTGGCTATGTTTGGTGGTTTTAATGGCTTTTGTTGCCCCTTTAATTTAGAAGATACAGATGGAGATAATGTTTGGACCACTACTCTTCCTTTTCCAACTGATGAAACCGGATGCATATCCATGCAATACTTATATATGGCTCCCGATTTTGGTAATGTTGAGTCATTTTTAACCGCACTTTCAACCGAAGAAATTGGCGAGTGTCCAACTTTAATCTCAGATTATTATGGCTTTGCTAATAGGGTAGTAGATGCTTGCGAGGATGTTGTTTTAGACGATCATTGGGAGTCTTGTTCAGCGCGAACAGAGCCTGCCGAAGGTTGTGATGATGGAGATTGTACTAACGGAACCGAAACCTGGGATGGTTGCGCTTGCGTAAGTGGCGATCCAACTGGCGTTTTAGGATGTACCGATTCTGCTTTCTGCGAATACAATCCTGATGCCGATTGCGATGATGGTTCCTGTGTTACTTCCAATGCCGATCCTGGTACGTGTAATACAGATTGCACTGCTGGAGATACTGAGGTTTGGGATGCCGCTACTTGTAGTTGTGTAACCGATGTAGTAACTGTATTAGGTTGTAATAATGCTGCAGCATGTAACTTTAATCCTGATGCCAATTGCGATGATGGAAGTTGCGATTTAGGCAATACAGCTTGCGCCGATCCTTGTAACGAACCTGATCCAGATGATGGTTGCGATCTTACAACAGACAGTTTTGATGCAGCAACTTGTACAGTAACTAATGAGCCGAATTGTGATAGTGGAACTACTTTCAATGCTGGTACGTGTAATTGCGATACCGATATAATTATGGGTTGTACAGAT